>JAFGIE010000205.1 GCA_016929775.1 Anaerolineae bacterium
ATCGGGTTTCTCCTGCGTCTTGGAGACATCGGGTTTCTCGTGTCCCGCCCGACGATCAGAAACCCGATGTCTTGGAGACATCGGGTTTCTCGTGTGTCTTGGAGAGATCGGGTTTCTCGTGTGTTATGGACGGCGCGCGCGTAGGGCGCGTACGACGAGGCTGAGCAGGTACCCCACGCCGGCGACGAGGATGATGCTCGCCCCCGAGGTGAGGTTCCAGGCATACGACAGCCACAGACCCAGCACCGTAAAGAGCACGCCAAGGACGACCGCCCAGACCATGGTCCGCCGCAGATCGCCCACGAACTGCCCCGCGATCGCCGCCGGCATGGTCAGCATGGCGATCACCATGATCAGCCCCACGACGCGCATCATCATGACCACGGTGAGCGCGATCAGGCACAAGAGCACGACATAGATCGCGTCGACGGGCACGTTCTCGACCGTGGCAAAGCTCTCGTCGAACGAGATCGCGACCAACTCTTTGTAGAGCAGGACGACCACGGCGACGACGAGGGCGTCGAGGGCGAGCATGACGAGCAGCTCGACCGGTTCGACGGCGAGGATGCTGCCAAACAGGTAGCTCATCAGGTCGACCTTGTAGCCCGCGCTGAGGTCGACAAAGAGGATCCCCACCGCCATGCCGATCGCCCACAGCACGCCGATGATCGTGTCCGCGCGCTGGCGGGTGCGGCGCTGGACCACGCCCATGACGACCGCTGCCCCCAAGCTGAACAGGATCGCGCCGCCGAGCGGAAAGCCGCCAGGGCCCGGATCCTGCGCCAGGGCGCTGCCCGCAAAGAGGAGCGGCAGCAGGGTGTATTTGACATAGTAGCCGAGCCCGATCCCGCCGTAGGCGGCGTGCGCGATCCCGCCGCTGACGAACACGATCCGCTTGACTACGACAAAGGTGCCGATCACGCCACAGGCAATGCTGACCAGCACGCCCGCCGCGAGGGCGTGGCGCATGAACGCAAACCCCAGGGCATCGACGATGGCGTCGATCATGGACCTTCCCTCCCCGCGTGCGCGGCGTGGTCGTGTGCAGCGTGGTCGTGCGCGGCGTGGTCGTGTTCTGCCAGGACGCGGTGCGGCACGCCGTGCGCCAGCAGGTCGATCGGGCACTGGTACGCCAGTTCGAGCATCTCGGGCGTCAGGTGCCGCTCGTTGTGGTAAAAGAGGCGGCGGTTGACGCAGCCCACGGTCTTGACGTAGGACGAGACGGCGCCCATGTCGTGCGAGATCATCAGGATCGTGGCGCGGTCGTTCAGATCGCGCAGGAGCTCAAAGATGCTCGTCCGGATCTGCGGGTCGACGCTCGCCGTCGGCTCGTCGAGGAGCAGGATCGCGGGCTCTGTCGCCAGGGCGCGGGCGATGTAGACCCGCTGCCGCTGCCCGCCCGACAGTTCGCCGATCGGTTGGTCGCGCAGGTCGAGCATCTCGACCTGGCGCAGGGCAGCGGCGACCACGGCGTCATCCTCGGCAGTGAAGCGGTGAAAGAGGCCTCGCCTGCCGAGGCGCCCCATGCATGCCACGTCCCACACGCTGATCGGGAATTCGCGATCGAACTCGACGAACTGGGGCACATAGCCGATGTAGCGTCGCCCTTCGCGGGGCGACATGCCCATGACCTGCACCTCACCGCGCGTAGGCGGCAGCAGTCCCAGCAAGACCTTGATCAGCGTGGTCTTGCCCCCGCCATTCGGGCCGATCAGCCCGATAAAGTCCAACTCGCGCACCGAGAGGTTGACGTCTTCGAGCACCTGCTCGTGCTCATAGCCCGCCCACAGGTGGCGAATGGCGATCACCTCACGCCGTTCGGGCTGTAGTCCCATCGTCATCCTCCAGCCCGGTCGCCAAGGGCCTGGGCAAAGGTCTCGGCGACGCGCTGCATGTTCGCCAGCCAGTCGGGCGCGAGCGGGCTGACGAGCAGCACTTGGCCCCCAATCTCGCCGGCGATCGTCCGTGCGTCGACGGTGCTGAACTCGGGCTGGGCAAAGACGACCCGGATCCCGTCCGCCTTGGCAGTCTCGATCAGGCGCGCCAGCTCTTGCGCGCTCGGTTCTTGCCCGCCGACCTCGATCGCGATCTGCTCCAAGCCATAGTCCTGCGCAAAGTAGCCCCACGAGGGGTGGAAGACCAGAAAGCGCGCCCCGCTCACACCAGACAGCGTGTCGGCGATCTCGGCGTCCAGGGCCTCGATCTCTGCCAGGAACGCCGCCAGGTTGTCGCGAAAGCGCGCCTCGTGCGCGGGCGCGGCGGCGATCAGGGCATCGGCGATGTGCTGCGCCTGGATCGCCACCAGGCGCGGGGAGAGCCAGATGTGGGGATCGAGCGCGCCCTCTGGGCCCTCGTCGTGTTCGCCCTCGTCGTGGTCTTCTCCGTGGTCGTGGTCGGCGATCGGGATGCGGTCGATCCCGGCGGCGGTGTCGACGATCGTCATCTCGGGGTTGGCTGCCGCGATCTTGGGCATCCACACGTCCTCAAAGGGCACGCCGATCCGGAAATAGAGCGCCGAGCGGCTCAGGGCGACCAGCTGCTCTGGCTTGGGCTCGTACGTCGCCGGGTTGGCGCCGGGCTCGACCATGACGCCGACCTGTACGTGCTCGCCGCCGATCCGGTCCACAAAGTACTGCTGGGGCAGGATGCTGACCGTGACCTGCAGCGCTTGGCCCGCCGCGGTGCCAGACGCACGCGCGCAGCCAGCGCCCACGACAAGCACGAGCAGCAGCGCTGTCGCAGCCCACCCCCCTATCCCGAGGAACCGGTTACTCATCAAACGTCCCGCCTCCTGTGCGCGAACCTTCCCGAATCGCCGCGCTAGACCGTGCGCCCATTGTAGCCGAGGGACGCCCGACGGTCAAGGCGCATCTCAGCCCGCCATCATGCGTTCGAGCGCCTCGCGGCTGGATCGAGCGGTGGCGTCGAGGTTCTCCATGCTGCCGCCCCCCTTGACCGGCGAGCACATCTCGAACGAGACATAGCCGTCAAAGCCCCCCTCGCGCAGGCCCCGGAAAAAGCCCTGGTAGTCGATGAACCCCTCTCCCACCGGCACGGCGCGCAGGTAGGGCGCGCGCGGCTCATAGCTCGAAAGCGCCGTGTCCAGGTGATAGCGCGGCTGCCGGACATAGTCGGCGACCGTGGTTTGCGCCATGCGGGGCGCCATGCGCCTCGCCCATGCGACCAGGTCCGAACCGTGCTGCGCGATGCTCCACGCGTCGAACATGGCGCGGCAGTTAGGCCGGTCGACCTGGTCGAGCAGGTCCTCGTAGGCTTCGGCGCCGACGCCGATGTCGTGGTGGTTCTGCACGCCGATCTTGAGCCCGTAGCGGGCGGCGACATCGCACGCCTCTCTCACCGCGCCGACGCACAGATCCCACTGCTGATCGTAGGACATCGCAGGGGTGTTGTAGCCGGTAAAGATCCGGATCAGGTCCGCGCCCAGGATCTCGGCGAACTGGGCCAAGCGGTCGATGTACGCGAGCTGGATCTCGACAAACGGGACCTCGCGGCTCTCCATCCCGCCCGTAAAGTTGGTATAGCCGGCGAGGCTCGCCGCCTCGAGGCCCAGCTCGTCGAGCAGCGCCCGGTAGGCGCGCACGTCGTCGAGCGAGCAGTCGACGACGGACAGATGGGGGCGCTTGCCCATGATCTCGACCGCGGGAAAGCCCAGCTCCTTGGCCTTGCGCAGCACGTCGGGCAGGGAAAGCCGCGCCTGCCCCCAGAACCCGGCATAGCTCACGGTGAATAGCGCTGTCTTCATGTGACCCTCCTCTGGGAGTCCAGCTCTATCGAAAGCGTGTGCGCATTGTACCGCCGATCCGGCGCCGGCACAACCTAGGCCCTCGCGGTTTTGGAGAGCTCGGGGGTCTGGGGTATACTGGACCAACGGCGCCCCTGCGACGGGACGGTCGAGGGTTCGAAAGGACACGGCGTGACGCCGATCATCGAGGCGCGCAGCCTGGCATTCCAGTACGGCGCCTATCCGGCGATCGAGGACCTGACGTTCGAGGTCGCGGCGGGCGCGATCTATGGCCTGCTTGGGCCAAACGGCGCGGGCAAGAGCACGCTCTTGCGCATCCTGTCCACCCTGCTCCGACCGAGCGCCGGCGACGCCTACGTGGGCGGTTGCTCGGTCCGCCACGACGCGCCCGGCGTGCGCCGCCAGATCGGCTACGTGCCCGAGCGGAGCGCCGTGTACGCGCGGCTGACGGTGCGCGCGCACCTCGACTTTTACGCCGCCTGCCAGGACATCCACGCCCCGGCGCGGCAAGCGCTGGTCGACGCGCTGCTCGACCTGTTCGACCTGGACGCACAGCGCGACGCGCCCGCCGCCGCCCTCTCGCACGGGGAGCGGCAGCGCCTCTCCCTGGCGCGCGCACTGGCCCACGACCCCGACGTGCTCCTGCTGGACGAGCCCACTGCCGGGCTGGACCCGCAGGGCCAACGCGAGGTCCTCTCTTTGCTACACGAAATCCACCGCATGGGCAAGACGATCGTGCTCGCCTCGCACCTCCTGCCCGCGCTCGCCGCCTTGCCCGCGACGACGATCGGCGTGCTGCGCGCCGGGCGCCTCGTCGCCAGTGGCGCCCCCGACGCGCTCGCCCCCCCACCCGGGACGCGCCGCCTGCGGGTGACGGTCGGCATACAGGCGCCGGTCGCCACGGAGGCGCGGGTCGCCACGCAGCTGGCGCGTGCACGCGCCTTGCTGCGCGCCATGCCAGGCGTCGCGCTGGAGGAGGCGCGAGACCCCCACGGACCGGCTGCGATGGACGAGGACGCCCGGTCCGCGCGCCCGGGGCGAGCCGAGATCGACCTGCGCTGCCCGAACGACGATCGGGCACAGGCGGCGCTTCTCCGCGCCCTGGTCGAGGGCGGGATCGCGGTCCTGACCGTGGCGGAACGGGGAGATGCGCTCGCCGACCTGTACGCGCACGCTGCGGAGGAGACACACGATGCGCACAGATAGCGGGTCGCGCCAGCGGGCGCGCGCGCCTGCCCACGTCCTGTCGCACGCGCTAGGCGTGGCGGTCGTCCGCAAGGACCTGCGCGAGCGGGCGGGCACCTGGCGCGTCACAGCTGCCGGCGCCGCATATGCCGCGCTGACCGCCGGGGCAGCGTTGGTGGGATTCCGCCTTGCCGCCGCAGGCGCAGGCGCGTGGGCAAGCGAGGTCGCGTGGCGCGGCGCGGCGGCGGGCGCCTACGTCGCGCTGCTGGCGCTCGACGCGGCGGCGCCGATCGTGTACGCCGCACGCGCCCTCGCCGCGGAGCGCGAGGAGGGGACGCTCGACCTGCTGCGGGTCACGGCGCTGCCGGCGCACGCGATCGCGACCGGCACGGCGCTCTCTGCGCTGGCGCGCGTCCTCCTGCCCAGCGTAGCCGCGCTGCCCGTCCTGGCGCTGACTGCGGCGGCAGGCGCGATCCCGCTCGGGATCGCGGCGATCGGTGCGCTGGTCGTGGGGGTGACCGCCGCCGCCGGCGCCGCACTCGGCGCCCTGATCGGCAGCGCCGCCCGCTCGCGCGCGTGGGCGAGCGGTGCAAGCCTCGCCGCAGGAGGCGCGGTCTTGACCAGCGCGCCGATCGCGGTTACACTCTCCCTGGGCGCCGTGCGCGCGCTGATCGACGGCGTCCCGGCGGACGTGGGGGGGCGGTCGCTGGCGCTGTGGCTCGCGTCGGGCGGCGTCCTGGCATGTACGCACCCGTTCGCCGCGGCAGCGACCACGGCGGCAGCCTGGCAGGCCCAGGGAACGGCGTGCGCGTTCCGGGTTGCCCTGGACGGCGCGCGCCCGATCGGGCTGCCCATGCCGTGGGCGCCGTACGTGGCATACGCCGCACTGCTGTGCGTCGCGCTGGTCGCCGCGGCGGCGGTCGCGCTCGAGGCGCGGCGCAGCTAGGGCGGCGCGGCGCAGGCCTATCTGGGCAAAGGGATCGCCTATGTCTGTACACCGCTTTTACGCCGCAGGCGGCGTCGTGATCGACGGCGCACGCGTCCTCGCGCTGCGCAGTGCGCGCTATGCGGACCTGCGCCTGCCCAAGGGACACATCGAGGGCGGCGAAGATCCGCTCCAGGCGGCGCTGCGCGAGGTGACGGAGGAGAGCGGTTACGCCGACCTGGAAGTGCTCGCCGATCTGGGCGTGCAGGTCGTCGAGTACGACAGCGACCAGGGGCACACGATCCGGCACGAGCACTACTACCTCATGCGCCTGCGGAGCCCGCGCCAGCGCACGCGCCCGCCGGGGGACGTCAAGTTCACGCCCGAGTGGCTGTCTTGGCCCGCGGCGATCGAGGGGCTGGTCTTTGACGAGGAACGGCGCTGGCTGATCGTCGCGCGCGCGCTGCTCGCGCCGGACGACGCCGGCGCACAGGAGGAGGGGACATGAGGGCGCTCCGCTACCAAGCGGCGGGCGGGGTCGTGGTCGACGGGGAGCGCGTGCTGGTCCTGCTCCGCCCCAGTCGCGACGAGGTCCGCCTGCCCAAGGGACACATCGAGGCGGGAGAGGCGCCGCTCCAGACGGCGCTGCGCGAAGTGGTGGAGGAGAGCGGCTACGCCGACCTAGAGCTCGCCGCCGACCTGGGCATGCAGGTCGTCGAGTTTGACTTTCGCGACGCCCACATCGTGCGGGACGAGCGGTATTTCGCGCTGCGCCTGGTGGGTCCACGCCAGGTGGCGCGCGCGCCCAAGGAACTCCAGTTCGAGCCGGTGTGGATGAGCTGGCAGGATGCCGCACAGGCGCTGACCTACGCCGCGGAGCGCGAGTGGTTGGAGCGGGCGCGCGCCGCCCTCGAAGGGACCGAGACGCCTGGACGGACGTCCAGCTAGAAGACACCACGTGAAGCGAGAACGGACCCTGATCGTCCTCTGCTACATCACCCTGTACATCGTTTGGGGATCGACTTACCTGGCGATCAAGCTCGCGGTAGAGACCATCCCCCCCTTCTACGTCGTCGGCTTGCGCTACCTGGTTGGCGGCGCCCTGCTCCTCGGGCTTTCCGCATCCCGCGTCCGCGGGCGCGGTCGCCCGACGCTGCGCCACGCACTCGCCTCGGCGCTGCTGGGGTCGCTGCTGTTGATCGGCGGCAACGGGCTGATCACGATCGCCGAGCAGACGGTGGACAGCTATGTCGCCGCGCTGATCATCGCGAACACGCCGCTGGTGGTGGCGGGATTTGACTGGCTGCTCTTCCGGCAGCGCATCTCTGCGGTCCGGCTCGCCGGGATCGCGATCGGGGTCAGCGGTGTGGGGCTGCTGCTCTACAACGGAGATGCCGCGGTGGGCGGGCTGTCGCCCGGGGTCGGGATGATCATGGGCGGCGTGGGATGCTGGGGTCTCGCGACCAGCCTGGGGCCGCACGTGCGCACCTATCCCGACCCGCTCGCCAACAGCGGGATGCAGATGCTGTTCGTCGGCGTCGTGTGCACCGTGGGGGCGGCGCTGCTCGCACCGTCCGCGTCTCAGATCCTGCCGGCGCTCTCGGCGCGCTCGGCGCTGGCGCTGCTCTACCTGAGCGTAGTCGGATCGCTGGCTTTTGGGGCGTACACGTACTTGATCGCGCACGAGCCCGCCAGCCGCGTGGTGAGCTATGCGCTGGTCAACCCCGTGATCGCGACGCTGCTCGGGCTGCTGCTCGACGGCGAGACGCCAGTGCCGCTGCTCGCCGCTGGGCTGCCCCTGGTCCTGGTCGGCGTCGGCATGATGCTCTATGGCGAGGGCGCGTTGGCCCGGGTGCGCGCCGGCATACACAGCGCCCGATCGGCGCCCCGGGTGGGGGAAGACTAGGGAAGGGCTTGGCCTCGTCGTGGCTCCCCTCCGGTTTCTCCCACGTGGGGAGGCAGGGAGCGGCGGCGGGCAGGGAGGCAGAGATGCAGGCCTATGGCCCCGCGTTTGCGCGGGTGTACAATGAGCGCTGGGCATTTTTCGCCGAACGGGTCGCGCCGGCGATCCGGGCCTTCTACGAGAGCACGCCGGGGGGCGCAGACGACCGCACGCTGCTCGACGTGTGCTGTGGCACGGGCCAACTGGCGGCGCACTTGTTGGCGCACGGCTACCGCGTGACGGGCATCGACCTCTCGCCGCACATGCTGCGCTATGCGCGCCAGAACACGGCGCCCTATGTCGCGCGCGGAGCGGCGCGCTTTTTCGAGGCGGACGCGGCATCGTTCACGGTCGACGGGTCGTTTGGGCTGGCGGTCTCGACGTTCGACTCGCTGAACCACCTCCCCGATCGCGAAGCGCTGCGCGGCTGTTTTGGCTCGGTCTTCGCCCTGCTGCGCGCCGGCGGGTTCTTTGTCTTTGACCTGAACACGCGCGCCGGGCTGCGCCGCTGGAACGGGATCAATGTGCGCGACATGCACGACGCGCTGATCATCGATCGCGGCGTCTACGACGAGGACGCGGGGCGGGCCTGGGTCCGGATCACGGGCTTTGTGCGCACCCAAGACGGGCTGTACGAGCGTTTCGATCAGACGGCGTACAATACGGCGTTTGACATGGCGTGGGTCCGCGAGGCGCTGCTGAGCGGCGGGTGGCGCAGCGTCTACTTTTCCCAGGCCGAAGACCTGGGCATGCCGATCCCGTCGCCCGAGAGCCAGGATCGGGTGTTCGTGGTGGCGCGCAAGTGAGGGGAAGCCCGCTCGACTATGACGAGGTCGCCGCTGTCTATGCGCGGCACCGGCAGGTGCACCCGGACGTGCTCGCCGCGCTTTGCGATAGGGTGCGGGCGCAGGGACCTCCACCGGCGGTACGGGTGCTCGAAGTCGGCTGTGGGACAGGGAACTATGTGCGCGCCCTGCGCACACAGCTGGACTGCCCGGCGTGGGGCCTCGACCCGTCGATCGCGATGCTGGCTCAGGCCCGGGCGCGCGATGCAGACGTCGCGTGGCAGGTCGGGCGCGCCGAGGCGCTGCCCTATGCGGGCGCACGTTTTGACATGGTCTACTCGGTCGACGTGATCCACCACGTCGCGGACCGGGCGGCGACCATGCGCGAGGCGTACCGCGTGCTCGACGCGGGAGGTTGGATCTGCACGGCGACCGATTCGGCTTGGATCATCCGCCACCGGGCGCCGCTCTCGACCTACTTTCCGGAGACGGTGCCGCTGGAGCTAGCGCGCTATCCGCGGATCGCAGTCCTGGAGGAGATGATGGCGGCGGCAGGCTTTGGGCGTGCGGAGACGCGCACGGTCTCTTGTGCGTACGAGACGACGGCGATCGACGCGTACCGCGCGCGCGCCTTTTCGGCGCTGCACCTGATCTCGGACGCGGCGTTCGCACGCGGGCTAGCGCGCATGGAGCGCGACCTGGCCCACGGGCCGATCCGGTGTGTGGCGCGCTACACGCTCTTGTGGGGGAGAAAAAAGATGACGTCACTGCCGCCACCTCCTGGTGTTATCACCTGTAAGAGCAAACCAGGAGGAGAGAAATGCGCTACAAAGTGATCGTCAATCCGATCGCCGGCAAGGGATACGCGGCACGCGCAGTCCCCCAGATCGAGTCACTGCTCCGCGAGCACGGGCTGGACTATGACCTGGTGCAGACGCAGTGGCCCGGCGAGGCGATCGACATCGCCCGCCAGGCAGTGCTCGACGGCTATGACACGATCGTCGCCGCCGGGGGCGATGGGACGTACCAAGAGGTCGTGAATGGCATGCTGAGCAGCACGCCCGACGCGAGCGTCAACGGGCACGTGATCGGCACACTGGGCATCCTGCCGGTCGGGTCGGGATGTGACCTGAGCTGGGCTGTGGGCACGCCGAGCGACCTGCCCGAGGCATGCGCGCAGCTGGCGCGCCACGAGACGCGCGTGATCGACGTGGCGCGGCTCACGATCGACGGCGAGACGCGCTTCTTTGACAACACGCTCGGGATCGGGTTCGAGGGCGTGGTCAACGTCGAGGCGAGCAAGGTGCGCTTCCTGCGCGGCATGGCGCTCTATCTCCCGGTCGTGCTCAAGTCGATCTTTCTCACGCTCAAGCCGGTCCAAGCCACGATCAGCTACCAGGTCGACGGAGAGGCCCATTCCGAGCAGGGCACCTATCTCATGGTCGACGTGTGCAACGGCTCGCGCGCCGGGGGAGCGTTCTTTGTCGCGCCGCACGCCCAACCCGACGACGGATTGCTCGACATCTGCGTCGTGGAAGACATCCCGCGCATGCGGATGTTGGCCCTGCTGCCCCACTTCTTGCGGGGCACGCACACCGGGCAGGCGGACGTCAAGAGCTATCGCGCCACACAGATCCGGATCGAGTCGAACGGGGGGCTGATGGCGCACGCGGATGGGGAGCTGGTCTGCACGAACGCCAGCTCCATCGAGTGTGAGATCCTGCCGCACAAAATCCGCGTCATCGGCTAGCCGTTCGATCCCGGCGGCGCCGCACAAGATCCGGGCGCACCCCGGTGCGCAGCGGCTAGCCGTTCGCTCCCGGCGGCGCCGCAC
This sequence comes from Anaerolineae bacterium, assembly GCA_016929775.1. The sequence continues at coordinate 10,435 of JAFGIE010000205.1, forward strand.
AAGATCCGGGCGCACCCCGGTGCGCAGCGGCTAGCCGCGCGCCCAGCGGCGCCGCACCTCGGCCCACGGGAGGGCAGGATCGTCGGGCGTCGGCTGGAACGCGATCTGCACCCCCTGCCCTGCCAACCCGTCGAGCGCGGCGACGTCGGCGGCGGTGAGCGCGATCGCCCGCACCACGCGCCGTGCCCCCGGCGACCACGCCAGGTTGCCGACGATCAGGTGCGTCAGGGGCGCGCCCCCGGCGACGAGTTCCTGCGCCGACCCGAGCCCGCGCAGGAGGAGCAGGCGCCCGCCGCCCCCCGCCCCCTCGCGCAGGCGCCCCAGCGCAGCCGCGACCGAGAGGATGTCGACCCGCACGCCGGGCGGCGCCGCCAGGCGCAGCGCATCGCACAGGTAGGGCTCGCCCGCCACGCCATCGTCCACGACCCAGATCGCCCGGTAGCCCAGGTGGCGGCGCCACGCCACGGTCACCTGCCCGTGGATCAGGCGATCGTCCACCCGTACCCAGAGCGGCTGATCCGGTCTTGTCCCGCTCTCTTGCACGCTGCCCGGGTCAGTCACCGGTCACCCTCCCTGTCTCCCCTGCGGCAGGCGCCTCCCCGCACGTGTCAGCCACACGTCAGCGCACTGTCGGGATGCCGCGCGCGGCGTGTGGTATACTCGTGGGCGAACGTGCCATAGACCCGCATCGATCGAAAAAGGAGCGCACAATGGCAGACTCACAGCGAACGGTCAAGGTCCAAGGCGACATCATCGGGGCCCTGTGGTTCATCGGTTGGCTGTTCACGATGGCGTACGCCAACCTGGTGTGGTGGCAGGCCCTGCTCGCCGTGATCCTCTGGCCCTGGTACCTGGGCAACGCCGTCGGCTAGCCTGCGGGGTGCGACGGGGGTCCGCGCCTGTGGTCCGGCGCGAACGCTCGGCGCACACCTTGCCCTAGCCGAGTCAGGCGCTGCGCGCGGCGGCGCCGGGGTGCGACCTACCCGCCGCCGAGAGGGCACGCCGCAGCGGTCCGGCGAACGAGGCGGGCGCGGTTGCCTCGACCACCACGTCCTCGCAGCCGCAAAAGCGCGCAAAGGCCCACATGCGCGGGGCAAGCGCCGCCGCGAGGGGCGCCTCGTCGGTCACGCCCGGCTCCAGGTGCAGTTTGCGGGCCAACAGGCAGCGCGATCGCCGGTCCGCCTTGGCATCCATGCGCCCGACAAAGGATGCGCCCCACAGCAGCGGCAGGCAAAAGTAGCCGTACTGGCGCTGCGCCGCCGGGGTATAGGCCTCCAGCTTGTACTCAAAGCCAAACATCGCGGCGAGCCAGCGCCGGCGGATCACCAAGCTGTCAAAGGGCGAGAGGATGTGCAGTTGCCGCTCCGGCGGCGCCCCGTCGCCGACCTGGGCCAACACGGAGGCGAGGGCGCAGTAGGTCGTCCCATCCATGCCATCGATCTGGAACAGCACGACCTCGCCCTCCTCCGCCATCGCGCGGACGGTCCCCTCCTCCACATCGGCGCTGCCCCACTGCCGCAAGCGGATCCCGTCGATCGGGGCAAACCCGTACGCGCCCAACGCCCGCCGCACCCGGAAGCGCGCCACCTCGTCCGCCGTTGGCTCGCGCGTGTCCACGTCCGGGGGCAGGACGCGTTCGCGCAGGTCATAGATGCGCTGAAAGTTGCGTCGCTCGGCGACCATGAGCTCCCCGCAGTCAAACAGGACCTCCAGGGCGCGCTTGGCGGGCTTCCAGTCCCACCAGCCGCCGCGCACGAACCCCTCGGGCGCCTGAAAGTCGCGCGAGCCCAACGGTCCCTCGTCGCGGATGCGGCCCATGACCTGGTCCACCAGCTCGCGGTGCGCGTCCACCCACGCCCGGGTGCGGGGGCGGCGCGCGGCAGCGCGCATGGACGGCAGGTAAAAGCGGTAGTGGCTCATGGGTAGGACGGACATGGCGCTCGCCCACCACTCAAAGACGCGCCGGTCCACTGCCTGGAGGGCGTGCAGCATGTGCGGCGCATAGTCGGCGCACCGCACCCAGAGGGTGTGGTGGTGCGCGCGTTGGACGACGGCGATCGTGTCGATCTGGACATAGCCGAGCCGCTCGATCGCCTGGGCCACGCCTTCCTTGTCTGCGGGCAGGTCCCACTGCCCGTCGAGCCCCTGGCAGTACAGGGCCAGGCGCCGCGCGTGTGCGCGCGAGATGTGCATCGGCCTCCTCCGTCGATCCGCGCCCCGTCCCCCGGGGGGTATGATAGCGCAAGGGGACTGTGGCGTCAACTGGGGATGTATGGTACAATCGTTGACCAACGGATCGATCGGACCATCCCGAGGAGGAACTCGAACGACATGGGCAACCTGTTGTCACGTGCGATCGAGGGGCTGCGCACCCTCGGCTTGCGCACGACGCTGCGCGCGGTCCTCTATCCGGCGCGCAAGCGGTACCACGAGGGCCGGTTCGCCGCCACGCGCGGCTTGCCGGAGCCGCGCAGCGCGCCGATCCAGGGCGCACTCTCGCTCCTGGCGCCGCGCGCCGAGGACGCGGACGCGCGCGCCGGCGCCGCGCCAAGCTATGCGTTCCCGGGGCGCGTCCTCGCCTGGCAGCGGCAGGCGCTGGAGAACGGCGCCCCGCAGCGCGTGATGCTGACGTGCGAGAACGCGATGGTCGAGATCGCCGTCCTGGCGCCCGACCTGGTGCGCGTGCGCGTCAGCCCCTCGGGCCAGCTGCCCGCCCCCTTTTCGTACGCCGTCGCCCACCCCGAGGGCGCGTGGCCTCCGCTCGACCTGGCGGTCGACGCGGACGCGCAGTACCTGACGCTGCGCACGGCGCGGCTGCAGGTCAAGGTCGCGCTGGCGCACCTGTCGATCGCGTTCCTCGACCCGGGGGGCGCAGCGGTCTGCAGCGACGCGGCGGGCGCGGGCTGGGAACGGAACGGCGAGCGGGTCTTTTGCTGGAAAGAGATGCCGGCACACGAGCACATCTATGGGCTGGGGCAAAAGACGGTCCCGCTCGACAAGCGGGGTCGGACGTTTGAGATGTGGAACTATGACCCACAGGTCTACGATCCGGGCGACGACCCGATCTACACCAACATCCCGTTCTACGTGGGGCTCGTCGACGGGCGCGCCTATGGGCTGTTTTACGACAACACGGCGCGCGCGCGCTTTGACTTTGGCCTGCACACCCCCGGGATCGCGCGATTCGAAGCCGAGTGCGGCGAGCTGCGCTACTACTACTTCTATGGCCCTGCGCTGGGCGACGTCCTCGACCGCTACACCCAGCTGACCGGGCGCATGGCGATGCCGCCGCTGTGGGCCTTGGGCTACCACCAGATGCGGTGGAGCTATACGCCCGACGCCCGGGTGCGCGAGGTAGCGCAGGGCTTTCGCGCGCGCGCGATCCCGTGCGACGCGATCCACCTGGACATCGACTATATGGACGGCTACCGCTGCTTCACCTGGGACCCCGAGGGCTTCCCCGATCCAGGGCAGTTGGTCGCCGACCTGCACGCCGACGGGTTCCGGGTCGTGGCAATGATCGACCCCGGCATCAAGGCGGACCGCACCTATGCCGTCTGCCGCGAGGGGCTCAAACGGGGCGCGTTCTGCACCTACCCCGACGGCAGCCTGTACAGCGGTCCGGTGTGGGCGGGCGAGTCGTACTTTGCCGACTATACCTCCCCGGCTGTGCGCGCGTGGTGGGGCGCCTGCTACCAGGACATGGTCGAGCTCGGGGTGGACGGGTTCCTGAACGACATGAACGAGCCCACCGTCTTTGGGCACGCGGGCGACACCTTTCCCAGCGCCGTCCGCCACGACTGGGAGGGACAGGGCGCCGACCACCGCCTGGCGCACAACGTGTACGGCATGCTGATGGCGCGCGCCACGGCGGAGGGGCTGCGCGCCCTGCGCCCGCAGGAGCGCCCGTTCCTGATCGCGCGATCGCTGTGGGCTGGCGCCCAGCGCTACAGCGCGCACTGGTTGGGCGACAACCGCAGCGACTGGGCGAGCCTGGGCAACGTGCTCCCGCTGGCGCTCAACATGGGCCTGAGCGGGATCGCCTTCACCGGGCCCGACACCGGCGGCTTTAGCGGCTCGCCCGACGGTGAGCTGCTGATCCGGTGGAACCAGATGAGCGCGTTCCTGCCCCTCTTTCGCAACCACACAGCCAAGCACACGTCCGACCAGGAGCCGTGGGCCTTTGGCGAGTCGTGCGAGCGGATCAGCCGCCAAGCGATCGCCCTGCGCTACCACATGCTGCCCTACCTGTATACCGCCTGCTGGCAGGCGGCGCAGCGCGGGCTGCCGATCGCCCGCCCGCTGGCGCTGGCTTTCCAGGACGACCCGCACGCCGCCGCGATCGACGACACGTTCATGTGCGGCGACGCGCTGCTGGTGGCGCCCGTCACCGAGCGCGGCGCGACCTCCCGGCGCCTGTACATCCCGCGCGGACGGTGGATCGACTGGTGGACCGGGCGGCACACCGCAGGCCCACAGATCACGCGCCTCGACGCGCCGATCCATCGCATTCCGCTCCTGGTCCGCGCGGGGAGCGCGATCCCGGCATGGCCCGCCATGCAGCACACGGGCGAGCGCCCGGTGGACGTGCTGATCCTGCACCTGTTCCCGGGCACGGCGACCTCATGGCTGTACGAAGACGACGGGCACAGCACAGCCTTCCAGACGGGCGCGTGCCGCGTGACCCGCCTAGACTGTACGCTGGAGCGGGGCAACGCGGGCGCCGCCGCCCAGCTGCGCGTGGCGCGCAGCACAGAGGGCCGATACCAGCCTGCCTACGACCGGGTCCGCGTGCACGTGCACGGGTTGGGGGCGGCGCCCGAGGCGCTGCACGTCGACGATGCGCCCCTCTCCCCTGCCGAGGCGCAGTATGACGCCGACACGCGGACGTACACTTTTGAGACGCGCCCGTTCGACAGCGTGGCGCTGACCCTGGCACACAAAGGCTAGAACAGAGACGATGAACCCAGAATCAACCGTACCGGAACCGCTCGATCCCTCGCGGCTCGAGACGATTGGACAGCTGCGCGCCGCGCTGATCGGGATCATGGACGGCGTCGAGACGCTGCGCGCCCCGGCGCCAGAGGAGGGCGCGCCGCCCTCCCGCCGCACGCGCTTGCGCCCGACGCTTGCCTTCCGCGGGCGCTTGATCGTGGACCCGGTCGAGGGGTACAAGGAACTGCGCGCGCGGTTCGCCCCGCTCGGCTACACGCCGATGCTCGACCGGCAGGGCGAGTACGAGATCGTGACCGCGATCCCGGCGGTCTTTGCGCAGAGCAGCCCCAAGCGGTGGTGGCTGAACGCCCTGCTGCTGCTCGTGACGGTCGTGACCACGATCGTCAGCGGCGCGTTGATGGAGCAGAGCGAGCTGATCGCCGCGCGCATGGAGCAGGTGACAGACCAAAGCGCGCTGCTGCTCGAGGTCGTGCGCGTCTTTGCGGAGGAGCCGCGCCGCCTGCTGAGCGGCGTCCCCGCCTCGCTGACGATCATGGGGATCCTGGGCCTCCACGAATTGGCCCACTATGCCGCGGCGCGCCGCCACAAGCTGGACAGCAGCCTGCCCTTCTTTATCCCCGCCCCCTTTGGCTTTGGCACCTTTGGGGCGATCATCCGCATGCGCACGCCATGGGAGGACCGCAACGCGCTCTTTGACGTCGGCGTCGCGGGACCGATCGCCGGGATCCTGGTCGCCCTGCCGCTCTTTTTCCTCGGGCTGATGCGCTCGCCGGCGATGGCGCCCCTGCCCGGCGGCACGCCGCTGGGCACCCCCCTCCTCCTGAGCTGGATGGAGGACCTGGTCTACGTCTTGCGCGGCATCCCGGCGTCGTACGACATCTATGTCAATTCCTGGACCTTTGCCGCCTGGTTTGGCGTCGTGGTGAGCGGGTTCAACCTGCTGCCGATCGGACAGCTCGACGGCGGGCACGTGGCCTATGCCCTGCTAGGCAGGCACACGTCCAAGTTGAGCACGGCAGTCCTCGTCGCGCTCGCCGGACTGGCGTGGCTGTGGCCCGGCTGGATCGCCTGGATCGCGTTCACGTTCCTGTCCGGCTGGATGCATCCCCCGCCGCTCAACGCCCTTGCCCCGCTGAGCGGTTGGCGCGTGGCGCTCGGGATCGGGGTCTGGATCCTGACGGCGCTGATCTTTACGCCGGTGCCCTTCCCGACAGGCTAGCCGCCGATGCCGCCGCAAGCCCCCTCTGCCCCGCCCCGCGAGGCGGGCAGCGCACGACGGCGCCTGGTCCGGCACGTCCTCGCGGCGTGGGCGCTGCTGTGGGGCGCGCTGGCGACGTGGGCGCTGCTGGCGTCGGGCGGCAGCCCGCTCGCGCACGCCGATGCGCCGGTGGGGCGCGGCGCGCCCATGCCCGCCCGCCCGCCCCGCCACGGGGTGCGCCTGAGCGCAGGCGAGGAGGGCCCCTTCTTCTCACTGCGCGACCTGGCGACCTATGCGCCCGTGACACGCGCCCCCGCCCCACCGTGGACGCCCCTGCCTCCAGTGCCATCCGCCTATCCGCCGGAACTGGAGGCAGTCCCGTTCGTGCCGCGCACGTACAGCACGGAGACGATCCACTACCTGGCGACACACGAGGTCCGGCACGGGGACCGTTCCCAACCCGCGATCGCCCTCACGTTTGACTGCGAGGTCGGGGGACGGAACACGATGCAGATCCTGGAGACGCTGCGCGCACACGATGCGCGGGCGACGTTCTTTGTCCTCGGTCGCTACGCGTACATGTTCCCGGCAGTCGTGCGCCAGATCGCGGCGGACGGGCACGAGATCGGCAATCACTCGTTCTTCCACCCGCTCTTCACGGCGATCAGCCCGGTGACGGCAACCGCCGAGATCGCCTACACCGAGGCGGCGATCGACTGGGCGATCGGGCGGCACGTGGCGATGCGATTCTTTCGCTTTCCGTACGGCGGGCGCAACGACGCCACGCGCGCACACGTCGCGTCCCTCGGGTACCAGTCGGCGTTCTGGAACATCGACCCGCGCGGCTGGGATCCCGAGCACGACGCCGATGACGTGATCGCCCATCTGCGCGAGCACGCGCACCCGGGTGGGATCGTCATCATGCACTGTGGCAGCGTGACGGACGCGGAAGCGCTCCCGGGCGTGCTGGCAGTCTTGGCTGAACGGGGCCTGGCGGCGCGCACGCTGAGCGAGGTGCTCGATGAGCCGGATCGCGCCGTGCCGGGATACGCGTGGAGCGAGCCATAGCGAACGGCGCGCACGGGCGCTAGACCTCAAAGCAGACATGCAGGGACGCTCCCATGACGTCGTGCACGGTCCGCTCGATCGGGGTCAGCCACCGCCCGCGCAGCCACTCGGCGGCATAGGCGTCTCGCACGCGGACGACGAGTTCGTGGTCGCGCACGGCGACGACCTGTGACCCGTTGAGCCAGGTGTCGAATGTGGCGCGGGTCATCTGCATCTGCAATTCCTGCAGCACGATCTCCCAGGAGGTCGCGGCAGCGGCGAGCGGATCGCGCGCATGCGCTGCGCCGGGCGCCTCGCTTGCCGCGGGGGAGCGTCCGTCCGCCGCTGCCGCGCCGGGGCGGTCCCGCGGGGGCGCATCCGCCGGCTCCTCACCCGCACCAGGCATGTCGCCCTCCAGCGCTCCGCTTTCGGGCGGGAGGGACGACGCCAGGTCGTCTCCAGGCGTGCCGGCAGCTCCTTCTCCCATCCACTCCGCCCAGCGCAGCGCCGCCTGCCGGGGATCGAACGAGGCAGGCGGATCCCACCCACCCTGCACAGCGCTGACCAGCATGGCAGCAGGCTCACGCGGGTTCCGGGCGGGCAGCCACGCCAGCTGCTGTGCTAGGACGGAGAGGTCATAGTGCTCGAGCAGCACCTGGAAGACCGGCGCGGCGACGCCGATCCGGCGGCAACGGGCACAAACAAGGGCATAGAGGGCGTCCTGATCCTTCAGATCAGCTTGTTCATGATCGTTTGTTTCTTGTTCTTGTTCGGGTTGTGACTCACGAGCGCCCTGATCGTGAGTCACGTGCGCTGCGCTTGTGTCCCACAAGTACCCTGCTTGTGGCTCACGAGCACCCTGTTCCGATAATAGTGGTTGTGGCTCACGAGCACCCTCTTGGGGACGGACCGTCTTGACGGGCCTGCCCCCTCGCCGGGCACGGCGATCGGCCCAGATGGCGGTCAGCGAGCGGTGGCGATTGAGCGCCTTGCGGACCTGCGTGACCCACGACTGCCAGTTGACGCTGCTCTCCTGCGCGAGGACCTCGTCGAGGCGGCGCTCGATGCGCGCCAGCAGCTCGGGGGTGAGCGTGGGCGGGTCGAGGATAAAGTACTCGTTGCTGGTGCGGTGATCGCCCTGCTCGACGTGGATCAGTTCGCAGATCTGGAGCAGCTTGTTGCCGCGGATGATCAGATCGACGCTGCACTGGAGGTACTTGGCTAGGGTGCGCAGGCTGCTCCAACTGCTCTCTGTCTCGCGGTTGGCCATGGAGAGGTAGACGGAGTAGAAAAAGAAGGCGTCGCCGACGCGCAGGATCGGGAGCCATTCGCGCGCGACCACATTGTCGGTCGTGTACTGGTTCGGTTTGCGGCGATCGCGGACCACGATCGTCTTGCCGGCATCCTGGCTTGCTGTCATGGGCCAGATCCTTTACCGTAGCGCACCGCTGCACCCACCGTTCGTAGTGACACTGAATCCACTTAGCCCTTGACAAGCCGTGCACCTTGTGCTATGCTAGGTGCGAAGAGCAGGGGCAACGCCGGGTGAAGACGGGGTGCGACCTACTCTTTCGTGAGCCGATTGAGGGGGCCAGCCTCAATCGGCTTTCACATGTGTGCTACGTACCCGAGTCCTCCAGCAATTGGAATTTTAGACTTTCAAAAGTCTGAAAGTCTAAATGTCCGTTCTCCCTCTCGACCACGGCGTGCAGGAGCTCGATCGCCAAGCCGGCGATGTCGCTGCGGTCGACCTTGATCTCCTTCTTCCACGTGTAGTGCAGGAACGAGAGCGCGTCCTCCTGCTCCGGCGTCAGGTAGAGGGTGACCTGCTTGCGCTTGACCTTGCGGCGCGGGCGCCCGGTGCGCGTCGAGCGAACGCGCTGCTCGGTGTTATAGAGGTCGGCAAAGGTGCCTCGCGGTGGCTGTGGCATGGACCCTCTCTATCGGTCGATCGGCGCCGGCGCTAGTCCTCGCCGAGCTCGTGGATGGCGCGCTGAAGGAGCTCCTGGTCGATCAGGCGTTGCTCCTCGATCAAGGCGAGCGGCAGTACGTTGAGCCCCAGCGCGCAGATGTCGCGCGGCATGCCGTGCGAGTAGGCATAGATCATCTGGATTGCCTCTTCGGTAAAGAGCGGCTCGGTCCGCCCGGCGACCATCACGCGAAAGTTGATCATGTCGCGCGTGTCTTGCAGGTCGAGCGGCTCGATCGTAGAACGGGTCGCGATCCGGGAGCGCAGCGACTTTTTGAGGCGCAGCTTGTTGCGCAGCTCGTTTTGGCCGATCATGATGATCTGGATCAGCTTCTGGGTATTGGACTCGAAATTGAGCAGCTGGCGAATCAGCTCGAACTGCTGCCCGACCAAGGCCTGGGCCTCGTCGATGATCAGCACGCCGTTATGTCCCTGCTTCCAGACGTCGATCAGGTAGGTGTTGAGCAGCTCGATCTGGGCGTACTTGCTGCGCTTGGGGGGCAGGCCGAACTCGCTGCAGATCGCCTTCAGGAACTGGAACTCGGAAGGAAAGATCGGCATGGGGAGGTAGGCTGCCTCGTACTGGTCGTTGTCATTGTAGATCTGGTAGATGCGGCGCGCGACCGTGGTCTTGCCGACGCCGACATCGCCATACACGACAGACAGCCCCTGCCGTTGCTCGGCGGTGTAGGTGATTTTGGCCAGCGCAGTGCGGTGCTGGGCCGACAGGAAAAAGAACCTCGGGTCCGGGGAGAGCGAGAACGGTGGTTCGGCCAAACCCAGAGGGCTGAAATCGAGCATGGATTTCCTCCAACGCACAATCCCGGCGAGCTGCACGCCCAATCAAGCCCAATTATATCACTATAGTGTTGAAATTGCAAGTCCCTTGGGAGTACCCTCCTCAAGTTGACCGTAACTTTGCCCGAGATGTTGTGTTTGGCGCCAGTCCCAACACCTAGGAGTAGTTGTCGCATCCTGCACGGGCGTTTTTAAGGTTCGCACGCCCCCTCCCCCACCCCTTGGCGCCTGGTACCGCGGTATCGCCCGGTACCACCCGGTACCGCGTTCGGCTGCGGAGGGCCTACCCCACGATCTCGCCCTCGTGGACCAGGATCACGTCGCGCCGCCCGTCGATGCCAGGTCGACGCGCGCGCTCGACCAGCGCGTCCTGGAACCCCGACCGGCTTGCCAAGAGGTACCACTCGCGCCGCGCGCCCCGCTGCCAGGGGACCTGCTGGGCCTTGCCGTAGAGGTCCTTGAGGACGTCGAGGCCGATCGGGCTGCGCGACCACTTGCATTCGCCAAACACAATGTCGTGCGTCTCGTCGTTGATGCCGAGGAGGTCGATCTCGGTGTTGCGGTTCCACCAGCTGCCGAGCTTGTGGATGCTGACCCCTTCCAGCGCGCCGCTGTCGACCAGGTGCCACGTCCAGCTCCGCATACAGTCCTCGAATGCCCGGCTCACGTACTGGTCAAAGGTGCGGCGGATGTCGGCGAGGGCGACGGCGGGGCGCCCGCTCTCGAGTTCGGCCTGGTAGGGATAGACGTAGCGGAACCAAAAGTCGAAGAACTGGTCGCCCATAAAGTAGAGGGAGCGCCTGCTGCGCGCCGGGTCGGCGGTGACCGGCAGGCGGCGGTCGAGGACCTCGAGGTCGACCAAGATTCGCATGTAGGCGCTCAGGTAGCTGCTCGAGAGCCCGAGCCGGGTGGCGATCTGGGACTGCTTGCGGTTGCCGGCGGCGATCGCCTGGAGGATCGAAAAGTAGGTCGTGGTATCGGAGACCTCGCCGCTCAGGACAAAGCGTGGTTCGTCGTACAGGCGACCGCTCGGCTGGAGGACGGTGCGCTCGACCTGGTGGAGCAGCGGTTCGCCGGAGAGGGCGTGGACGTAGACCGGGATCCCGCCGCTGATGGCATAGAGGCGGACGACGTCGTTGAAGGGGCGCTCGGGGAAGGCGTGCCGCAGGGCAGTGAAGGAGAGAGGCCGCATGCGCAGCTGCCCGGTGCGCCTGCCATAGAGCGGCGAGTCGTACGCCAGCGTGGTGCGGTACATCATGCCGACCAGGGATCCGCACAAGATGAGCATGAGGTTGCGCGAGCTGAGCTCGGTATCCCACAGGCGCTGCAGGATCGACGGGAAGGCGTCGTTGACCTGCGCCAGGGCCTGAAACTCGTCGATCATGAGCACGATCTTGCGCTGAAAGTCGGCGCGGCGGACGAACTGGCTCAGGATCCAATCCCAGCTGGGCGGATCCACCTGCCCCAGGAGGGGGTCGTCTAGGTAACGGGCCAAGCTGTCGAGCAGCCGCTTCTGCAGCGTGGTTTCCATGGAGCGATCGGCAAGGTAGATCAAGGCGGGCTTGTCGGCGCTAAAGCGCGCGACGGTGGTCGTCTTGCCGACGCGGCGACGCCCATAGATCACGATCAGGTTGCTGCCCGGTTGGCGGTACTGCTCCTCGAGGAAACCAAGCTCGTGTTCACGGTCCCAGAAAGGCGTGGTCATGGGCGCTCCTGCCAGCGAGACCGGGTTGCCCTGCGTGCCGGATCGGGCGACCCGAAGCAGAGTTAGCCTAATCTGACTTTTGCAAAAATGGATTAGGTAAAGTCATTGTACCACGTGCGCCGTAGGGTGTCAAGGGCGATCCG
>JAFGIE010000206.1 GCA_016929775.1 Anaerolineae bacterium
CAGCGCCGCTTCCGTCTTCGGATGCGCCGCTTCCTCATGCTCGAGGTCGGCGAGCGTGACCCGCGCCGCCTGATCGAGGCCCGCGGGCTGCTTCTGGCTGGCCCCGCAGTACGGGCACACGCTCCACCGCGGATGGATCAGCCGCCCGCAGTGTATGCAAGGCTGGCGCAGGCGCACGTGACAGACCGGGCAGACCACATAGTCGGGCTCGATCGGTTGCTTGCAACCAGGACAGATCTGGCGTTCCTCGATGTCCTGAAGCAGGGCCTCTTCTTCCAACGAACGCTCGTACTTTTCAGCCAGTGTCTCACGCGGACGGAGCAGGAGGTACAACAACGCCCCCAATGGCCCGAGCACGAGGGCCATGAGCGCGGCCAAAAGCTGTGCAAAAGCATCCCGCGAGCGCGAGCGCATGTCGCGGAATGTCCAAATCACGAGGCTGATCCACAGGGCGACCGTGAACGCGCCGGAAAACGCGCTCAAGCCCAGGACGATCAGGCTCACGTTACTCCAGTTCATCCAGATCTCCTTTCAGAGAATGTATCGTCCCATTATACCACACAAGCGAGCAAAGGAACAAACTAGTACTGCAGCTCTCGCCCCAGGGCCATCAATAGCAGGCTGAGCGCGCGCCCCGCCTCCTCCAGGGTTTCCGCCGAGAGCGTATCTGCCGTATCCACGGGCTGGCGCGACGTCGCCTGCCATCCCTCCCAGCTGAGATAGATCTCGGGCGCCTCTTGCCCGCCCACGCGCCGGCTGCGCTCCTCGAACACGATGCTCAGATCCACCGACTCGTCAGCCGGGCGGGCCCGGACCCCAGCCTGCGACGCCGAGCGCTCCATGAGCTTGGCTAGGCGCCGGCTGCCCAGCGCCGAGTAGACGATCCCATCTCCCTCCCCCGCGGCCAGCCCGCGCAGGTGCACGATCGCCTCCACCTCCAGGTTGCCCACAAAGCCGCGGTGCGCCTGCAGGAACTTGCGCACGTCGGAGGCGACGACCTCCTCGCCACCCTCCAGGCCCTCTCCGCTGTAGGCGATAAACAGGAAGGTGCGGTAGGGTTGGTAGCCGCTCTCCTGCATGGTCCGCACCGCCTCGATCATGACTGCGACGCCGCTGGCGTTGTCGTTCGCCCCGGGATAGACGGTCGCACCTGGACCCGGTGGCGGGTTGTCGTACTGGGCGAGCACGACGATCGCCTGCTTGCCGATCCCGCCGTAGCGGGTGTCAGAGAGACCGGGCAGATGGCCGATCACATTCCGCACGGATACCCTGTCGCGGACCGTCCCCTCGACCTCCATCCAGAGGCGGACGTCGGTCAGCGTGTTCACGATCTCGTCTTGCGCGAGCTGCTCCACCTGCCGGCGCAGCTCTGCCACCGACAGCCCCGCGCGCGCCAGCATCTGGTCCGCAACCGACCCGGTGATCCACAGTGCCGGCGTGTTTTGCCCCACCTCGCGCCCCGATCCGAACACGTACCAGTGGGGATCGCGCGGCGAGAGGGTCACCTTGCGCTGGACAGTCGCCTCATCCGGCGCGACCACCAACAGGGCATCGACGTGGACCCGCTCCAGGTATGCAGCATCGAGTGGCGAAAGGACGAGTGCCACACTCCCCGCCACGTCTTCGTGCGACAGCGCTTTCAAGTACGAGCTGCCGTACGTGGGCTGGACCAATGTCAGCCCGCCGCTGGCGACGATGCGCAAGAGGCCCTCGGTCCGCCCCATGTTCCGATAGTATGTCGGGAACGCAGCATAGTCCTCGCCGTAGGCCCACGCTGGGCTCTCTCCTCCCACGACCAGGCCCGGCTCCTCCTCGAGCACCTCAAAGGCGCGCGTACGTTCCTGATAGTACCCCATCGCTTCGCCGCCGGGCTGCAGGCCCAGGGCGCGAAAGCGCGCCGCGATCTGGTCGGCGGCGTCGTCGAGTCCATCCGTCCCAATCGCGCGCCCCTCCAGAGCCGGGTCCGCCAGGGCGCGCGCCACCTCCAGCGCGCGCTCGCCGTCGAAAGCGGCGGACTGGCGCCGGTAGTAGGCGATCGCGCCTGTATTAGCCCGTGCCCAGCCCAGCGCGAGCAGCGCGATCACGGCTGCCGCGACCGTGTAGCGGTTCACGACCCGCGAGAAGCGGATGCCGACGGTCTGCACCATGCGCCGGATGCCCTCGCCAAAGAGGTTGAAGCCCAGGATGGCGACGGTGAAGGCGGAGGCAGGATAGAGCGCGGTCCAAGGATAGGCCCGTGCGTAGAGGCGGATATTGCTCAACAGGGCGCCCCACTCGGGGACGTCCGAGTAGTGGTAGGGCGGGGCGTCGATCTGGAGCTCGGCAAAGGCCCCGCCGCCGATAAAGATCCCGACAAAGCCCAACTCGCCGAGCAGCATGAGTGCCGCACCCATCTCCAACGCCGCCAGCGAGATCAGCGCCGGCAGCAGGTTGGGCAGCACGTGGCTCCACAGCAGGCGCGCCGTGCGGGTGCCGGTCGCCACCGCACTCTCGATGTAGGGCCGCACGCGGATCGCCATGACCTCGCTGCGCACGAACTGCATGATCTCCGCCCACCCCACAAAGCTCAGCGCGATCACGAACGGGCTGAGGCCACGCTGGATGCCCAGGGCCAAGACCAGCGTCATCGCCAGGAGCAACGTGGGAAAGGCGGCGATCACTTCGGCGGCGCCAAGCAGGGCGCGATCGACCCACGTCCCGCTCAACCAACCGGCGACCGCACCAGCGACGAGGCCGATCGCCAACCGGGCAGAGACAACCAGCGTCGCGAGCAGCATGGTCTGCTGCGCGCCAGCCATGACCAGGCTCAGGATGTCGCGGCCCAACACGTCGGTGCCCCACGGGTAAAGGTCGCTCGGGGCAAAGGGCGGGACGAGCAGTGCGCCGTCCACGTACTCGAGGCCCTGCTTGGTGTACGGGCTGTGAGGCGTCAAAGCCGGGCCCAGCCCGACCACGACCAGCAATCCCAGGACGAGCAGCGCGCCGAGCACAAAGGGCACGTTGCTGACCGTGCCCCGGACCCACGACCGCCGACGCTCCTCGCGGTACATGTGGCGATCCAGGTCGGCGCCGTTCGAGGCGATCCCGCGCTGCTGCAACGCTCGCTGGAAGGGACTGCCCGGATCGGCCTGCCCCCGTTCGCGTCGCAGGCGCCGCCAAATCGGCGCGCTACGGATCCCATCCCACGCCTCCAGCGCCAGTGAACGCAGGATCGCGAGCAGCCCTTCTCGTTCCTGCCGCATCGCCTCTGCCGTGCGCGCGCGCAGCCGCGGGTCGAGCAGCCGATACATGCCCTCCAGCAGCAGGTTGACGAGGATGAACAGGGCCCCCAGGCTGAGCACCAACGCCAGCGTCATGTCGTCGTCGCGGCGCGCGATCGCCTTGAGCAGGGTAAAGCCAACGCCTGTCCAGTTGAAAAAGTACTCGATCACCGGCAGGCTGCTCAGCGAGAAGCGCAGGGACAGGCCGATCGTCGTCAGGATCGGGATCGCCGCATTGCGGATCACGTGCTGGACCATGACCGTGCGCTGAGGCAGGCCCTTGCTGTGCGCCGTACGCACGTGGTCCTGTGCCAACACCTGCGCCACGGTGACATAGGTGACTCGCGTGATCTGAGCGATCGGACGCGCTGCCAGGACCAGGGCGGGCATGATAATCCGTTTGTCCCACCCGAACCCGCCGACAGGGAGCAGCGGCTGCCCAAAGGCGCGCGTCCAGCGGATCGCCCCCAGCTGGAGGAGCAGGGCGGCGAAAAAGCTGGGCAGCGAGACCCCGCCGATCGAAAAGAGCAGCGTGACCAGCGCCCACCCCGAATGCCGACGGCGCGCTGCCCATATCCCGAGAGAGACGCCGATCGCGGCGGCAAGGAACAGGGAGACGGCAAGCAAGCCGAGGCTCTTGCCCAACAAGCCGGGCACCACGTCGCGCACCGGGACGGTAGCATAGGTCGCGCTGCCCGCCAGGGACTCGCCCAGATCGCCCTTCCACAGTCTGCCCAGGTACGCGACTGTCTGCCGCGCGGCGCGCGCCATGGCAGCGCGCAGCGTCCCCCCTTCCGCCAGATCGAGGCCAAACAGGGAGAGATAGGCGATCGTGACCAGGATCAGCAGGCCGAACAGGATCCGCTGCGCGCCAAACGTCGCCAGCGAGAGGAGCGTATTCTCACGTTCGGTTCGCTGTCGTTTCAGTAGGATCATTGGCGATGCCCCTGGGCACACCGTTCGTAGTAATCGTTCGGGCTAATCGTTCATAGTAATCATTTATAGTAATCGTTCGTAGTAATCGTTCGTAGTAACTGCTTTAGCAGTTATCCTAAATGGAAAGATGCTACCTTTTTCAAATAGTAACGACTAAAGTCGTTACTACGAACGGATGCTTTCCTTTTTGCAGATACCAAAGACTAAAGTCGTTACTACGAACGGATGCTTTGCATTTTGCAGATACCAAAGACTAAAGTCGTTCCTACGAACAGATGCTTTGTGTTTTGCGGATACCAACGACCAAGGTCGTGATTACGAACGGTGGCGCCTATTATACCCCAGATCGCACCCGTGGTATAATGGAGCGCGAACCGTGAGACCGAGAAAGGACGCCGCCATGATCCGTGGCATTCGCATTGCCCTACTGCTAGCACTCTTCTCAGCCCTGCTGCTGAGCGGCTGCGCCGTCGAGAGCGATCGCAGCGAAAAGCCGGTCGGCGCGGACTGGAGCCGCGCGCTGCGCCTTGGGCGGGCGACGCTCAAGCAGCCGGTCGCGCTCGCCGTGGATGGCGCGCGCCACGTCCACCTGGTGTGGTACGACGGTCAGCTGAACTATGCGCACCTCGACAAAGGGGCGCAGGTCGTGACAAACGCCCCGCTCGCGATCGACACGCCCAACCCGCGCCGCCCCCAGCTCGTGGTCGACGGCGAGGACAGCGTGCATCTCGCCTGGCTCTCGCGCCGCGAGGGGATCCAGGAGCTGTACCACCAAGCCCTCTATCCTCCCGAGCGCGCCACGGCGCCGCGCCTGATCAGCGCCGCGGGCGAGGATGTCAGCGGGTTCCGGATCTACCTCGCGCCCAGCGGCGATCTGTCCTTCCTTTGGGCGAGCGTTCGCCCGGACGGGACGCAGGGCGTGACGCACGCGCGCCTCGCCGACCCGGCAGGGAGGACCCCCCTCGCCCAACCGGGGATCGATCCCGCGGTGCTCGTCGACGCCGAGGGAACGGTGCACGTCGCCTGGCTCCGGGAGCGGGGCCTCACCGCGCGCGCCCTCTACTATGCCACCCTCGCGGACCAGGGCGCGGGCCCGGCGCTCGCGCCGGCGGGCGGCGTGCGCGTCGCCGAGTTCGAGTACGGCGAGGGAGCGGTCTACTATGGGCCGGTGATCGGTCGCGACCGCGACGCCGTCTACCTCCTCTGGGCGGTGCAGAACCTGGGCGGGGGGCTGACGCCAACCGCCGCCTTCTCGTACTATGTCGCTTTCCCGCCGGGCGAGGCGCAGGTGGTCCGCCCCGCGGCGATCTCGCTGCCCACCACCGACCAACCCGAGTATCAGGGCTATCGGGGTCACGCCGGCTTGAGCCAGCTCGACCTGCTCTCGCCTGCAGACCTGTCGTACAGCAGCGAGTTCGTCAGCGCCCCCGCCGTCGTCTCCCTGCCGGGGGGCGATCTGGTCGTCGCCCTGAGCCTGATGACGGCGTCACAGGCGCGCAGCGAGATCCAGCTCGCGACCGCCGTGCTGGCAGATCGCGAGCAGGTCGGCTACCAGCTGGCGAGCAGGACCGAGAACGCCTCCCTGGTCCCGTCGATCGCGGCGGATGCTGGCGGAGGGCTGCACCTGGCGTGGATCGATACCGCCGGATTCCGGGAATATGACGTCTACTATGCCTCGACCGCCCCAGAGGCGCGCCAGTGGCTCGACCGCACCAGCCGAGACGATCTGGTGCTCGGCGCGGGGCGGATCGTGTTCGGCGTCTTTTCCGGGGTGGGCCTGCTGCCGATCGCCGGCGTGTGGAGCTTTCCAGCCCTGATCTTTGTGGTCGCCTTTTTCATCATCACGGGGCAGGAAGAGATGGCGCGCACGCCAACCCGGATCGGGTTCGCGATCGCCGTCGCGATCTATGCGGGCATGAAGGTGCTGCTCCTGCCGGGCCTCTTTGCCGGGACGCCCTTCCTCCACGCCGCGCCGCGCAGCTGGGCGGTAGCGATCGGGATCGCGATCCCGGTGCTGATCCTGCTCGTGGCGCTCGGCGCGACGTGGCTCTATGTGCGGCGCGCCCAGCGCGCCACGATCTTTAAGGCAATCGTGACCATGATCTTGGTCGACGTCGGGCTGACCCTGGTCCTGTATGCGCCCGGCTTTTTCAGGGGGGCGTAGAAGCAGGGACCCGTTCCCTGCGAGGGAACGGGTCCCTACGCAGACATCCGATGTCTTCCCAGACATCGGATGTCTGTCACAAGCGCAGCCGTGCGCCTAGAACGTCCCCTTCATGCGCGGGTCAAAGGCATCGCGCAGCCCATCGCCGAAAAAGTTGAACGCCAACGTCGTCAACACCAGCGCGATCGCCGGAGGCCACAGCACGTGTGGGTGGGCGCGCATGGCACGGTAGCCGCTGTCGATCATGATCCCCCAGCTCGGCGTGGGCGCGTTGACCCCCAGCCCGATAAAGCTGAGAAAAGACTCGGTAAAGATGTAGCCCGGGATCGCCATCGTCTCGGAGACGATGCACGGGCCCAGGATGTTGGGCAGCAGGTGGCGAAAGATGATCCGCATGTCGCTGGCGCCGATCATGCGCGCCCCCTCGACGAACTCTTTTTCCTTGTAGGACAGCACCTGCCCGCGCGCGATGCGCGCCATGCCGATCCAGTTCAGCGCGCCCAGGGCGAGAAAGATAAAGAACATGCCGCCCATCTTGCGGTCGAGCTGCACCAGGGGCTGGGCGATCACGCCCGCCCCACCCCGGCTGGCGACCGCCTTGAAATAGACCTGCAGCAGGATCACGAAAATCAGGAACGGGAACCCGTAGAGGATATCGACGACGCGCATCATGGCATTGTCGACCGCCCCGCCAAAGTACCCCGAGATCAAGCCGTACGTCAGGCCGATCGAGAGACTGACCAGCGAAGCCACGATCGCCACCGACAAGCTGACGCGCGCGCCATAGATCACGCGGGTCAGGATGTCCCGCCCAAAGCGGTCGGCGCCCAGCAGGTAGCTGGTGTCCGGGTCGACGAGACTGGTCTGCCCGGGCGCGAGATAGTTGTCCTTGAGCTTTTGGTCGTCGATCCCCTCCGGCGCGATCAGCCCCGCAAAGACCGCCGCCAGGATGAGCAGGATCAAAAAGATGCCGCTGCCGATCGCGAGCTTGTTCTGGATCAACGAGACCCAGGCATAGTACAAGGGGCTGCGCGGCTTGCGCGTGATCCCCTGCTTGAGGTCGAAACCGTCGAACTGTGCTTCTGCAGTTGACACGATCCCTCTCCTCTAGTCGTACCGGATGCGCGGGTCGAGCCACGCGTACATGATATCGACGAACAGGTTGGCGATCACGATCGCCACCGCGTAAAGGAGGGTCGTGCCCATCACCACCGGGTAGTCTCGGTTGCCGATACTGGTCGTAAAGTGGCGCCCCAGGCCCGGGATGCCAAAGATCATCTCAACCGTGAATCCGCCGGTCAGCACCGCGGCAAAGAGCGGGCCGAGCACCGTGACGACTGGGATCATGCTGTTCTTGAGCGCGTGGCGGACGATCACGATCGCCTCCGCCAGCCCCTTGGAACGCGCGGTGCGGATATAGTCCTCCTGAATCACTTGGAGCAAGCTGCCGCGCGTCAGGCGCGCCACGCCCGCCGAGAGTCCCGAGCCGAGCGTGATCGTGGGCAAGATCCAGTACTCGGGCCCCTCCCAGCGCGCGACCGGGAACCACCCCAGCTTGAGCGCAAAGATCCAGACCAAGACCGGGCCCATGACGATGTTGGGGATCGACTGCCCCAAGATCGCAAAGAACGAGGTCGAGTAGTCGAGCACCGAGTTCTGGCGCAGGGCCGAGATGCAGCCCGCCGGGATCCCGATCGCGAGGCCGAGGGCCAAGGCCATGATCCCCAGGTGAGCCGAGATGGGCAGCGACTGCGCGATCAGATCGTTCACCGTCTGCGTGCGGTAGCTGAAGGACGGGCCCAGGTCAAAGTGCAGCAGGTTCCACAGGTAGTCCAGGTACTGCTGCCAGACCGGCTTGTCGAGGTTGTACTTGGCCTCCAGATTCGCCACGATCTCGGGCGGCAGGGTCTTGTCTCCCACGCGGTCAAAGGGACCGCCCGGGATCACCCGCACCAGGACAAAGGTGGAGAGGGTGACCGCCAGCAGAACGGGGATGAACTGGAGGATCCGCCGGATGATGTATCTCGTCATGTGCTCCTCCGATCGATCGCCATTGAGCGCGTTCCGTACAGCGCCCTATGGAGAGCGAACTGGGGCGTCCCAGCAACGCTCTCCACAGCGCACCTTCGGAAAAGGGGCCATGCAGCCCCAGGTGGGGCTGCATGGCGCCCGGTAACACGGTTTGGACTAGTCCATCCCGGTGGCGGCCTTTTTGGCCTCCCAGTCGATCGTCCACTTGTCCCAGTGCTGCCCGGCGAGGGCCTGGAACGTGCGCGTCAGCCACGGCTTGGTTACGGCAACCGTGGTATAGTAGTAGATCGGCGCGTACGCGGCTTCTTCCTCGACCAGCAGGCGCTCGGCCTCGCGGTACATCTCCTTGCGGACCTCGGGGTCCTGCTCGGCGCCCGCCGCCTTGGTCAGGCGGTCGAACTCGAGCTCCTCAACCTCGGTGCAGACGTCGTCGAGGCAACCACGGCGCAGATCGTTGCTGCCTTCCGTGTTGTTAAAGACCTCGTGCACCCAGTTGTTCTGGTCCGCATAGTCGGCGCACCAGCCGAGCCGCCAGACGTGCGGCATGTCGGCCAATGGGGTCGTCTTGTCCAGGGTCGAGAGGTAGACGCCCCACTCCTGGTTCACGACCTCGACCTCGACGTTGAGCGTCGTACGCCACATGGCCTGGATCGCCTCAGCGATCGCCCGGTGGCCCTCGCTGGTGTTGTGCATCAGCGTCACCACGGGGAAGCCCTCGCCGTTCGGATAGCCCGCCTCAGCCAGCCAGTCCTTTGCCATCTGCGCGCCCATCTCGGGGTCGAGCAGCCACGGCGCGATCTCGGGGTCGCTTGCGGCGTTACCAAAGATGCCGAACGGCGCAAAGGTGTTGGCGGGGAGCTGCCCGCCCTTGGTCACGTTCTCGACCAGGCTCACGCGGTCGATCGCAGCCGCAAAAGCCTTGCGGACCAGCGGGTCGTCAAAGGGCGGCTTGTTGTTGGTGAAGCCATAGTAGTAGGTGCACAGGTCGGGCTGGATCACCAGCTCTGCGCTCAGCACCGGGTCGGACTTGACGCGGTCCATCTCTTCCAGCGGCGGTCCCGTCGTGTCCAGCTCGTTGTTCTCGTACATGGCAAACGCCGTGGAGGACTCGACGACCATGACCGCCTCGATGCGCCCGATCTGGACCGAGTCCGCGTCATAGTAAAACGGGTTCTTGATGAACACCATGCTGTCGTGGTGCTTCCACTCGTTCAGCACGTACGGGCCGTTGGTGACGATCAGCCCAGGCTCCACCCAGCGGGCGCCATACTCTTCGATCGTCGCCGCGGGAACCGGGCGGGCGACCCACATGCTGGCGATGCCGGGGAAGTAGCCGGCGGGCTGCCGCAGCGTGAATGCTACGGTATAGTCGTCGATCGCCTCGACGCCGATCGTGTCCAGGTCCTCTTCCTCGCCGGTGTTGACCGCCATCGCGCCCTCGATGATGTACAGGACGTAGGCATAGTCAGAACCGGTCTCCGGGTTGAGCGTGCGCTTGACCGCGTACTCGACGTCGTGGGCGGTGACCATCATCGGGTTGCCCTCATCGTCGGTGACGATCGTGGTCTCGCCGGTCGCGGGGTTGTGATAGACCCACGGCACGTCGTCGCGCATGGTGAACGTCCAGACCAACCCGTCCTCGGACACACTCCAGTCCGTCGCCAGCTCGGGGATCACATCGCCGGTGACGTCGTCAAAGTCGGTCAGGCCCAGGAACAACTGCTCGTCGACCTGGACCGAGGTGGTATCGGTGCTCAGCGCGGGGTCAACCTGAGGCGGTTCGGTGCCCAGGTTGACGTGCAGGGTGACCGGCTTGTCGGACGGCATCGGAGTCGGGGTGACCTCGACGATCTGGGTCTCGATGACCTTGACTTCCTCTCGCACGATCACTGTCTGGGGCTGGCAGGCCGCCATGATGAGCGCCGAGATGACGACCAGGGCCGATAGAAGGGCCCATCTTGTCTTCATGACATTCTCCTCCATAGTTTGGTTGGATGTACACACTCACACACACTAGCCATTCGGGGGGGCATCCCGTCCATCCATGGCTCCAATCCCGACTGCCCTCCTTTCAGTTCACTCGCCGTGGACATCGTCGTCCTACCGGAAACAGGCACACGGGGCAAACGTTGTACGTCACGTCCACCTACATCCCTCGCCCCGCGTGGCGCCTGTACACGCCGACCGTGCTCACCTCGCCCATGGCCCACGCGCGCGTGTGGCGCACAAGCCAGGGTCAACGGGGATAACCGGGAACGAGACAGGCAAAGCCATCCCTTGCACGAACCCAAGGCGCGGCAAGCGCCGCATCTCGTCCCACGCAAGCCGGACCGAACGACTGGACCGGCGACAGCGTACACAATTGTATCACGTCCTCATCCAAAAGACAATCGACAAACCTCTGATCTTTGTAGTAGCCGTCGTACAACAAATGTTGTAGACGACACGCACGCCCCCTCCGCGCGAGGCGCCGCACCAGGCCCAAGGCTAGGGCGCGCGCCCTCCACGCGAGGCGCCGCACCA
>JAFGIE010000207.1 GCA_016929775.1 Anaerolineae bacterium
AGGTCATCCAGCTCCGGCGTGTGCCCAAAGTTCTCCCGGTAGCGGGCGACGAACTCGGGCAGCGTGTAGGGCTTGGGCTGCGGACCGGGCTCCTCGATCACGTACGCAGCGGCAAGGGCGGCGATCCGGCCCGTGACGGGCCACGGGTAGCCGTGTACCCGCCCGACGATCAGCCCCGCGCGGTAGGCGTCGCCAACGCCCGTCGGCTCTCGCACGGCGTGCGGGCGTGCGATCGGGACCCACACTTGCCCGTCGCCGGAGACGATCCGCGACCCGTCCTCGCCCTGCGTGATGATGATCGTGCCCACCCGGTCGAGAAGCTGTCCTTCGTCGAGCCCCGTCTTGATCTGCAGGATGCTGTACTCATAGTCGTTCATGATCAAGATCTGGGCGCCGGTAAGCCCGGCGAGCAGCTCGTCGCCGCCGACGCGCGCGACCTGTTGCCCCGGGTCGTAGATGTAGGGGATGCCCAGCGTGCGGCACTCGTCTGCATATTTGACCATCGCAGCGGGGTCATTGGGCGACAGGATGGCGATCTCGGCATCCGGCACAGCGTACATGGACAGCTCACACGCGCGTGCCATGGCGCCGGTGTAGAAACTGGCGATCTGGTTCTGATCGCGATCGGTGCTGACAAAAAAGGACGCCGTGAAGCAGTCATCGCAGATGCAGAGCAGCGAGGTATCGACCCCACTCTCTGCGAGCCAGTCTCGGTAGGGTTCGGCGTCCCTGCCGGCGGTCGCCATGATCATGGGTCGCTCGCCGAGCAGCGCCAGCGAGTAGGCGATGTTGGGCGCACACCCGCCGTAGACGCGGCGCATGTCGTCGACGAGAAAGCTGAGGCTGATCCGGTCCAGCTTGTCGGGCAGGATGTGATCGGTAAATCGGCCTGGGAAGGACATGATATAGTCAAAGGCGACTGAACCGGTGACAACGATGGTCATCGCGCACCTCCTTGAGAGGGCGAGATGCACCGGGCATCTCTTGTCAAAGCACGAGCGGGTCGAGCCATTGCGCACGTTTTCGTACCTTGGGTATGCATACTTTTGCACATCGGGTCAGCGCCTCACTCGGCGGAAGCGCCCCTTGACGAGCGCCCACAGCGCAGGGATGCCGTCGAGTGGCGTGAGTTTCTTGTGCTCTCCGTAGCGAGGGGCATAGCTGATCGGCACCTCGTGGATCGGGTAGCCGAGCCGCACGATCTGCGCCGTGATCTCGGTCTCGAGGTCAAACCCCTCGCTCCGCAAGTCGAGGCGCCGGACCACGTCGATCGCCAGCATCTTGTAGCAGGTCTCGACGTCGTGGAGATGCGTGCCGTACAGCACGTTGGTCGCCCAGGTCATGAGCCGGTTCCCAAAGCGCATGACTGGCCTTTGCTCGTGCAGCGGGCGCACGCCATACACGACCGCCGCTTGGCGCGCCTCGATCGGGGCGAGGAGACGTCCGAACTCGCCAGGATCGTACTCGAGGTCAGCGTCCTGGATGATCACGGCGTCCCCCGTCGCAGCAGCCATCGCCGTGCGCACGGCGGCGCCCTTGCCCCGGTTGGTCGGGTGACGGAGCAGCCGCACGCGATCGGCCCACGCCTCCAACCGCGCCGAGGTCCCGTCGGTGGAGCAATCGTCGACGACGATCACTTCCTTGTCCACGTCGACAGCCAACACCGCCTCCAGGATCTGATCGATGGTCTCTCTCTCGTTATAGACCGGCATCAGTACAGATAGCTTCATGGCGGCTCTGATCCTCCTAGGAACGGGCGATTGGGAAACGTGGCGCGCGAACCCGATCGCGAAGGATGGTGCGCAGCGCGGCGAGCCCGTCGCGGATGGCGCGCAGCTTTTTGCCCTCGGCGATCGAGCGTGGGTGGTACGAGATCGGCACCTCGCCGTACGAGCAGTGTGCGAGGGCCAACCGGGTGCAGATCTCGAAATCCAGGTCAAAGCCGCTGCGCTGTAGGCCCAGCCCCTTGAACACAGGCGTCCGGATCATCTTGCACTCGGTGGCGCAGTCGGTGTAGTGGCTGCCGTAGAGCAGGTTGATCAGGGCGTTGAAGCCCAGCACGCCCAGGTAGTTCTGCAGGTAGACATAGACCGCACGCCCGCCAAGCGTGCGCGAGCCAAAGACGGCGTCCAGGTCCTCACTCAACGCCTTCTCGATCAGGTGGGGCCATTCCGCGGGGTCGTACTCGAGGTCAGCGCCCTGGGTGATCGTGTAATCGCCTGTGCAGTGGGCAAGCCCGGTGCGCACCGAGGTGCCGCGTCCCAGGTTCTGGGGGTGATAGATGACGCGCACGTCATCTGCCCGGATGCTCTGCAGGATCTCGCGCGTGCCGTCGGTGGAGCAGTTGTCGACAATGATCACCTGCTTGGGAACCGGTACGGCGCGCACGCGCTCCAGCACGCGCAGGACGGTCTTGTGCTCGTTGTACACGGGCATGATCACAGAGAGTTGGAAGCCATCCGGAATCAAGCTGGGTCCTTTCCACTGCCAGTGCGTACACGGGCGGGCGATCGCCGGCGCCTCATGGGCTGGGACGGTCGAAAAACGCCCGGAACTGGGCGATCAGATAGTCGAGCCGGGCTTCGTCCAAGCCCGGATAGACGCCGACAAAGAAGCCGCCGCGCATGACCAAGTCGGTGACCGGTAGCTCGCCGACCTGCCGGTGCTGGATGTGCGCGTAGCCGGGCTGGCGCAGGATGTTGCCCGCCATGATGTAGCGCGTCTCGATGCCGCGTTCCTCCAACCAGCGCACCAGGTCGTTGCGCGTAAAGGACGCACTGTCGCGTACGGTGACAGGAAACGCGAACCAGCAGACGTCGGCGCGCGGATCCCAGCGGGGCAAGACCAGGTCATCCTCGTAGGGGGATAGGGCCTCGTACAGCCGGTTGAAGTTGTGCTTGCGCGCACGCCCGAACTCGGGGAACTTGGCGAGCTGGCTCAAGCCGAGCGCGCCCTGCATGTCGGTCGGGCGGAGGCTGTAGCCGATGTGGCTATACAGGTACTTGTGGTCGTAGGTCCCGGGCACGCCAGGGACCTGGTAGCTGAACCGACAGCCGCAGGCGCCGTCTGGTCCCGCAGTGCGCGGATTGCACCAGCAGTCGCGCCCCCAGTCCCTGAGCGAACGTGCGGTCCGGGCGAGCGCGGCGTCGTCGGTGACGACCATGCCTCCCTCGCCGGTCGTGATGTGGTGCGGCGGGTAGAAACTAAAGGTGCCCAACTGCCCGTACGTGCCCAGCAGGCGCCCGTCGAAACGCGTGCCCATCGCCTCGCAGGTATCCTCGATCAGGAGCAGGTCGTGTTGGGCGGCGATCTCGGATACGCGCGCGACGTCGCAGACGTTGCCGAGCATGTGCGGCAGGAAAATCGCGCGCGTGCGGTCCGAAAGCGCATCCGCGATCTGCGCGACATCGACGTTGTACGTACCCGGTTCACAGTCGACAAAGACGGGCACCAGCCCGTATTGCACCAGGGGCGCGACCGTGGTCGGGAAGGTGGCGGCAGGCGTAATCACTTCGTCGCCCGGTCGCAGGGGGCGCTCGCGCTGCGCCGCACACAGCGTGGCGATCGCGATCAGGTTGGCTGAGGAGCCCGAGTTCACATAGATCGCATGCGAAACGCCCAGGTAGCTGGCAAAGGCCTCTTCGAAGGCGAGCCCGTTCTCGCCGAGGGTCAGCCAAAAGTCGAGGCTGGCGTCGACCAGGGCGATCAGATCGCGCTCGTCGTAGACGCGCCCCGCATAGTGTACGCGGGTCTCGTGGGGCACAAAGGGCGCGGGACGGTGCGCCACGCGGTAGTAGGCGGCGACCTTTTCCAGTATCTCGCGACGGAGTTGCTGCGCTTGTTCGGTCATGATGTTCTCTCGGCTTTGTGATGCGAGGGGAGGGCTGCCTCGATCGTGCGGCGTAGGCCATCGGCAAGCGTGATGCGCGGTGCCCAGTCCAGGATCTCGCGCGCGCGCGTGTTGTCTCCCACCAAGCGCCAGATCTCGTCCTCGCGGTAGGGCAGGACGCCGCGCAGGAGGGCAACCGGATCTCCCATGTGCGCCAGGATGGCGCGGGCGACCTCGTGCAGCGGCACGCCCTGCCCGGTGCAGAGGTTGAACGTCCCGCCGACCGCTTGCGGCGTCCTGGCGGCGCGGACAAAGCCCTCGACGACGTCGCTGACATAGATATAGTCGCGCACTTGGTCGCCGCCGGTCATGCGGAAATCGACGCCGGCGTGCGCGGCGCGGATGCAGGACGGGATAAAGGCAGCTTCCCCCTGGCGCGGACCGTAGACCGCAAAGGGCCGGACGGTCACGATCGGCCAACCGTGCGTGTGGTGGAAGCGCCGGCAAAAGTGCCAGACGGCGGTCTTGGTGATCGCGTAGGGCAGCGTCGGGCGCGGATCCTGCCCTTCGTGGAAGGGCGGATCGTTGTCGCCATACTCGTGGCAGGTCCCGGTGTTGACAAAGACGCGATAGGCGCCATCCAGCGCGCGCAGCAAGTTGAGCGTGCCCTCGACGTTGACGCGCACTGCCAGCGCCGGATCGATGCGCACGTCCGTCACCCCGACTGCCGCGAGGTGCATCACCACCTCGGGCTGTGCGTCGCGGACGACCTGGCGCACCGCGTCGAGGTCCGCCAGATCTGCCCGGTGCACCTGCACGTGCTCGAGCACGTGCGCCAGGTTGGGCGCCGGGTCGCTGGGGAGGAGCAAGCAGTGCACGTCGGCGCCGAGCTGCAGCAAGCGTTCGACCAGCGCCGAACCAATGAACCCGCTGCCTCCGGTGACCAGGACCCGTTCTCGCCAGGGCGCAGTGTCGCGTGGGAGCGCGTTCATCTCATGCCCTCCGCCCAGGCAAGGCCCGCCTGCGCCGCGCGCTCGGTATAGCGCGCGATCTGGTCCGTGCAGTGGTCGTACATGTCGACCTCGCGCTCCGTCGATGCTTCGGCGTAGCGTCGGTACCAGCGCACGGTCTCAGCCAGGGCTTCCTTCCAGTCGTAGACGGGAGCCCAACCGAGCCGGATCGCTGCCTTGTCCGAGTTGAGGCGCAGCAACGCTGTCTCGACCTCGCGTTGGCCCGTGCCGGTCACGTACGACCCGGCGCCCCACAGGGCGATCAGGCGCCGGACGAGCTGCTCGGTGGAGACACCGCAGCGCTCCGCCGGGCCCAAGTTCCACGCCTCGGCATAGTCGGCGCCACCCTCCCCCAGCAGGCGCGCGGCGAGCGTGAGGTAACCGCTCAGCGATTCGAGCAGGATCTGCCAGGGGCGGACGTGCGCCGGATTGCGGAGGTGAATGGGCTGCCCCGCCAGCAGCGCACGTACGCAGTCGGGCACCAAGCGGTGCGCGCCCCAGTCGCCCCCGCCGATCACGTTGCCCGCACGCGCCGACGCCAGCGACACGCCGTGCTCGGCGTAGCGCTCGGGCGGGAAGAACGACTGCCGGTAGGATGCGATCGCGAGTTCGGCCATGGCCTTGCTACCGCTGTAAGGGTCGTGCCCACCCAGTTCGTCGTTCTCGCGATAGCCCCACAGCCACTCACGGTTCCGGTAGACCTTGTCTGTCGTGACGCAGACGACGGCGCGGACAGTGGCGGTCCGCGCACCCCCGGTGCTGGCGCGTACCGCTTCGAGCAGGTTGACGGTGCCGCCGACGTTGATGTCAAAGGTGCTCTTGGGGTCGTGGTAGGAGGGCAGCACGAGCGGCTGCGCCGCCAGGTGAAAGATCACGTCCGGTCGGTACCGCTCGACCGTCTCCTGCAGGTGAGGCAGATCTCGCACGTCGCCACGCAGGTCGACGACCCGGTCGGCGAGCCGGCACAGCGCATAGTTGCTGGGCTGGGTCGGCGGATCGAGGCTGTAGCCGATCACACGAGCGCCCAGCTCGCGCAGCCAGATGCTCAGCCACGAGCCTTTGAACCCGGTGTGACCGGTGACCAGGACCGTCACCCCGTCGAACGTGTTGCCGAATGCCCCTTGCATGCCGCCCGCCTACATTCGCTGTGTCCCCAACTGAGAGGCTATGTCTGGCTGTTCTCGAAGAACTCGACCAGCTCGCCGCCCGGACCCCTGAAAAACGCCACGCGCGCCTGGATCCCAGGATCGGTTCCCAGCGTGACTGACTTTGGTTCCATGGTGATCTCGGCGCCCGCCGCGCGCGCAGCTTCGATCGCTTTGTCGCAGTCGTCGGTTCGCAGCGCAATGTGTGCGACGGCTCCCTCTGGTCGAGGCCCGTCCGGCCCTCCGCTCGAGATCTCAAAGTAGTTGCCGTCCCCGGTGTCGAGCAGGACAGTCTGCCGCTCGCTGCTGCCCCAGGTCGCCTTGACCTTGAAGCCCAGCCCCTCGGTGTAGAAGGCGAGGCAGGCGTCGTAGTCCTTGACGCGGATCGATACGTGGTGGAAGCCCCCACCGCCGATCACGGAATTGTGTGGACTCATCGCATGCTCCTCCGAAATGGTGGTCCTTGGGGCTGGGCGATCCGGTCGTCCCGGAAGCCGAGCCCAGAGGCCGAGTTGTGTCGCTGGGCGCGTTAGCTACCAGACCTTCCAGGGCGCGCGCCCTTCAGCCCAGATCCGGTTCAGCTGCTGGGCTTCCTTGAGCGTGTCCATCTTGCGCCAGAAACCGGTGTGCCGGTACATCATCAGCTGCCCTGCCTCGACGAGCCAGACCAGGAACCCAGACTCCCAGTCCATGCCCGGCTGCAGGGCCTCGAGCGCCGCCCGCTCGACGACGTAATAGCCGGCGTTGATCCAGTGGTCGAGGGGCGGATACTGGCGGTAGGCTGTGACCCGCCCGTCCTCGGCGGGCTCGACGACGCCGAGGTTGTAGACCGGCTGGAAGCCAGTGACGGTCACCCAGCGACCGTGCGCGCGGTGGAAGCGGAGCAGGGCGTTGAGGTCGACGTCGCTCACGCCGTCGCCGTAGGTCAGGAAGAACCGCTCGCCGGTCAGGTAGGGGGCGATGCGCCGCATGCGCTCGCCCTTGGTGACCTCCTCGCCGGGCTGGATCTCGGTCCCCGTGTCGACCATGGCGATCCGCCAGTCACTCTCGTCGTTGGCGCCGCTGCAGACCGCTTCCTCGGGGCGCCCGAGGTGGAAGCAGATGTCGCGCGTCATCCACTCGTACTCGAGAAAGTAGCGCCGGATCAGGTCCCCGCGATGGCCCAGGGGAAGCACAAAGTCGCGATAGCCATAAGTGGCAAAGATCTTCATGATGTGCCACAGGATCGGGCGGTCGCCGATCTGGAACAGCTCTTTCTTTTCGGGGCCACTGCCCGTGATGCGCGTGCCCGCACCGCCGCAAAAGATGACCGTCTGCATCACGCGTACCTCTCTCTCATCGCCTCCGCGACGCTCACCGTGAGGGAGAGCACGTGCTCAGCCAGGTCGTCGGACAAGGGGCCAAGCCCGCAGGATGGCGAGATCAGGGAAGCCTGGAGCAGGTCGTCGAGAGCGAGACCTGCCTTGGCGGCAAGCACGCCCATGCCGTCGCGGAGGCGGTCGACGAGCGATGCGGTGGTCTCGGTCCACGCAGCGTCGCTCTTAGGCGTGATGCCCCAGGCGAGCATCCCGCCGCGCCGCACGAAGCGGGCGATCTGGTCGGGGTAGAGCGCGACCTGGGGCGCGTACCCGTAGGCGTCAAAGCTGAGCACGTCCACCGACGTCTCGAGCAAGAGCGACCAGTCGGTGTTGCCACAGCAGTGGACCATGGACAGCCCCTCGATGCCGTCCAACACGTGCTGGATCAGCGCCGCTGCCTGCGTGCGATCGAGGGCCACGTAGGCCGACCCGAAGGACGACATGTAGGGTTCGTCGACCGCCATGAGCGTGCAGCTGCAGCCCAGGCTCGCGGCGACCTGCCGCAGCGCTTGCTCCTGCCAACGTGCCTTGAGGCGCAGGTGCTGGGCGGTCGCGTCTGCCAGGATCTCGTCGTACAGGATCGGTCGACGGTCCTGGTCGACGACGGTCAGTCCCCAGCTGATGGGGCCCGTAACCTGTCCCTTGACGCAGCGCGGGGCGCGCGCCCACGCTGTCGCGTGCGCAAGAAAGGCGTGCAAGCCGGCGGCATAGGGCGGCGAGATCGCGCCGTGCGTCAGGTCATCGTCGAGCGTGGCCCTGTAGAGCGCCTCGAGCTCGGGGTCGAGGTCCCGGTCGCGATCGACCCACATGCGCTCCTCGCCGAGGACCACGCCGGGAAAGCGTTCGCTGTACTGGGCGTACATGCTCTCGCGAAAGGAGCGGCGCGGAAGCTGGGGCCAGCCCAGGATGGCGGGGAAAGAGGCGGCGACTTGGCGGCACGCCCGCTCGGGGTCCGCAAAGGGCAGGCTGCCGATGCTGAAGGCGTTCAGCGCTGGAAGCGTGGGCATTCGCGTTCTCCCTAGCCCCGCACGTCCATCAGACGGGGCAGGCTGATGTCGAACGGAGGATAGGCGATCCCGCGCTCGGTGATGATGCCGCTCAGGTAACGGTGGGGCGTCACGTCAAAGGCGATGTTGGCGACCGGCACGCCCTCGGGCGCGATCCGCTGTCCGCCGATCACGGTCACCTCGTCGGGCGCGCGCTCCTCGATCGGGATGTCGTCCCCGCTGGGGAGGCTCATGTCGATCGTCGAGGTGGGCGACACGCAAAAGCAGGGAATCCCGTTCTCACGGGCGACCACGGCGAGCTTGTAGGAACCGACTTTATTGGCGACGTCGCCGTTGCCGGCAACCCGGTCGGCGCCATACAGCACCAGGTCGACCCTGCCGGTGCGCATAAGCTGCCCGGCGGCATTGTCGGCGATCAGCGTGCACGGGATCCCGTCGCGCATCAGTTCCCACGCCGTCAGGCGTGCGCCCTGCAGGCGGGGGCGCGTCTCGTCAACCCAGACGTGGACGCGCTTGCCGTGCTCGACTGCCGCGCGCACGACGCCCAGCACCGTGCCATAGTCCACTGTGGCGAGCGCGCCGGCGTTGCAGTGGGTGAGGATGTTGGCGCCGTCGCGCACCACCTCTTGCCCCAACGCCCCCATCTGGCGGTTGACCTGGACGTCCTCGTCGGCAATGGCCTGCGCTTCGGCTTCGAGCGCCGCCCGTATGGCGTCGGAGGTGGACAGGTGCGGCTGCGCCGCGCATTTGAGCATGCGGTCGATCGCCCAGAAGAGGTTGACTGCCGTGGGCCGGGTGACGCGGAGCTGGTCTGCTGCCGCTGCAAGGTCGGCGCGCAAGGCAGCGATCTCTTGTGCGGGGCTGTTGCGCGCCGCCAACGCCATCCCAAAAGCCGCCGTCGCGCCGATCGCCGGTGCGCCGCGCACGTACATCTCGCGGATCGACGCCGCGACGCCCGGCACATCGTGGAAGGCGACGATCTTGAACTCGGTCGGCAGGAGCCGTTGATCGACCATGACTACTGCCCCGTTATCCCACTCGACAGTCCGCATCGGTCACCCCCAGACACAAAAAAGCCTCTCACGTGGAGAGGTTAGCCAAAGCATCCCCCTCATCTTCCAGCCGAGCGCATGGCGCTCTGCTGCCGGAATTGGCACCGGGGCAGGACGTGGGCATGCTGCCTGGTTGCCGGGGGGTCATCGGGCCGGTCCCTCGCCCCCTCTGGATGGGAGTTCCAGAGACTCAATTAAGCGCACGATATGGTAGCACAAGAAAGGGCCAATGTCAAATCACACCGGCGTGGCATTTGACCGGATAGGGCGATCGACGTATAATGGGATGGCAAGCGGGAGTAGCGCAATGGTAGCGCATCAGCCTTCCAAGCTGGTTGTTGCGGGTTCAAGTCCCGTCTCCCGCTCTGAGTCGAGACCTCCGATGTCTGCAAGACATCGGAGGTCTTGGCTTTTGCCACCCGCGGGGATGCGATGATCTGCTCTCAGATGGCGTTCAAGATAGCTGTCGTATCGCAAACTGGTATTGCTATCGGCCCTCGATCTGTGGTATACTGGGACAAGCCCGACGGGGAGGGAGCGAAATGCGCGGATAGGCACGGACGAGGTGTACCCTATCCAAGGTGCAGAGCCTACAGCGGTCTTTGACCGCTGCCGCGCGTTTACCCCTGAGGGAGCAGAGTCTGATGAGTGATCAAGACTTCGAGACCCCCGAGGAAATGGCTGCGTTCTTTGACGCCAGGACCGACGGGTACGATTGCTATATCCGCGACGACATCTTCCAAGAACCGACGTTCACCCAATTCTACGAGGCGGTGTCAGCGCCGATCCCAGAGACCGAAGAGGCGATCCGGGTCCTCGATCTGGGATGTGGAACAGGGCTTGAGATCGAGGCGCTGCTCAAGCGAGCGCCACAGGCACGGATCACCGGGATCGACCTGGCGCAGAACATGTTGGAGCAGCTGCAGACCAAGTATGCGACCCGTATGGGCCAGATCAGGTTGGTCATCGATTCGTACCTGACCATGCCGCTGGGCAGCCAGTGCTACGACTATGTCATCTCGGCGATGTCGATGCACCACCTGCTGCACGACGCCAAGCGCGCGCTCTATCGCCGGATCCACGCCGCCCTGGCGCCGGGCGGCAAGTACGTCGAAGGCGATTCGGTCATCCCGATCGGCATGGAAGACGAGTTCGTTGCCGAGTATCATACCCTCGCCGCCATGGTATCTCCGGCGCACGAGGGGTACTATCACATTGACGTGCCCTTTTCGATCGACACGCAGCGTGACCTGCTGCTGGAGTCCGGATTCACAGACTTTGAGCTCTTGTGGGAGAGGGACCCCAGCATGGTCTGGAACATGGCGGTCTATGTCGCCACCGCGTAAGCAAACCTGGGCATCTGCTGCGCTCGACGCTGGGCGCCATGGACAGGCTCCCTCCCGGATGGCGCTGACCACACGTCGCTGACTTGGATGTCACCCAACGGTCAGCCAGAGGTCAGCAACATGCGCGCCGAGTGCGGTAGAATGTACGCGGGAGGAAACGATGGACAGATTGCCAAACAAGGAGAAGCGATCGACTAACCCCAACCTTGGCCTCTCGCTGGGCCTGATCTATGGCACGGCGCTGGGCGTGGTCTTGAGCGCAGTGACGCGCCATCCATACTTCTTGGCGATCTTTGTCGGGGCGGGCATCAGCCTGGGTCTGGCCTTTGACCGCACGCGGCAGGAGCGCAGCCAGGGCGGTGCCCCGGAGGCACAGGAACCTCCAGCAGAGGGCCAAGGTCCCGGGAGCGAGGACAGACCGGGTTAGCGCAGGCGGTGCTCGCGCAGTCGGCACATACAGCGGGCGACCGGAGCGCCGCACCAGCCAACCTATAGGATGCCGGGTCTCTGTTGTCACGGACCCTCGAAGCAAATGCGGGCGCGCCATTCGGCGCGCCCGCATCGTGTGAGCAACTGGATTCTCTTCATCTAGGCTGGTTTGGCAACTGGCAGGTTCAGACGTTAGTTGGGAGTTGGGATTTGCACCCGCCACGACGTGCGTGGAACTGACTCCCGGACGCTCACGGGGCGGGATTATACACTGCTTTTGCAGAGGCGTCAAGTCGACATCTAGCGCGTGGCGAGCGATGCCCCTTCCACTGGGACGCCAGCTGGCCTTTTTGGCCGTTCTGAGTTATCATGAGATCAGGGAGTGATGGCGCGGCATTCGTGTGTCCAAAGGAGAATATGGCCATGCACAGGCCCAAGGCATTCCACGCATGGGTGGTGGTCTTGGCTGTCGCGCTCGCGCTGTCCCTCCACTTTCGCGTGCAGGCGACGTCGGGCGTTCTGGCGGGGATAACCCCCACGCCGACGAACACGACTGAGCCGCCGACCGAAGCGCCTCCGGAGACGACCGAGCCGCCGACGGCGACGACCGAACCGCCGACGGCGACGATCGAACTGCCGACGGCGACGACCAAACCGCCGACGGCGACGACCAAACCGCCGACGGCGACGACCGAACCGCCGACGAATACGCCGGCGTCGCCGACAGACACGCCCGATCCGCGGACGAGCCCCCCTGGCTCGCCGCCGGGTACCCCGTTCCCGCCGGGAAGCGGGTCTGCGTGGATGCCCGTCCAGCCCGGCGCACCGTCGACCGGCGGTCTGCTCGACTATGATGCGCTGATCTGGCTCCTGCTGAGCCTGGTCCTGTGCGCGATCGTCGTCCTGGGGATGTGGCGACCCAGGCGCGCCAGCCGGAACTGAGGGGATCTGCACGTGCGCTCGTCTCTACGTGTGGTGGTCCCTGCCTCGCCGGCTTTCCCACTCTGCGCCAGCGAGGACCGAGCGTGACGGCACACTGTTGTCCCTATCTTGCGCCAGAAGGTAGGGCAGTCGGGGTACCGTCGGCGCCAAGTCCTCGCCTGCGCTGTCATGCGAGCGGCTCCCCCGAGCGCGTGCCATCTACGTTCCAGTCCAAGGTCTGTCTGAGGTCGGGCTTTGTGCACTGCCCGCGCGCACCAACACCGGGCGATCGCCGGGGCCTATCGGCGGGCGGACCCCGGTCCGCGCAGAGCTCAGCTGGGCATGGGGCGGGGTGGCTCGGGCCCGTCCCCTACGGTGCCGAGAGAACGGTGTACAGCGGTGATGCCCGTCGCGGCGCGGGGACCGGCGGGGCGGGACCTGGTACAAGGCGTGCCCGCGCCGGCATGCCATCGCAGCGGATCGAGTGCAGGAGAGGGGGGCGCGATCGCGCCTCGCTTTCGACAGACGAGATCGTGCTCACCATTCTGATCTGCTTCACTGCGCTGGCGATCGGGGTCGTGTACTCGGCGCTGCTCAACTATGACGCGATCGCGGGTGCCTTGGGTCCTGTTGTCTCTGTGGCGCTCGGGAACGCGGCAGGGCCTGGCGGCGCGCGTGCCGCGGCAGAGGGTGCCCTGCCCCTCGCGCCCGGACCGGACACAGCGGGGTCTATCGCGCCGGGGGCGTCCATGCAAACCACGCCGGTCGAGGGCGAGCCGCCCGCAGCAGCGCCGCCGACGCGCCTGTCGATCCCGAAGCTGGGGCTGGACGTCCCGGTACAGCCCGTGGGGTACAAGACGGTGGTAGAGCGCGGTGCATCGAGGCTGATCTGGGACACGCCGCGTGATGTCGCCGGCTTTCACCAGAGCGCAGCGTATCCTGGTGAGCGGGGGAACGTGGTGATCAATGGGCATCGCGATCTGTACAGCGCCGTCTTTCGCCACCTGGATGCGCTGCAGGAGGGGGATCGGATCGTCCTGTACGCCGGGGACACCCCCTATGCCTACCAGGTGATCGGCAGCCGAATACTGCCCTATGTCGGCGCCTCTGTCGAGGATAGCGCCGAACACGCCCGTTTGCTGGGCCCGACCCAAGAGGCGCGCCTCACTCTGGTCACGTGCACGCCGGTGGCGCTCGCCACACATCGCCTGTACGTGATCGCCACGCCGATCAAGGACTAGGGTTGTTTCCTCCGGAAATTCGTTCTTGACAAGATCGCACAATCGTGGTACAATGCTCGAATGCATCTTTAAGACCTGTGCCTGCCCAATTTGCGACGATG
>JAFGIE010000208.1 GCA_016929775.1 Anaerolineae bacterium
CCACGAACGACACTCCCGAAGCGGGAACGCGCAGTCGCTCGGCAAGCCGGTCTTTGACGAAATGCACCGTCAATGCTATAATCTGGTTTCGACTATCGAGAGGGCGATGTACACAGTGCCTATCCTGAAACTTGCTGCACTGAATCAGGTCCGCCGGCGGGCGGGCCGGGGTCTTTGGCAATGGTGCAGTTCCAAAGGAGCGTTGCTGATCGTTCTGCTCTTGCTCGCAGTGGCGCTGGCATTGAGCTATACGTTCCCTCAGATCCCCGCCCACGTTCGCTCTGACCCAGTGACCTACGAAGAATGGCTCTCTGCGATCCAGGTCCAGTACCGGGGCTGGACGCCCGTCCTGCGCGCCATCGGCGCCTTTGACGTGCGAAACGCCGCGTGGTTCCAGATCCTGACCGCGCTCGTCGCATTCGTGTCGCTGGTGTCACTCGCCCAGCAGCTCGGGGCGTGGATAGAGCAGGCCCAGGCGGTCCAGCCGCCGGGCTTCTTTCAAACGGCCGACGCCGTCGGCCTGAGCACGCCCGCGCCGGCGGAGCGCGTGGTCGATAGCGTGCAACAGGCGTTGGCTCGCCTCGGGTTGCGCGCCCACACGTGTCGCGCCGAGACTGCGACCGGCATTGCGGCGGGAAAGCATCGCTGGGCCGACGCGAGCGCGCCCCTGACCTACGCGGGCGTACTGGCGCTTGCGATTGCGCTGGCGATGAACGGGCGCTGGGGATGGCGGCGCACGGACGTGCAGCTGCGACCAGGAGAGCAGGCGCCCATTGGGCCGGCGGGAACGCACCGCATTGCCCTCGTCGAGGTGCACCCACAGGGTCTCAGCGCCGAGATCGAGATCGATGGCGGCAGACGGCTGCACGTCGTGCGCGAGCACAGCACGCGATGGTGGGGCTATGAGGTCCAGCTGCGCGCAGCGGGTGCGCCTCTGGTGGAGGTGACGGCACGTCGCGCTCAGGCCGAACCGCTTCAGCTCTCCGAGTATGCCGTGCGCCCGGCAGCCCTGGATGCCCTAGAGATGGCGTTCTCGGACGCTGCATCCGAGCCCGAGGGAGGACGCCTGTTCATCGTGCCCGCGGACAAGGTTGTGGTCCGCCTCCAGTGGATCAACCCGCGTGAGACGGGGAGTGGCGCGCCGGTGCGCTTTCGGCAGTGGGTGTTCGACCAGGGCGGGCAGTCCCTGATCGGTGAGGCAGAGTTTGAGGACGAGGGTGGCGTGGTTCAGACCCACATTGCCGGCATCACCTACAGCTGGGACATCGCCACCTACGTGGTTCTCGATGTGGCCTACCAACCGGGTCGGTGGGCCCTGGGCCTCGGTGCACTGCTCACCGCGATCGGTCTGCTGGGACGAGCGGTACCCAGGCAGCGGGTCTGGGTCCGCGTCGCAGAGGACGCCGATGGCGCGACCGTCCTCATCCGGCAGGCGGTACGCGGGATCGCGCGGCGCAAGGAGAACGCGCTAGAAAAGCTGGTCGTGACACTGCAAGAAGAGGTAGGGTGCGCTTGATGGTCTCGATTGCCGCCTGGTGGGGGTTAGGGTACGCGGCACTGCTGGTGTCCTTGCTCGCTCATGGTCGCCAAGCACTCCGCCGCCACGTTCGGGAGAATGGCCCGGCGCCAGATGACGCCGGGGCAGGAGGCTGGGTTGCCTGTGGCCTATCCACGCTCAGCACGCTCCTCCTGTGGACCGGCCTAGTATCCCGTGCGCGCGCCGGACATGGGTGGCCCATCGTCACGGTAGCGGACGCCGCCGCCGCCATCGCTCTCTGTATGCTCCTGGTCCACAGCGCCTGGTCGCTCTTGGCGCCGCGGCTGAATGCGGGCCTCGCCGCCACATCGCTCTCCCTGCTCCTGCTCTCCTATGGCCTGAGCCAATTCCCGCGCGCGCCCGTCACGCTGCCTATGCAGTCAAAGGCCTCCCTGCTCAGCGGTGGGCTGAACGTCGTCGGGGCAAGCCTGCTCGGTCTGGCGGCGGCGTACAGCCTGACATCGGTCTTGAGCGCCTACAACGCGCGTCGCAGTGGCAGATCCGCTTGGGACAGCGCTGAGCAGCGAGACCGCGCCAGTGAGGCGCTCGTCCGCATCGCGCTCCTATGCCTGGCGGTTGGACTTGCCGTCGATACCTGGTGGCTGCAAGAGGTCGGCCTGGGACGTGAAGGTGACGCACAACAAGCAGGCATCGCTATCGGCTGGGTCGTCTATTTTGTCGCGCTCCGGCTCCGGACCAGCGCGCGCTGGCGCGGGTGGCCCTGGGCCTCCATCCTGACCGTCGGGTTCTTTTGCATATTGCCCATCCTGCTGGACGTCGCGTGGCTGGGCAATGCGTTGCCGATCTAGTGTACGCCATCGCCTTCGAAGCGGTGGCACCCGCAGAGAGCATCCAAGGAGGAGAAGCCCCTACACAACACCGCACGTTCTCGCCGCACGGACCGTCGGACCGAGGCCGGTCTGACGTTGTGAACGATGGCGTTCTCCTCGATCTGGGGGCACGCGCCCGTCGGCGGGGCTGCCGGCAGGTGACCGCCCCCCTTCAGGTGACATAGGACAGCGATT
Source organism: Anaerolineae bacterium (assembly GCA_016929775.1). The sequence continues at coordinate 2,563 of JAFGIE010000208.1, forward strand.
GGACCGCAAAGGAGAGATAGCATGTTGGAACTCAAGAAGGGCGTTGACATCCTCACCGAGGTGGGCGGCGTCCACTCGATCGACGCCGCCAGGGCCTTGTTTGAAGCACGGTGTGACCAGGAGACGCTCGACAAGCTCGCCCAGATCCGCACTGAGGATGCCCTACTCAGGATCGCAAACGCGATCGCCATGGTGAACCCCGACCGTGTGTTCGTGAACACGGGGTCAGCCGACGACGTCGAGCGCGTCCGGCTGTACGCGCTCGAGAAGGGCGAGGAGGCGCACCTGTCCCTCGCCGATCACACGATTCACTTTGACCTCGCCCAGGAACAGGCGCGGATCATCGACCGGACGTTCTACATCGTCAACGAGGACGAGCCGACGAGCGTACTGGCAAAGAGCCTCCCGCGCGATGAGGCACATGCTTACGTACGGAACGTCATGAAGGACATCGGCAAGGGCATGACGCTCTTGGTCGGATTCTTCAGCCGTGGCCCGATCGGCGCTCCTGCCTCTTTGCCCGCGCTCGAGATCACGACCTCGACCTACGTTATGCACTCGGCGGACATCCTCTACCGCAACGTATACGGGCAGTTCGACCAGGAGGTCGAGCGCGCCGGGCTGTTCCTGACGAACGTGCACAGCGAGGGACCCAACCGTACCGAGGACTTGCCAGCCGCGCGCGTGTTCATGGACCGCAGCTGGCTGACGACCTACTCGATGCTTTGCACGTACGCCGGCAATACGCTGCTCCTCAAAAAGGGCAACCACCGCTTCGCCGTCGACCTGGCAACCTACTACCGCCGAGAGGACCAGCTCTCCGAGCACATGTTCATCACCGGGCTCCGCGGACCGGGCGGACGGATCACATACTTTGCCGGCGCAGCGCCCTCGGGCTGCGGCAAGACGACCACCGCCATGGTCGGGACGGACTTTATCGGTGACGACCTCGCTCAGCTTTGGATCGCCTCCGACGGCACCCTGCGCGCCATCAACCCTGAGAAGGGCATCTTTGGGATCGTCCAGGATGTCAATGCCGAGAGCGATCCCTTCCTGATGAAGGCGCTGCGCGCCGAAGGCACCGAGGTTATCTGGACCAACGTCTTGATCGACGTGCACGGTTCGCCCTACTGGGTCGGTGACGGGGAGGAACACCCCAAGCGCGGCATTAACTTCCAGGGCGAGTGGTGGGAAGGCAAGACCGATGCCAAGGGCAACCTGATCCCGCCTTCGAACCCGAACGCGCGCTGCACCCTCGACAACAGCTACATCGGCAACTACAACGAGCAAGCCGCCGAGGACCCGGCAGGCGTCCCGGTCAGCGTGATCACCTACAGCGGGCGCGATAGCGACACGATGCCCCCGGTGTGGGTCGCCAAGAACCCAGACCAGGGCGTGGTGATCGGCGCCTCGATCCTCTCCGCTGCGACCGCCACCGAGGTCGGCGCTAGCGGCGTCCGGCGCCAGCCGTGGGCGAACGAGCCGTTCATCCCCGGTCCGTTGGCGGACTATATGGATGCCCAGTTCGTCTTCTTCAACTCGGACAAGCTGACCCACGAGATCCTCATGGCAGGGCTCAACTACTTCCTGACCCATGCCGCGCGCGGTGGGCAAGGGAGCAGGCTCTTGGGCGAAAAGCGCGACGTCAAGGTCTGGCTGGGTTGGCTAGAACGCCGAGCACACGGCGACGTCGACGCGATCGACACACCGATCGGCTTCATCCCCTTGTACGAGGACCTGAAGGAGCTGTTCGAGGGTATCGACAAGCCCTATCCCAAGTCACTCTACGATCAGCAGTTCTCTTTCTACATCGACAACATCCTGTCGCGCATCGACCTGCAGGAAGCTGCCTACAGCGGGGCAGAGGACACGCCGCAGAAACTGTTCGAGGTGTACGAGGAACAGCGCGCAGGGCTCGAAGCGCTCAAAGCCCAGTTCGGGGCGATCGTCTCGCCGGAACAGCTGCGCCAAGCTGCAGCCGGGTAAGGGCGAACAGGCCCAGCGGTGCGACCAGGCAGGTGGGGGCGAGTCTGCAACTCCCCCCACC
>JAFGIE010000209.1 GCA_016929775.1 Anaerolineae bacterium
GGGAGCGCCTAGCGCCACCTCAGATGTCCTGGGAAATGCAGCTAGCGACTGCGCGGCACTACGCCTCGTTCGTAGTAACCGCTTCAGCGGTTGCTCGTAGTCGCAAAGCGGCTTTCGCGCAGCACCCTGAGCGCAGTCAAGGGGTAGAGGGGCGCCAAACGGCTGAAGCCGATACTGCGAACGACCGCGATCAGATCGGGATCGTCGGGCCGATGGTCTGCACCAACGGCGCAGAGACGTGGGCCTCGCCCGACGGTCCCGTGTGGGCCTGCCGGCGCATCCCCCGTAGCGCGGCGTTGGAGATCGCCCGCCTCGCCGATGCGCACGGTTGGGAGCTGAGCACGACCGTCGGGGCGACCACGTACTGAACGACCTGCCGATGTTCGCCCAGGTGGCGGTCGGCGTGGCGACCGGCATGCGCCGCAGGCAGTCCACGAACAGGCCACAGCCGTCGCGCCCAGCGACGACCAAGAGGGCGTCGCCTGGGCGGTGCGCGCGTTCGCGCTGGGCGAGCAGGGCGGCGACGAGGCATGAGGAGCACACGAGGCAGTCCGATGGCAGACAGGCAAGCACTGCGCGCCTATGCACACCAGATCGAGGCAGAGTTGCTCGGCAACATCCTCCCCTTCTGGATGGACCACGCCGTGGACCGGGCACGCGGCGGGTTCTATGGCCAAGTCTGGAACGACGGGACGGTCGATCGCGATGCGCGGCGCGGGGCGCTGCTCACCTCGCGCATCCTGTGGACCTATGCCGCCGCCTACCGCCGCTACCGCACGCCCGCCTACCTGGACATGGCGCGCTGGGCCTACGACGACCTGATAGCCCGCTTCTGGGACGAGGCGTACGGCGGTCTGTATTGGGAGATCGACGCACAGGGCCATCCGACCAACCCGCGCAAACAAATCTATGGGCAGGCCTTTGGGATCTATGGTTTGGCCGAGTACTATCGCGCGACCGCCGAGCAGGGCGCACTGCAGCGCGCGATCGCCCTGTTCGAGGCGATCGAGACGCACAGCCACGATCCGACCTACGGTGGGTACCTGGAGGCCTACACGCGCGATTGGCGGCTCGAGAGCGACCTTCGCCTGAGCGAGGTCGACATGAACGAGGCCAAGTCGATGAACACCCACCTGCACGTGATGGAGGCGTATGCCAACCTGATGCGCGCGTGGAACAGCCCGGCGCTGGCGCGGGCACAGCGTGCCCTGGTCCAGGTCATGATCGACCAGGTCATCGATCGCGGTACGCATCACACGGTGCTCTTTTTCGACCGGCAGTGGACGCGCCGGTCGGACCACATCTCCTACGGGCACGACATCGAGGCAAGCTGGCTGCTCGTCGAGGCGGTCGAACTGCTCCACGACGAGCCGCTGCTGGGCCTGGTGCGTCCCCTTTCTGTCGCCATGGCTGAGGCCACGCTCGCCGAGGGCATGGACCCTGACGGGGGCCTGCTCTACGAAGCGAGCCCGGCGGGCCTGGTCGACGACAGCAAGCAGTGGTGGCCCCAGGCCGAAGCCGTGGTCGGCTTGCTCAACGCCTACCAGCTCTCCGGCAGGCCACACCTGCTGGACGCCGCCCTGCGCAGCTGGGACTTTGTCGAGCGCCACCTGATCGACCGGGAACAGGGCGGCTGGTTCCGCTATGTCTCCCGCGACGGCGCCCGGGGCCATGACGAGCCCAAGGTCAGCTTTTGGAAGTGTCCCTATCACAACGGGCGGGCGTGCATGGAAGCGGTCGAGCGCCTGGGGGCGATTTCGGATCCCGAGACCCCTTGACATCGGGCTGCGTTCGTGTACAATAGAGACAGTGGAGAGGACCTGAACGAGATCGGACGGAGACCGTGTCAGCCAGGGCATCGCACCCCGTGCGCGACCGCATAGTACGTATGCTCGGCGCCCAGTCGGGGCAGCACGAGGCAGCACTGCTGCGCGAACAAGAGCAGCAGCAGTTGCGCCTTGCGCAGCCATCCCTGGGCGCGGGCGACCCGTGAGGTCGCACGACACACCCAGACCACCCGCTTACCGGAGAGGGGCTGCGCAGGAATCGCGCAGCCCCTCTTTTTCGTGCAGAGAGGAGCATAGATTATGGACAGCCGAGAGGACAGCCGCCCCGTGCGCGTGCGCATCGCCCCCAGCCCGACCGGCAACTGCCACGTGGGGACAGCGCGCAACGCACTGTACAACCTGCTCTATGCCCGCCAGCACGGGGGCGCCTTTATCCTGCGCATCGACGATACCGATTCCAGGCGCTCTACGGCTGCGTCCGAACAGGGCGTGCTCGAGGGCCTCCACTGGCTGGGGCTGCAGTGGGACGAGGGACCGGACATCGGCGGGCCCTTCGGCCCTTACCGCCAGTCAGAGCGCGTCGCACACTATGACCAGGCAGTGCGCCAGCTGCTCGACGCCGGGAGGGCCTACCACTGTTTCTGTACGCGCGACGATGTAGCGCGTGAGCGCGCACGCGCGCGCGCCGCCGGCGTCCCCTACCGCTACAGCGGCGCGTGCCGCGACCTGCCCGCTTCCGCCGTGCGCGCCCGGCTGCGCGCCGGTGAGCCCGCCGTGGTGCGCCTGCGGATCGATCCGCGTCCTATGGCGTTCGTCGACCTCGTGCAGGGCGCGATCGCCCAGGACGCGTCCCTGATCGGAGACCCGATCATCTACCGGTCGAATGGCACCCCCACCTACAGCTTTGCCACCGTCGTGAACGAGATCGAGATGCAGATCTCGCACGTGCTGCGCAGCGCAGAGCACATCCCGAACACGTTCGTCCAGCTCCAGGTCTACAGCGCGCTGGACGCAGCGCCGCCCGCGTTCGGTCACTTTAGCCTGCTCCTCAACCCGGACCGCACCAAGATCAGCAAGCGCGCCGGTGCGACCTACATCGGCGAGTTCCGCGACATGGGCACCCTTCCCGAAGCCATGGTCAACCAGCTGGCGCTCAGCGGCTGGAACCCGGGCACAGATCAGGAGATCCTGAGCTTTGACGATCTACTGGCGTCCTTTGCGCTCGACCGTTGCGTCGGCGCCAACGCCATCTTTGACCGGGAAAAGCTGCTTTGGCGCAACGGCGCCTGGATCCGGCGGCTCAGCGTGGAGGACCTGGCGCGGCGGATCGCGCCCTGGTTGATCGAGGCAGGGCTCCTTCCGCGGGGGGGACTCGACGATCGCGCGTTCAGCCGTCTCGTCCAGATCGTAGCCCTCGATCAGGAGCGCCTCAAGAGCCTCGCCGACGCGCCCGGCGCGCTGCGCTACTACTACCGGGACCCCGCCCCCGAGCAGTGCGCCGAACTGCTGGGCAGCAACCGCTACGCCAGGCGCCACCCGCTGCCCGACCTGCGCGCCGCGCTGGGGGCGGCGCTGGCGGCGCTGCGTGGCGTCGACGGCGGCGCGTGGAGCGCCCCCGCGCTGGCAGAGACGCTCGACGCGCTGACCGATCAGCTGGGCTGGAAGCGCGCAGAACTGCTGATGCCGGTGCGCATCGCCATCAGTGGGCGCGAGGCAACGCCGCCGCTGTTCGAGACGATGGCGCTCCTGGACCAGGGGACCGCCTTGCAGCGCCTCCAGCGCGTCGTCGATCTCCTGCCGCTTTGACCTGCCCTGGAGACAGTGCTATAATCGATCGTCGTCGCCCCAGGGTATGGGAAAGTATGATGAGAGGGATTCACACATGAGAGGAAAAATGGTGCGTCTTGGCGCGCCACTGATCGTTGGCGCGCTGCTCGTCGGAACCCTCGTGCTACTCGTGCGCGCAGGTGACGCGCCGGTCGGCGCCGCACCCGCGACCCGAGGCCCAGGCACGCCGCTGCTCGGCGAGACGCTGCAACGCGCCGCGCTGTCGCCCACACAGCCTGTCACGAGCACCTACTACTTTCCGCTGATCTTCCGCCAGTGGTTCGAGCCGATCGACTACTACGAGCCCTTCAACTGGCCTCCCGTCAGCGGATGGCAGTACGGTTCGGTGCGCAACGTCGTGACCGTCCACGAAGAGTTCATCTATGGCCAAAAGCA
>JAFGIE010000210.1 GCA_016929775.1 Anaerolineae bacterium
CTGAGTGCCGGACTTGCCTCCCTACTTACTCTAGAGCAAATCGCCGTCATTTTGGGCGAAACTTAGGTAGTAGCGGATTCATCCGCTTCTTCGGCGCTTGACCAGTGCCAGGGCACCTAGGACTGCGGGCGCGCGCTACTCGTTGAGGCCCCCGGGCCAAGATCGGTGCCTGTGTTGCCCACCTGCCCACCGGGGCGCTTGTGTTCCGGGCTGATCTGTGGTACGCTTGGCGAGTCCGTGCCACACCGGGTCAGGAGAGGGGCGAAAACGTGCCCGTAGGCGATGCCTTTGAGCTTGAACTGCAGGCGATGAGCCACCTGGGGCAGGCGTTGGGACGCCACGAGGGCAAGGTGGTGTTCGTCGGCGGCGCGATCCCGGGCGAGGTGGTCCGCGCGCGCGTCGTCGAGGACCAAAAGCGCTGGGCGCGCGCCGAGCTGGACGACGTGGTCGTCCCATCGCCGCACCGGGTTGCGCCTCCCTGCCCCTACTATGGCGAGTGCGGGGGATGCCACTGGCAGCACATCGACGCCGCGGCGCAGCTCGCGTACAAGCGCGGAATCGTCGTCGATCAGCTTGCGCGCCTCGGGAACCGCCAGGCGCCGGTGCAGCCCACGCTGGGCATGGACACGGAGCCGTGGTTCTACCGCAACCACGTCCAGTTCGCCGTCGACGCAGAGGGCGCGCTCGGCTTCCAGGCGGCGCGCAGCCATCGGATCGTCGCGATCGAGCGCTGCCTGCTCCTGCACCCCCTGTTGGACGAACTGCACGCCGTGCTGGACCTGGACTGGCCCGATCTGCGCCGCGTGTCCCTGCGCGCCGGGATCCACACGGGCGAGCAGATGGTGATCCTGGAGACCGAGGGCGACGACGTGCCGGAGCTCGAGATCGACGTCCCCGTCTCCTGCGTGCTGCGCCGCGCCGATGGCGCCGACGTGCCACTGATCGGGTCCGACGTGTACCACGAGGCGCTGCGCGGGCGCCGATTCCAGGTCTCGGCGAGCAGCTTTTTCCAGGTCAACACGCGCCAGGCGGAAGCCATGCTCGACGTGGTCGCGGGCTACCTGGACCCCCATCCCACGGAGACGTTGCTCGACGTCTACTGCGGCGTGGGCGCGATCGGCCTCTCGCTGGTCGACCGGATCGGGCGCCTGATCGCCGTCGAGGAGCATTCAGCGGCGGTGCGCGATGCGCGCGCCAACGCGCGAGCGCACGGCGCGGCGACCGTGATCGAGGGGCGCGCCGAGGACGTCCTGCCCGGGCTCGAGGAGCAGGTCGACAGCGCCGTGATCGACCCGCCCCGCCAGGGATGCAAGCCCGAGGTCCTGCGCGCGCTCCTGCGCTTAGCCCCACAGCGCATCGTCTATGTATCCTGCGATCCAGGCACCATGGCGCGCGATGTCGTCGCCCTGTGCGGGGCTGGGTACCGGCTGTCCGAGCTCCAGCCAATCGACATGTTCCCACAGAGCTATCACATCGAGACCGTGTCCCTGCTGGAGCGCGCGCCGGGCGCATAGCGCGCTGCGCCCTGGCGCGCTTTGGACGGGGAGATGTGACGAGCACAGAGCAGAGAGGCGCCCCATGCGCAGGTTTCTGGGACTGCTACACTACTTGGCATACAAGGCCAACCACCACTTTTTCATGCGCATCTCGCTGCGCAACTGGCTGTGGGTCCTGCTCGTCCTGCCGCCCGCCGCTGCCTGGCTCCGGCGCTTGCCGTGGTCCTACGCGATCGCCCTGTCCGCGCTCGGCGCGTTGCTCCTCGCCGGGCTGGAGTGGTCGCGGCGCAAGGGCTACCTGATCTTCGAGCCCGGACCGCTCCCATCCGGCGCCGACGGGCTGCCCGCGATCGTGGTCGACGAGCAGGTCCCGTGCCTCGCTTCCGGCAGGTTTGCCGTGAGCGACAACGAACGGGGCATGGTCAACGAGCGCGCACAGGTCTCGTTCGTGCGCACCCGCGAGCACGTGGTCATGGTGCGCCTGCAGCGCACGCGCTTCCTGCTCCTCACGCGCTCGCTGGAGGGCGAACAGGGCTGGTGGTACGTCTTTTTCGCGCCCCGGCAGGTACAGCGCGTCGAGACCGGGCGCCTGATCGCCGGGCTGCGCGCCCGTCCAGCGCTCGCCATCCACTACACCCTCCCCGAAGGGGCGCGGGGGACGGACACCGTCTACCTCGCCTTCCCCAACCCAGACGACCTGCAGCGCGTGCTCGACGAGCTGCGCACCGATGTCCCGGTCGAGGCGTTCGGCGGTTTTTGACACCTTTTGGCCTCGTCGCGGGCGCGCGCACGTGGTATCATGGTGGGCAAGGAACCGTCGCGGGCGCGAACCTACAGGCGCTGTCCAACGTATCTAGAGTAGGGCTGGACTGCGCTCAACATCGGGCGATGCCCGCCCGGCGCTGGCGTACAGGTGGAGAGTGGACTGTGACCGAACCGATCATCCACGTCGAAAACGTGACCAAGTCCTTCCTCATGGGCCGCGAAGCGGTGCAGGCCCTGCGCGGGATCGACCTCGACGTACTGCCCGGGGAGATGGTCTGTCTGATGGGGCCGAGCGGCTCCGGCAAGACCACGCTGCTCAACATCCTGGGCGGGCTGGAAGAGCCGAGCCGGGGCCACATCCTCGTCGACGGGCACAACATCGTCGCCCTCTCGGAGGACCGGCTCGCGCGCCTTCGCCTGCAGACCATGGGCTTTGTCTTTCAGAACTATAACCTGCTCGGCAACTTTACCGCGCTCGAGAACGTGGAGGCGCCGATGGCGCTTGCCGGACTGCGCGGGCGGAGGCGGCGCCGGAAGGCACAGGACCTGCTCGACCTGGTCGGCCTCGCCGACCGCGCCGATCACTACCCGACCGAGCTGTCCGGCGGGCAGCAGCAGCGCGTCGCCATCGCGCGCGCCCTGGCGAACGACCCGGCGATCCTGATCGGGGACGAGATCACCGGCGACCTCGACTCGGTGACCGGGTACGAGGTCATGGAGATCGTCGCCCGCCTCAACCGTGAGCGCGAGACGACCGTGATCTATGTCACGCACGACCCGCGCATGGCGCGCTTTGCCGGGCGGCTGATCCAGATCCGCGACGGGCGATTGGTCAGCGATCAGCCCACGGACGAGGCGCTGGGGACCGCAGCGCCATGATCGCCCGCTACGTGCTCAAGGGCTTCCGCCGGCACAAGGGACGCACGGCGATCATGGCCCTCGCCTTGGCCTTTGTCGCGACCATGCTGATCGTGCTCAACAACACGATCGCCACCACCCGCCGCCAAGTCGTCGACCTGATCGCGCGCGAGGTCGGCACGCACGACATCGCCCTTTCCCGCACCGACACCAGTGCGGCGCCCTTTGTCGCCGTCTCGCGCACCGTCGAGCGCGTGCGTACCGTGCATCCCTCGATCCAGGGCATCTATCCCCGCTTCCAGACGGACGTCGAGGTCGCACGCGGGGCGACGAACGGCAGCGCGACGCTGGTCGCCTTCGACGCCGGGATCGACACCCTGGGCACGATCAACGTCCTGGAAGGGACGTTCGAGATCACGGGCGATCGCGCCGTGATCACGCGGGACACTGCCGATGCGTACGACCTCGCCGTGGGCGACCAGATCGTGCTCAGCTATGTCCTGCCCGTGCCGCGCGAGGTGGGCGAGACGCAAGCCGAGAACATCAGCGTCAACCGCAGCGCGCACCGCTTTACGGTCAGTGGGATCGCCCTCCAGAGCGGGCTGGGGAGCGGCATCCAGAACGGCGTGCTGGTCGACGTGGGGACGGTCCAGGAATGGCTGGGCCTCCCCGATCGCGCCGAGCGGCTGGTGATCGCCCTCGACCCGAGCGTGTACAACACCCTCAACGTCGAATCCTCTGTCTTTCGCGTGCGCCGCATTGCCGAGCGGATCCGGGTCGCGCTGGGCGAAGAGCGGGACAGCTATGCGATCGAGATCGAAAAGGCCGAATCGCTGGACGGCGCCGAGATCGCCTTCTCGATGATCCAGACCCTGACCGTGGTGTACGGCTTTCTCTCCATGGGCGTCGTCGGGCTGCTCGTCTACTCGCTGATCAACGCCAACGTCGAGGACCGCCGGCGCGACCTCGCCTTTCTGCGCATCGTCGGCGCCCGGCGCCGCGACCTCTTTGCGCTGGTGATCATCGAGGTCATGATCGTCGGCGCGATCGGCATCGGGCTGGGCATGCTGGTGGGACAGGCGCTGTCGACGTTCGTGATCGACCGCATGCTCGGGCCCTTGATCGGGTCCATGATCGCCAACGAGGGCAGCCTGGGCGGCATGCCGGTCCTGGAGGAGGTCCGGCTGGTCATCACGCCGTGGTCCTTGGTCTCGACGGCGCTGATCGCGGGCACGATCCTGCTGCTCAGCGCCCTGGCGCCGGCGCGCAAGGCGGCGCACACCAAGATCCGCTACGCCATCGACCCCGGTTCGGCGGACAACCTGCAGGTCGAGGACCTCGCCGCCCTGCGCGAGCGGCGCTACAACTGGAACATCACCCTGGCGGGCCTGGTGCTGACGATCATGTGGGGCCTGATCTTTGTCGGCCAAAACTATCTCTACGCGCAGGGGAACGAGAGCGTGCTCGGCGCGTACATGTTTGGCGGCATGGCGCTGCTCATCCTGGGGGTGAGCCTGCTCTTCTTTACGCTGACGATCCCCTTCGAGCGCCTGGCGCTTCTGTTCTCGCGCCTGATCTCGCCCCGGCTGACCTTCTTTGCCGCGCGCAACGTGCGGCGCGCCAAGCAGCGCAACACCGTGATCACGCTCATGATCGTCTTTAGCGCCACCCTGCCCACCTTCCTGGGGACCACCGCTGCGCTGACCGAATCCAACTTTGACGTCAACGTCCGCCAAAGCAGCGGCGCGCCGATCGAGAGCGCCGTCTGGCGTCGCGGCAGCTACTACATGACCTATTTCGAGCGCGAAGAGACCGAGTACCTGCGCCCGGCGTTCCTAGAGCGCTACACGCAGGTAGCGCACGTCGGGCCCGTGGTGGGGCTGACCTATGGCTACCAAGCCAGCGCGCGCAACCTGGTGCGCCTGCGCCTGGCGAGCGTCGATCTGCATGGCCTGACCGCCTCGCCGCTGAGCGTCGTCTACCCCGACCTGACCGAGATGGTCGGCGACGGCGACGCCGCCTTTGCGCGCATGTTCGAGCAGATCGACACGATCGTCCTCACCGCGGGCTTTGCCGAGTACATGGACGTCGGGGTGGGCGACGTGTTGATCGTCGCGGGCGCCGGGCTCGACCACGAAGTGCCGATGCGCGTGGTCGGCTTGATCGAGCGCATGGCGGGGTTTTGGGGCATCGGGCGCAACATGCGCGACATCCGCTGGGGCGGCAGCCCCGCTTTCGTCTCGCTCGACACCTTTCTCCGGCTGACGACCGATCCCGCCCTGGATCAGGTGTGCGTCGACGGCGCGTGCAGCGACGCCGAGCGCGACGCACCGCTGATCGAGCGCATCCTGGCGGACGTGGACCCGACCGCCGACCCGGCGCTGGTCTCCAAGGCGCTGCGCACCGCGCTCTCGGACCGCAACGACATCCGCGTCGAGGTGACCGAGGAGCAGGTGCGCATGGCCCACCAAGAGTTCGTGACCATGCGCGTCATCCTGCTCGTGCTGACCGTGCTCTCGCTGATCACGTCCGTGCTCGGCGTCTTTTCGGTGATCTATGTCACCGTCCAGACCCGGCGCCTCGAGATCGGCATGGTCAAGGCGATCGGCATCACCAGCTGGCAACTCACCGGCACATTCGCGATCGAGTCGCTGGTCATGACGGTCAGCGCCACCCTCGCCGGCACGACCGCCGGCACCGGGTTGGGATACCTGTTCTACGTGAGCAACAACAGCATGCAGAACGTGCCGACGATCCCGGCTTTCGACACGCTCACCGTGGGCTTTGTGCTGGTTCTGGTGATCGTCGCCAGCCTGATCAGCGCGATCATTGCCTCGCGCGGGATCGTGCGACTGCGCGTGACCGACATCATCCGCGGGATATAGAGGCCCGGTGGTATGTGGGGGAGGAGTGTGAACCGTGAGCAGATTGAGGCTGATCGTGGCGCTGTGCATCGCCATCGCGCTGGCGGCGGGCTGCGGGGGCGTTGGCGCCGAGCCGGCGCCCGACACCCCGCCTGCCCCATCCGAACCGCCCGCCGCGAGCGAAAAAGAGGCCCAGGCGGCGACCACGCCCCTGATCTCGGCAGGGCGCGCGATCTTGATGGACGGCGAGCTGGTCGCCGGCTCCCCGCCCCTCCAGCTCGCCTTCTCCGAGGGCGTGCGGGGCGCGCTGCTCGAGCTGCCGGTCCGCGTCGGGCAGCGCGTCCGGGCGGGCCAACAGATCGCGCGGGTGGACGACGCAGCGCTGCAGCGCGCCGTCGAGGACACCCAGCGGAGCCTGGCGCGCGCGATCGAGGACCGGGAGCGGGCAGAGGCGGATGCAGACGAGACCTACCAGCGAGAGGTGGACCAGGCGCGGGAGCGCTACGAGGACGCGCTCTTGCAGGCCCAGCGCGCCCTGACCGCCGCGCAGGCTGCCCTGGCGCGCGCGCAGATGCAGCCGCCGACCACGCCCGTCGCCGAGGCCCAGGTTCAACTGGCGCGCGCGCGGGAGGCGGAGGACAAAGCCTACGACGACTACAAGCAGGCCCTCGACCGCCCGTGGGAGCCGCAGCAGATCCGCGACACGCTCTACAAGGAGTGGCAGCGGCGGATCGTCGACCGTGAGCTGGCAGAGCTGCACCTGGCGGATGCGCGCACGGCGTTGCAGGCCCACTACCTGGACGTGGAGAGCCGGCAGCGTGACGTGGCGCAAGCCGAGGAGGACCTGTCCCTGGTCCGCCAGGACGAGGTAACGCGCCGAGAGGACCCCACGCACGCGCGCGCCGTCGAGGACGCCGAGCGCAGGCTCGCCGAGGCCCAGGATGCCCTGGCGGACGCGCGTCTCGCGGCGCCCTGGGCGGGGCTGGTAACCGAGGTGCACGTCAACATCGGCTCGACCGTCCAGGCGGGCGCCCCGATCGTCACCCTGATCAACCTGGAACAGCTCACCTTTGTCACGCAGAACCTGAGCGAGCGCCACATCGCCCAGCTCAGCGCCGGGCAGCGCGCCGAGATCACCCTGCGCGCCTACCCGGAGCGCGTGCTGGTCGGGCGCGTCGAGACCATCGTGCCCCGCTCGGCGACCGCCGGCGATGCGGCGCCCTTTGCGGCGCACATTCGCCTTGAGGGCGCCGACCTCGACCTCCTGCCGGGCATGACCGGGCGCGTGGAGGTGGTCTCGGAGGAACCCTAGCGCATCTCCTGCCCGCCGGTGACATTGATCGCCTGCCCGGTCATATAGCTCGACGCGTCAGAGGCGAGGAACACGACCAGGTTGCACACGTCGTCGTAGGTGCAGCCGCGCTTCATCGGCACCTGGTCGACGTACTTTTGGCGCACCTCCGCCTCGGTGATGCCCCACCGCTCGGCGTACTGAGCGTAGAGCGAGTCGACCCACAGCGGCGAGTCGAGCAGGTTGCCGGGGCAGACGGCGTTGACGCGCACGCCGTGCTCCGCCATCTCGAGCGCCACCGACTGGGTCAGCCCGATCCCGCCAAACTTGGACGCGGCATACGCCGAGTTCTTGAAACTGCCCTTCTTGCCCGACTTGCTGTTGATCTGGACGATCGCGCCGCTGCCCTGCGCCGCCATGACCCGGCAGGCGTACTTGCAGCACAAAAAGTAGCCGATCAGGTTGACGTCGATCACGAAACGCCAGTCGCGCAGCGGGAACTCTATGATCTCGCCCGAACGGAGCACACCCGCGTTGCTGACCAGGATGTCCAGGCGCCCGAACTCGTCCACCGTGCGCTGGACCATCGCCTCGACCTGCGCCTCGTCGGTCACGTTGACCGGGAGCACGATCGCGCGCCGGTCACCGCGCGCCGCGATCGCCGCCGCCGTCTGCTGCGCCGACGCGAGGTTGATGTCGGCGACCACGACGTGCGCGCCCTCGTCCGCCAGGCGGTAGCAGATCGCCTCGCCCAGCCCCTGCGCGCCGCCGGTGACGATCGCGACCTTGTCCGTGAGTGCTCCTGCCATGCGATCCCTCCTCTGCGAGGCCCCTACCTGACCATCAGGCGCAGGAACTCGTTCTCCGCCTCGACCGTCCACTCGCGCCCGTCGCGCAGCTTGGCATAGACCGTCGGCATCGTGTCCGCGAGCTCGGCGAGGCCCGTGATCGGCATGGGCACGATGTTGGGATAGATCACGACCTTGCCCGGATAGACCGCATCGCGCAGCGCGACCAGCCCGTCCTTTGCCGCCTCCAGCGACCCGATCGCGGCGACCGAGCGGTTGGGCGCCAAGAGGTGGTGCTCCGCCTGGAAGAGCATCAGCTTGAGGTCGTCGATGCTCGACGCGGTGTGCCCGATGATGCGGACGTCGTCCAGGTACACGCGGCTGAGGTCGATCTGAGCCATCGTCCCGCGCAGCACGCCCGCAAAGACGTTCATGACCCCGCCCGGCGCGAGATAGGTGCTCGCCTCGCTGATCACAGCTGCGACCGGCGCCAGGACGACGATGTCGTCGAACCCGGGCTGGGCGAGGCGCGCCATGCCGGCGGCGTACGCGTCGCGTCTCATTGGATTGAGCGTCTCGAGCGTGACGCCGCGCGCCTCCGCCTCGGGGCGGAACGAGACGTCCAGGTCCTCCAGGCGCAGATCGCTGATGTCCGTCGCCAGGACCAGGCTCGGCCCGTTCTCGAGCTGGATCGCGCGCTGGACGTGCATGCGCCCCATGGGCCCACCCGCGCCGACAAACAGCGCCTTGCCGCCCCGCTTGAGCGCGGAACGCACCGGGTGCGCGCTGTACGCGCGGGCGATGTCCTTCCCCGTGCTGCCCACGTAAGTCCAGCGGTGATAGTGCACCCGCCCCACGTCGACGGCGACCCGGCGGGACATCGGCGCGTCGCCCATGATGCACACGATGCCGTGCATCGCCAACAGCGGGCTCGCCGCCTCGACCACGTCTGCGTCGGCGCCCAGGACCACGATGTCGTCCACCCCTTCGGGCGCCACGTCCGAGATCGACGCGTACTGGGCGGGCGCGAGCCCGTCCCGGTGGACGACCTCGATCCCCAGCTCGCCCGCGCGCGCCACGATCCAGTCGCGCAGCGCAGCGGGAACGTCGGTCAGGATCACGCGCGCCGGGTGCATGCCGGCTTGGAACCCGCTGCCGATCGTATAGTCGCCGCCCGCCGCCGGCGTGCCAATCACCCACATCGTCCCGCCCGGCTGGAGCGCGACGCGGTACGCCAGCTCGTACGCCGCGATCACGCACGCCCACGGCTCGGTCAGCGCGCTCTCAGCATAGCCCGTCTCGGGCTGGACCGGCAGCAAGTAGTTGCCGTCGTCGCCGTTGAGCACGCGCTGGTCGATGATCCCATACTCGGACAGGCCTCCCTGGATCATGTAGCCGTAGGCATAGTTGACCCCGTCCTTGTAGATGTCAGCCTGGACGATGAAGCGCTGCCCGACCTGGTACTGGTCGCGCAGCTGCTCGCCGACCTGGACGACCGTCATGCTCACCTCGTGGCCCAGCACGACCGGGTCGGTGCGCATGTCCTTAAAGATGCGCGTGTGCGCCTGCCCCTGGTTGATCACCTTGATGTCCGAGAAGCAGAGCCCACAGGCGTCGTGGCGCACCAGCAGCTCGTCGGGGCCCGGCACGGGCATGGGCGCCTCGATCGGGGCGTCGTCGACGCCCAGGTTGTCAAACCCCTCCCCATACAGAGGCCACATGCGGTTGACCGCAGGGAGCGGCCCTTCCGCGTGGCGATAGGCTGTCAGCTTGTCTGTCATCGGTCGAACTCCATTTCCATCCCCGCCGTGCGGGGCAGCGATAGCCAGGATGCCGTCCAGAGACGGGCGTCCAGAGACGGGCGTCCAGAGACAGCCGTCCACAGACGGGGGTCAAGAAACGGCGCGCAATAGGCGATCTGCCGCCTGGACCCCCACGCGCTCGAGCAGCGCCAGCCCGGCGAGGCCCGGCGGCACGCTGCGTCCCAGCGCCGTATAGAACGCGTTGCGCGCCCGGCGCGCGGGCAGTTCGGCGCGCGCCCACTCGCTCTGGTACCCGATCCCGAGCGCGCGCTGGGCGACCGTGTGCCCATAGATAAACATCGCCCCGTCGAGGAACGGCTGCCGCACCGGAGCCAGCTCGGGCGCGTCCATGTCGTCCACCACCTTGAGGCCATAGCGGTTCATCTCGGTCCCGATGTTGAGCGGCAGGTCCAGCGCCTGTGCCAGCGCCACGACGGCGTACAGGTTGCGCAGCTTGACCCGCTTTTCCTCCGGGTCGGCGATGTTCCAGTTGCGGTCGGGCACGATGTTGAGCGCCACGACCCCCTTGCCGATCAACAGACCGAGCAGATCCTCTTCCGCCTGCTCGCCAGCGGACGTGCCGTCGAGCCAGGTCGCGCAGGGCAGCGCGCCGCACGCGACCACCAGCTCGTTCACCTCTTCCACCGACGGGAACGACCCCCCATCGGGCTGGACATAGCCCACCCCGCCGCGCTTCATCAGCCCGGCGCGGATCAGGTTGTGCAGGCTGGGCGGCTTGGACGCGACTGCGGCGACCTCGGCGCGCGACATGCCCAGCGCCTCCGCCCAAAAGCCGGCGACGTCCCCGTCCGCGCCGACAGCCCGCTGCGCGGCGGCGGCGTAGGCCTCGGTGATGTGCCGCTCGGTGGCATTGCCCGCCGGGGTCAGCGGGAGCACGTCGCGCTGATAGTCGATCGTGACCGGGTCGAGGTAGGCGTTGACCCGTTCGATCACGCCCAGGTTGCGCTCCCGGGCGCGCCGTCGCATGTCGTCGAGGATCCCCTGCACCCGTGCGGGCGCGTGTCCCGACACGAACCCGATCCCCATGTGATAGTAGATCCCCGGCTCGCCGGGCGAGTTGATCTCGCGCGCCGCGTACTCGGGCAGGTAGACGCGCGTCTCCATGCCGGCGCTCCCGCGCAGGCCCAACAGGTCGCAGGCGTGCAGGAACTCGTCCACGCCGTCGAGGACGTCGAAATCGACGATCCCCATCGCCCGCAGGCCCTGCTTTACCCCCAGCCACGCCAGCGCGGAGGGCGAGTAGCCATACCCGTTGTACGAGAAAAAGGTGTGGCAGTGCATGTTGACCGCCGCGCCCGGCGCGCTCGTCAGCACCTCGCTGCGCGCCGCCAGCTGTTCCAACGCCCGTGCACGCACCTGCGGGTCGAAATCGTTCAGTTCTCGTTCCAGCTGCTCGATCGCCACGACCTTGTCCCGCCTCCTAGAAGTAGAGATCCTCCAGCCGCTGGTTCACGCCCGGCAGCCCAAACAGGGGCAGGTCGCGCGCCGCCATCACGTTGCCCAGGTCGACCACCGCCTCCCGGCTCAGCTCCTTGATCCCGCTCCCCGCGGCGAGCGCCAGCAGGACCGACTGCGCCGTCGATTCGAGGACCTCGATGTTATAGAGCGTCCACTGGATCCCCCCGCGGCTCATGATCACCAGCCCGTGGTTCTCCATGATGAAACCGTTGTACTTGGGCAGGTAGGGGCCAAAGTTGTCCGCCAGCTTGTCGGTCAACGGCTCGGCATAGGGCACCACCGGCACCGGGCCGATCTCGGTCGTCGTCTCGGGATAGAGGGGGCGCATGAGCCAGTTCTCGCCCTGCATGATCGCCATCGCGCACACCGCGGGCGGATGGCAGTGCACGACCGAGACGAGGTCGGGGCGGTCGTTGAAGAACTTGAGGTACATGGGCGTCTCGCCCGTCGGGCGGCGCCGCCCCTCGACCGTGCGCCCCTGCAGGTCGATGAACACCACGTCTTCCGCCTGCACCTCGCCCTTGTTACGCTGCGTGGGCGTGATCAGCAGCAGGTCGGGCTCGAGCTTCCACGCCAGGTTGCCGCCATAGCCGGTGACGTACATGTTGTGCGCCAGACGGTGGCACACGCGCACGAACTGATCGACCTGTTCCGCATACTGATCCAGATAGGACACCACACCCTCCCTCTACGCATGGCGCATCGTCCACTTGAGCGACAAACCGTTCGTAGTGATCGCTTCGGCGGTGGTTTGTAGTA
>JAFGIE010000211.1 GCA_016929775.1 Anaerolineae bacterium
CCGATGTCCTCTCTGGCACGGGGGTACAGCCTCGTATGGCCATTGACCGTCACGTCCGGCGAGGTCCCCAACTCGTGACGCTTTCGGAGTGAAACTGGCACAGGGGATGGATCGCGGGTATAATCGCCCCACGCACATCCGATCGGGAGGCAGACATGTTTGACAATGTGACGATCGCGTTCATTGGCAGCGGGAACATGGCAGAGGCGATGATCCAGGGCGCCCTCCGCCGAGATCTGGTCGCGCCGCGGCAGGTGGTCGCGAGCGACATCCGCGCCGAGCGGGGAGAAGAGCTGGTCGCACGCTACGGGATCCGGGCGACGACCGACAACCTTGCCGCCGCGCAAGGAGCAAGCATCGTCGTCCTGGCAGTCAAGCCGCAGGTCCTGCCCGCGGTACTCGATCAGCTTGAGGGACAGATCCCGCCCGAGGCGGTTGTGCTGTCGATCGTCACCGGCGCGCGGATCGCCGCCCTGGTCGAGGGCCTTCGGCACGAGGCGATCGTGCGCGCCATGCCCAACACGCCCGCCCTGGTCGGCGAAGGCATGGTCGTGTGGACCGCGACGGCAGCGACGACCGAGGGTCAGCGCGGGCAGGTGGAGGCCCTGTTCCAGGCGACAGGAGAGGCGATCTATGTCCAGGAGGAAAAGTACCTGGATGCGGCGACCGCTGTGAGCGGCAGCGGACCCGCCTACGTCTACCTGTTCATGGAGGCGATGGTGGACGCGGCGGTCTACCTAGGCTTCGCGCGGCCCATCGCCCGCCAGCTCGTGCTGCAGACGGTGACCGGCGCGGCGCGCTTTGCCGCCGAATCGGGGCGACACCTGGCGGACCTGCGCAATATGGTCACCACCCCAGGGGGGACGACCGCAGAGGCGCTGCTGGCAATGGAACAGGGACGCTTGCGCGCCACCGTAACCGAGGGCATCCGCGCCGCGTACGAAAAGAGCCAGCGCTTAGCCGATCACAGCTAGGCGCCGGCTATGCCTCTGCGGAGGCGCTGGCGCGCTCTTCCATCTGAGCCACCATGCGCGCCATCTCTTCGATCGCCACCCGCTGCTTGCGGTACAGGTCGGACTCGCTGACTGCCAGCCGGTGGGCGATCTCGCTCATGCGCAGCCCCTGCCTGAACTTGAGGTCGAGGATGTTGTACAGCGTCCACTCGGCGGCGGTCATGCTCTGCTCGCCAGGGGGGCGCAGGGCATCGATCGCGCGCTGGAGCACGCTGCGCAGCGCGCGCACGGCGTCGCCGTCATTCTGCCCGCGCGTCGCAGCCACGACTTCCAGGTCGAGCAGCGGGCTTCGGGTCAGCTTGGGCCCACCCCAGTAGTGGCTCAACGCATCCTTGACCCAGGTCGTGAACGAGGGACTGTTGACCGGGCTCTCGGCGATCGGCTGGGGGAGCGAGGTCACGTAGCGCATCAACTGGCGCCGCTTCTGGATGCGCTCGATGTCGGGCATGATCTGCTGCAGGGCGACGAAAATTCCCTGCTGCAGGTGCCGGTCCTCGAGCGCCTCCTGCGCCTGGTCGATCAGCTCCAGGATCTGGGGGCGCACCGTCTCTTCGATCTCGGGCGCTGCGTACCAGCGCTCCACGATCAACATGCCGAGCACGGCATCGCGGTTGCGCGTGCAAAGGGGGCGCAGCACGTAGCCATCGATCGCCGTCAAGCTCACCCCACTGCGCAGCTCCTGTTGGCAGGTGCGGAGCACCGGATCGAGGTCGTGCTTTGTGAGAAAGTCTTGCGCCGCGCGCCGGTCCCCGCAGCACGCCTCGATCTGGAACGTCCCCTGGCGCCGGGTGACGACGAACGCGCGCCGCACGCGGAGCAGCTCGGAGAGCAGGGACAGCACGTTTTCCAGGAACTGGCTGAGGTCGCTGGGCGTCAACAGCCGCTGGTCCAGCACCTGCAGCCAGGCGACCTCCTCCGTGTCCCCCCGGTAGACGAGCCGGTTGAGGAAGGGGCGCGCCAAGTTGACGCCCATCTGCATGATGATGATCGTGGACACGGTCGCCGCCAACATGATCAGCTCGCCCGGGATGCCGAACACGTTGCCGGCGCGGGGAACGGTGACCAAGATCACCAGGACCAGGGAAGCGGTGAACGGCCCACGGAGCAGGTACTCGATCAGGCTGTACTTGACCACCCGGTCGGGGGTAAAGGCGCCAAAGTAGGCGACCGTGTAGGCCATGACGACGATCAGGAACAGGATGCACACGTTGCCCAGCAAGAGGATCGTCATCAACAGCGCCTCGGGCAGCGCCGCGGGAAGGGTGGTGAGCAGCATGTAGGGGAAAACGCCCAGGGCAGGGGCGACAAAGGACACGGTGAGATAGGTCATGCGCCGTCGCGAGGTCGACGTCAGGCAGCGCTGGCGCGCCTGGTTGGTGTTGATCGCCCCGCTGAGCACGGCGGCGGCAAAGTAGAGCGTGAACGGCCAAAACAGGGGGCCCGGCTGCAGCTGCACCACGGCGCCGCCGCCCGGCATGCTCTCGCGCACCATCCACGGCGTAAAGAGGACCAACAGCAGCGCCACGCTGCTCCCCAGGTAGCTCAGCTTGACCGTCAACCGGCGCCAGGTCGAGACACTACGCGTGACGTTGAGCAGCGCATCGGATAGGTGCAGGTACACGGCGGGGACGAGCGCGATCCCGACCCACTGGAACTTGAGCCAAGTCACCGTCGCGTCCGAGTTGTTCACGCCGAGGAGCGCCGCGTCGCCGAGATAGACGACCATGACACAGATCAGCAGCAAGCTGAACGCACGCGCCACCCCGCTGCGAGCGTTGTGCCGGAGCAGGTACAGCACCAACGAAAGGGCGGTGATCAGCACCGCCGAAGACAGGATCCGGTTCGCTAGGTTCAGTGTGGAGAGCATGCCGCGTCCTCCACCAATACGCCTCACATCCTAAGCGAGAAAAAGAGGGCGATGTCGCGGTTCTCGTAGTAACAGTCGTTGTATCCGCAGTAGGCAAAGCCCTGCTTTTCGCAAAACGCAATGCCGGGATAGTTCTTGGTCTGGACGGCGATCATGAGCCGGGTCAGCCCCTGCTGCGCGCCCCATGCCTTTGCCGCTGCGACGATCGCCGTGCCAATGCCGCGCCGTCGATAGGGACGATCGACGATTAGGTGCTCGATCCACAGCACACGCTGCCAGGGGACAACGTCCAACTGGCAGTAGGCGTACACACCCGCCACGTCCTCCCCCTCGCGCGCCTCGCGCGCGGGGACGACGGTCTCTGCGCGGCGGTCGGTGGCGACCAGGACCAGCGATCCGCCCTCCCAGCAGGTCAGGAGGTCATCTCGCTGCCGCGGATACGCCACGCGCATGACGCGCGGCAGGCGCACCGTGTGAAAGTGGATCGTCTTGCTCTCCCCCTCCTCTCGCGCATCCATCTGCCAGACGTGATCGGTCTGCGAGTTAGCATCGAGGGCGAGACAAGCGTTCAGATCGATGAGTGACGCCGAACGGATCAACATAGGCCTATCCCCCCGCAGTCTGTGCCGCGATCGCACGATGGCGGGCACGCGCACTCGCCCGTCCCCAACGACGTTCGGGACCTTTGCCGCACCGTCCCTGTATGTCACGCGCGATTATACCACGGTTTCAGCGCCACGTAAAGTGACGCGTCGATATGTAGAATGTCCTAAACTAGTAGGCCAACTTGAGGTTGGGCACAGCGTCCAGATCCCAGCTGTCGGTGTGCCCACGGTGCAGCGCCCAATGCCCAACCACGCCGACGCCGGTGGCATTGTCGGTCGCCAGCGCAACCGGCGGCAGGTGGAGGGGAATGCGCAGCGCCACGCGCATGCTCTGGCGCAGGACACGGTTGGCAGCCACGCCGCCCGCCATGAGCACCCCCCGGACGCCGAACTCGGCGGCAGCCTGGACGGTCTTTTCGACCAGGGCGTCGACCACGGCGCGCTGGAAACTGGCAGCCATGTGCGACACGATGTGCGCCGGGATTGTCGTCTTGCCCTCCCCCTCCGCGTCGGGGACTTTGTCTGCCGGACGCTCCAGATCGGGTTCGTACTGCTGCACGGTGCGCAACACAGCGGTCTTGAGCCCAGAGAAGCTGAAATCGTAGGCGTTGTCCAGCCGGGCGCGCGGAAAGGGAAACGCAGTCGGATTTCCGCCCTCGGACGCGCGCTGGATCGCCGGACCGCCGGGGTACGCTAGGCCAAGCAGGCGCGCGACCTTGTCAAAGGCCTCGCCAGCGGCATCGTCGATCGTCCCGCCCAGCCGCTGGTACTCTCCATAGCCGCTCATCAGGATCAGCTCGGTATGCCCGCCTGACACGATCAGGCAGAGCAGCGGGAACGCAAGCTCGGGCGGCGCCTGACCCTTGGGCGCAGACTGCGCGCGCGCGACGTCGAGCCAGTTCGTGGCAATGTGTGCTTCGAGGTGATTGACGCCGATCAGGGCGAGCTCTCTCCCATACGCCAGGCCCTTCGCCATGTTGATGCCAACGAGCAGCGATCCGGCAAGCCCCGGTCCATACGTCACGGCGATCGCGTCCAGGTCTGTCCAGCGCGCCTGCGCATCGCGCATCGCCTGCTCGATCACGGGGACGATGGCGATCACGTGCTGTCGCGACGCCATTTCGGGGAACACGCCGCCATACTGCCGGTGCAGGTCGATCTGCGAGGCGACCACATTCGACCGGATCTCGCGTCCCTGTGCGATCACGGCGGCGGCGGTCTCGTCGCACGATGTCTCGATCCCCAGCACGAGCGTCATGGTGCACCTCCTCTCCAGATGGCGCAGCCCCGATCAGGTCACGATCTGCCACAGGGCGATCAGCAAGAACACCTGCACGAGCGCCGCCCCACTCCACAGCAGGTAGGCGACCACGCGTTGGCGCCGATAGAGCACCACGCCTGCGAGATCGTTGGCACACAGCGTGATCACGGCGATCGTGGGCAACAAGAACACGCTGTCGCGCGGCGAGATGCGGTCCACAGTGCCCGCGGCATCATAGTGCATCGGGAGCACGTCCGGCAGGTGAGGATAGCGGAACAGAAGCAGGCTGAACAGGAGCACGTTGAGGAGAACGCCTGCCCCGAGTACGCTTTGGGCCAAGCGGTCACGCCAAAAGGCCCACCGCACAAAGGATGCGCGCTCGGAACGCTGCTCGACCTCGACACTGGGCCCGAGCTCTTGGCACGTGGTCAGCACTGCGAGAAAGCTCTCCATGTCGTCGACCGAGATGCCGTACGCGAGGGCTGGGGTGACCACGATCGCCTGCCTGGCAGGAGGATCGACTGCGTAAAAGAGGGTCAGCCCCACCCCTTCGACGAGCCCCTGCCCTAGGGTGCAGCCAGGCCAGATCGGGGCTTTCATGCGCACCGAGAGCGCCGTCTCGCGCCCGTCGATCACACGCTCGATGTTACAGGTGGGCACGATCTGCTGTGCCCCTGCAGTCTGGATCACGAGCCGGTTGCGATCAAAGGCGTAGGACAGCCGCGAGAGGTCATAGATCCGGTAGCCGACCAGCGCCAGTGCGAACAGCGAGGCCAAGACCAGGAGGGCAGAGACAAAGGTCCAGCCATTGGGCGGACCAGAGACGATCCGCCACACGAGCCCGACGTCGATCAGGACGATCGCGGCAACGATGCCCACGCCGACCCAGATCCCGGTGCGCGTCTTGGGTACCCAGTTCACGGGGTGCACCCTCCGTACGCGGACATCAGCTCTCCTTGCTCAAGTTGGCAAAGCTGGCAGCGAGGGTCTTGATCCCACGCCGCTGAAAGGCGACGGTGATGTCCCAATCGCCGCCCCGTCGCTTGACCTCGATCACGGTCCCCTCGCCGAACATGGGGTGCCGCACCTTGTCTCCCGCCTTGTACGGGCCCTGCGATGCCGCGCTCTTGTCGGACGCCCTGCGCGTACGCGTCGACTCGCGCGCCCTGCCCAGGCTGAACCCCGTCTGCCGCGGGGCAGCCTCCGCAACGCTCATCTGCAGGTGAGTGGGAATGTCGGACAGGAAGCGCGATGGCGCGCCCAGGTCGCTGTTCCCGTAGAGCGTGCGCCGGAAGGTATGCGAGAGGTAGATCCGGTCCTTGGCGCGCGTCACGCCGACGTAGAACAGGCGACGCTCCTCCTCCATCGCATCGGGGTCCTCAAAGCACCGGCTGTGCGGCAAGAGCCCGTCGTTGAGCCCGACGATAAAGACCGCCCCGAACTCGAGCCCCTTGGCGGAGTGCAGGGTAAGCAGGGTCGGGGCCTCGCCCTCGTCGAGGTTGTCGACGTCCGAGACGAGCGAGATCTCTTCGAGGAACGTGAGCAGTGCTTCCTGGGTGGGAAGGTGCGTGTACTCGGAGGCTACGGCGCGGAACTCGAGCACGTTCTCCCAGCGATCCTCGCCCTCCTGGCTCCCGTCGCGCAGGTAGGCCTCATAGCCCGACTCTCTTAGGATCCGATCGAGGAGCTCGAGCACGCTGATCTCGTCGCGCACCGCAACCCAGCCGCGCCACATCTCGAAGAAACGGAGCAGCGCGCGCCGCCCGGCGGCGGCGATCGGCGCGCGCTCCGCCTCCGCCAGGTCCTGCATGGCGTCGTACAAGAGCGCCCCACGGCTCGCCGCCCAGTTGTTCAGCGAGCTCAGGGTCTTGGTCCCGATCTTGCGCGCGGGGACGTTGATGATCCGAGCCATGCTGACGGTGTCATAGGGATTGTGGACGACGCGCAGATAGGCCATGAGGTCCTTGATCTCGCGCCGGGCGTAAAAGCGCGTCGCGCCGACCAGCTTGTAGGGCATCCCCTCCGCCAGGAACGCGTCCTCCAAGGCACGCGACTGGGCGTTCGTGCGGTACATCACCGCACAGTCGCCTGGTGAGACGCCGTCTCGCGTCAGGTCCTGGATCGTCTGGACCACCCATCGCCCCTCTTGGTTCTCGTCGTACGCCTCGTGGACCAGGGCTAGGGCGCCCTTGCGGCGCTCGGTGAACAGCTTTTTGGGAGTGCGCTGCGTATTGGGCGCGATCGCGGCGTTGGCGATCTCGAGGATCGCCTGCGTGGAGCGATAGTTCTGCTCGAGCAGGATCTTGGTCGTGCTGGGATAGTCGCGCTCAAAGCGCAGCACGTTGTAAAAGTCCGCACCGCGAAAGGCATAGATTGACTGGTCATCATCTCCGACGGCGAAGAGGTTGCTGTACCCGCCGGAGAGCTGGCGGACCAACTCGTACTGCACGGCGTTCGTATCCTGGAACTCGTCGACCAGGATGTACTGGTAGCGGCGCTGGTACTTTTCCAGGAGCGCCGGCTGCTCGCGCAGCGCGACGACCACGCGCAGCAGCAGGTCGTCAAAGTCAAAGGCATTGTTCTCTGCCAGCAGCTCCTGGTAGCGCACGTAGACGCGGCGCGCGACCTCTTCGCGGTAGGTGCTTGGCGTAAAGTCCTGAGGACCGAGCATCTCGGTCTTGGCGCGCGAGATGACGCCGTGCATGGCGCGCGGGGTATAGAGCTTGTCGTTCAGGTTGAGATCGTGGATCGCTTGGCGGACCAAGCTCCGCTGGTCGCTGTCATCATAGATCACAAAGTTGCGATCGATGCCCAGCGCGTCCGCCTCCCGCCGCAGCAGGCGCACGCAGATCGCGTGAAAGGTGCCGATCGTCAGACTGCCGAGATCGGCGTCCCCGAGCAGGACCAGCAGCCGCTCCTTCATCTCGTTGGCGGCTTTGTTGGTAAAGGTGACCGCCATGATGCGCCACGCGGGCACGCGCCGCTCCTGGATCAGGTAGGCGACACGGTGCGTGAGGACCCGCGTCTTGCCCGAGCCGGGTCCAGCGAGGACCAGCACCGGGCCTTCGGTGGCGGTGACGGCTTGTCGTTGTGCGGCGTTCAGGACACCCAAGAGATCGCTCATGCACGCTCCTACAGCAGCGCTCGACGGTCGACGGCGCCTATTCTAGCACATCTCCACCCTTTTCGCTATCGGGGTGAGGGGAGCAGTCAGGGGCACCGATTTGTCGTTCCTAGCAGCGGATGA
>JAFGIE010000212.1 GCA_016929775.1 Anaerolineae bacterium
AAGATCAGCGTGCCCCAGTCGCGATGCTCGCCCTTGCGCGGGTCCCCGTACTCATAGAGCGCCGTGCCGTCAAAGCGCACGAGACCATGCGGGTCGCGCGGAAAGTGCGCCGGCACCCAGTCCATGATCACGCCGATCTCGTGCTGGTGGCAGTAGTCGATCAGGTACATCAGATCCGCCGGCGTCCCGTAGCGGCTGGTCGGCGCAAAGTAGCCGATCACCTGGTATCCCCACGACGCATCGAGCGGGTGCTCCGCGACGGGCAGCAGTTCGATGTGCGTGTACCCCATGCGGACGACATAGTCGACCAGCCTATGGGCGAGCTCGCGATAGGTCAGAAAGCGGAATCCCTCCTCGGGCACGCGCATCCACGAGCCCAAGTGCACCTCATAGATCGACATCGGTTCCTCGAGGCGGTTGCCCTCGGCGCGCTTTTCCATCCACGCCTCGTCCTCCCAGGTATACTGGTCGATGTCACAGACTACCGACGCCGTGCGCGGACGGTACTCGGCGGCGTACGCGTGCGGGTCGGATTTCTCGTAGACCGAGCCGTCGTGCGCCCGCAGCTCGAACTTGTACTTTTCCCCCTCGCCGATGCCGGGGATAAAGAGCTCCCAGATGCCCGACCCGCCGCGCACGCGCATCTGGTGGCGCCTCCCATCCCAAACGTTAAAGTCGCCGATCACGCTCACCCGCTGTGCGTTGGGCGCCCAAACAGCAAACAGAGTCCCCTGCACGCCCCCGATCTCGCGCACGTGCGCGCCCAGCTTCTCGTAGCTGCGGTGGTCGCTGCCCTGCCCCAGCAGGTACAGGTCATAGTCGGTCAGCACCGGCAAGAAGGAGTATGGGTCGACGATCGTCCAGGTATGTCCCTCCCCGTCGTCAGCTTGCAGCCGGTAGCCAAAGACCTCCTCTCGATCTGGGCAGATCGCTTCAAAGAGCCCATCATCGTGGACCCGGGCCATCGGGTAGCTGGATGCGCCCTCTGGCTCGGCGTTGTGCGCGACGACCGTCGCCTGCTGCGCCTGCGGCAGGAAGGCGCGGATGGCGACCGCCGGGCACCCTCCCACCGACACCACGTGCGCGCCGAGCGCTTCGAAGGGGTCGTGGTGCAGTGCATATACGATGCGCTGGATCTCGTCTGGGCTAAGGCTCGTCTGCATGTGTCTGTCCCTCGCTATCGGTCGGTTCTCTCTGTCCGGTTTCCGTCGAGCGCAGCTAGCGCGGCGACCAGTTCCGCCGCAGCTCCACGCCGCTCGATCCGTCCGCACGCCTCGAGGCGGTAGAGCAGTTCGATCCAGCCGCTGCGCCGGCTCTCGTGGGCGAGCGCATCGTCCAAGATCGCCGCCCCCGTCGCGGCGTCCGCGCCGACGTCCGCCAGGTGCACGGCTTGCCAGAATCCCAGCTCCTCGAGTTCTGGGGCCATGGCTCGCGCTTCGGCCCAGGTCGCGAGCGCGCGTTCGCGATCCTCCGCCAGGAGGGGATATCCCGCTGCGTTGAGGATCTGGGCACGCCGTAGGCGCACCAGGCGCCCGAGCTCGGCGAGTGGGTCGGATGCCTCGTCGACGCGCAGATCGTAGTGCGGGCGGACCGAATCCGCCGCCTGCACAGCGCCGCCGACGATCCTGAGCGCCGCGGACTGCATGCCGCGGATGTCGCCCTCTTCTCGCTGTGCTGCGCGCAGGGCTGCCATCATGCGCTGGCTCAGGTCACCCGTCGCCGCCTCGTAGGCCTCCGCCATCGCGGGCACGACGGTATCGCGCGCCATCATGTTCGCCTGTACGCTGTAGCCCACGCCGGTGTGGTGGTTGGCGTGGGGGATGCAGTGCGCGCCCGTCCAGGCTGCGACCCGCCCCGCGGCATCAAGCACGGCAAGCTGGCGCACGTCGGCGGCGGGGTCTGAGGCCACGAGGGCGTCGACGACCTGTGGCGCCGGGATCCCCTCGCGCAGCATCGACAGGCCCGTCGGCCCGAAGCGAATGTTGGCGCTGGCTTGCGTCGCTACGGCGCCCACGCCCGGCAGCAACCAGGGAACGATGCCGCCCACGCACATCTGGTGCGTCTGGACAGCCACGCCCAGCTCGCCGCTCTCGGCGTCGCGCGCCACGATGCTGTAGGTATGGAACAGCGGTTCGTACCCTGCGTTCAGCATGTGCCCCTCCACGTGCAGCCTCTCGCGCAGCCACCGGACCCCGGGTTCGGCCCGGTAGGTCCCCGTGCACGGAGATGCAGCGGCTTCTACCCCCGGACTGGCGCCTACGGCGCCGTCTCGGCAAAGATCTTGCCCGGGTTCAGGATCTGGTTTGGGTCAAAGGCCTGCTTGATCCGGCGCTGGAGCGCGATCGTGACCGGGTCCATGACCAGCGGCAAAAAGTGCGCCCGCTTGGAGCCGATGCCGTGCTCGCCGCTGATCGTCCCGCCCAGTGCGGCGACCTCTCGGTACAGGTCGGTCAGGATTGCCGGCAAGACCTCGCGCCACGTCTCGATCGGCGTCTCTGGCTTTTTGACGACCGTGGCGTGTAGGTTCCCGTCGCCGGCGTGACCGTAGCACGGGATCAGCACGTCGTAGCGCGCCGACAGGCGTTCCAGCGCCGGGATCAGGTCGGGGATCTGCGCCAAGGGCACCACGATGTCCTCGATGCTTTGCACCGGGCAGATTGCCTTGAACGCCTCGGCGATGTTCTCGCGCACCGACCACATGCGTCGCTCGTTCGCCGGCGTGTTGCCCACGTACACGTCAAGCGCGCCCAGCTCGAGGCACAGGTCCACGATCGGTTCGCACACCGTCTCCACCTGCTCCTGCGACGCGCCGTCCACCTCGATCAGCAACATGGCGCCGATCCCCGGGTGGGGGGGGCGATCCTCGAGGTACTGGTAGGTGGTCTCTACGCTCAAGCGGTCCATGAACTCGACCGAGGTCGGGATCAGCCGCCCCTGGGTCATGATCCGCGGTACCGCGCCGATCGCCGCGCGCACGTCAGAGAACGGGATCAGCAGCACCATGCGCGCAGCAGGGAGCGGAACCAGCTTGAGCGTGACTTCGGTAAAGATGCCGAGCGTGCCCTCCGACCCGACCAAGAGGTGGATCAGGTCATAGCCGGTGACGTCCTTGACGCGCTTGCCGCCGAGGCGGATCACATCTCCCGTGGGGAGCACGACCTCCAAGCCGAGCACGTACCGCCCCGTGACGCCGTACTTGATCGCGCGTCCTCCGCCGGCGTTCTCGGCGACGTTGCCGCCCACATAGCACGTCTCCTGGCTCATCGGGTAGCCGGCGTAGAACAACCCCTCTAGGTTCACGGCATCGTTGATCGCATTGGTGATCACGCCTGGTTGGACGACGACGACCATGTTCTCACGGTCGATCTCGAGGATGCGGTCCATGCGTTCCAGGGAGAGCAGGATCCCGCCGTACACCGGCACTGCGCCGCCGGAAAGGCCCGAACCGGCGCCGCGCGGCGTAACCGGGACGCGCGCTTCGTTTGCCAGTCGCATCACGGCTGCAACCTCAGCTGTAGACCCCGGCTTGACCACCACGTCTGGCATGTGCGCGTGTTCCTCGCCCGCGACCTCGTCGTGCCCATAGTCGACCATGCGTTCCGGGTCCTGTATCACGTGCTGATCGCCGACGATCGCGCACAGGCGCGCGACCAGCTCTGCGCTCAATGGCTGGTAGCGCGATCCTGCTAGGGCCGCATGTGCGGCGCTTGCCTGGGGCATGTACGCCTCCATCTCGCGTGGTTCACCAATAGTCGTCCTGTGCGCCCCGTTCCGCCGCCCGGGCGCGTCCGCGAGAGGGCGTGAACCAGTCGCCGTCCAGCTCGCCCACCACTTTGCGCGCGAACACGAGGTAACCGGTGTGCCCCACGATGCGGTCCATCGGGCGCAGCCGCGCAGGCACCGCTTTGTAGGGGCGTAGGATCAGCTCCTCGACCTCCAGGACCGAGAACGCGGAGCGTTGTAGGTCGTTCAGCAGGTGCGCGACTTGGTTGGTAGAGGGTACGATCGCCCCAAAGAACCCGCCGCCCTTGAGGGCAGCGTGTGCCTGCGCCAAGTAGCTCCACGGATCGCGGACGTCCAGGAACAACGCGTCGACCTCGTGCTCCTCAAAGCCGTCGGCGATGTCGCGCAGGCGAAAGGTCACGTACTCGCCGAGCCCCAGCGCGCGCACGTTCTCCTGCGCGACGCCCTGGATCTCGGGCTGGTGCTCGTACGAGTAGACGTGCCCGCTGGGCTGCACCGTCCGCGCAAGGGCGATCGTCAAGCCCCCGCTGCCCGTTCCTGCCTCGATCACGCGTGCGCCCGGGCGGATGTTGAGGCGCAGCAGCACATAACCGATGTCCTTGGCGTACATGATCTGGGTCACGCGCTTGACTCGCCGGATCAGGTCGCCGGTCGACGGTTCCAGCACGAGCAGGACGTGACCGAGGTGTGTCCGTACCTGTCTGCCCAGCGGCTGCCCGATCAGGTCGTCGTGTGCGACGATGCCGCGGTGGGTCTGCATCCGCGCCCCTGCTCGCAGCGCAATCACGTACTGCTTGTAGTCCTTGGAGAACAGCAGGACTAGGTCCCCTTCGTGTGCGACGTCCACGTGTGTGCTCCTCTGTTACCGGCTAGCGGCACCATTATAACCAAGGAGCGACGGAAGCGCAACCATCGCGCCCCGGCGCGCACCACCGTCCCTGCGGATCGCCCGACGCAGCCAGCAGGCAGGGACGCGCACGTGCAGATGGGCGCACGTGCAGATGGGCGCACGTGCAGGCGCTGCTCAGAGGCCGATCTCCGCGCCGATCGAGTGGGTCGGCGTGTTGCACGTTGCGCTACGCAAGGCGCCGTGGCCCTGGGAACTGCCTTCGTGTTGGCAGCTCCGTTGCCCAAACAAGAGACCACCGGCGCAGATGGCCCATTGTCCTACGGTAGGCGTTCGTGCTATAATACGCTCAGACAATGGGGACGTGGCAGCGAAGGAGAGGTGATCGATGGCCAAGAAGGTCCTGGTCGGCGTTGACGTTGGCGGCACGAGTCTACTAGCTGTTGTCACGAGCGGCAAGGGCAAGATCCTGGGCGAAAAGAAGGACAAGACCCTGGCCCAGGAGGGCGCCAGCGCTGTCCTGGAGCGGATCATCCAGGCCATCCAGAGCGCGATGGCGGATGCGGGCGTCAAGCGCAACCGAGTGCGCGCGATCGGCATCGGGATGCCCGGCCCGCTGAACCCTCAGACGGGCGTGATCTACCACGCGCCCAACCTGGGTCCGACCTGGAACAATACGCCGGTGGTCTCGTATGTCCAAGAGCGGCTGGGCTGCCCGGTCTTTCTGGACAACGATGTGAACGTAGGCGCTGTAGGCGAGCACGTGCTCGGCGCCGGGCGTGGCTACCAGGACATGGTGGCGATCTTTGTCGGCACCGGGATCGGCGGCGGGGTGATCATCGGCGGCGAGCTGTACCGTGGGCACCGCTTCACGGCAGGCGAGGTGGGGCATACGATCTTGCTCGCCGATGGCCCGCTGTGTGGATGCGGTCGGCGCGGCTGCGCCGAGGCGTTGGCGAGCCGGACGGCGATCGATCGCGAGATCCAGGCTGGCCTTGCCGCAGGACGCGAGAGCTTGATCCCCGGGATCATGGCAGAGATGGGCCGGAATACGCTGAGCAGCAGCGTCCTTGCCGCTGCCCTCGAGCGCGGCGATGTGTTGATGCACGAGGTGATGGCCCGAGCCCAGTACTACATGGGACTCTTGGTCGCCAACACGGTCAACAACTTTGACCCGGAGGCGGTCGTCCTCGGCGGCGGCGTCGTCGAGCGGCTGGGCGCGTCATACGTCGATCCTGTGCGCGAGATCGCCGAGCAATACTACCTGAACCAACAGGACAAGGACCAGGTGCACGTCGTCCCGAGTGAGCTGAAGGACTATGCTGGCGTGCTGGGCGCGGCGATGCTCGCGCGGCGGATGGTGCGGCTGGGCAAAGCCGAGCAGGCCAAAAAGGCCAAGGGACGCGGGAAGAAGGGGCGGGGAGGCAGCAAGGCCTAGCCCGCACCGCTCGGCGTTCGAGTTTGCGATTCATGCATCGCTGCGCTCCTCCGGAGTGAGAGGGCAGCGCCCTCGACTTTGCAGCGGCGCGTGCGAGAGGGCAATCGCATTAAAAGTCGACCTCTGGTAGAATACCCTCCAAACAAGCTCACAAGGAGGAGACCGATGCCAGAGAATCCAC
>JAFGIE010000213.1 GCA_016929775.1 Anaerolineae bacterium
CCGCGGCGCGAGGACCTGCAGCTGCGCGACTATAACACGCTGGCAAAGGTGATCGAGTTCGTGTACGCGTCGAGGCCCGACCTGGCGACGCCCGCGCAGTCGGCTGCGGCTCCCGCGCCCTCCGCGCCTGCCGAGACCGTGATCGCCCCGACCGAGGTGGTCGAACGGGCTGGTTCGCCCACCCGGTTCGACCCCGTAGCTGGCATCGATGCGGCGAACACGCTGCCGCGTCGCGTGCCCGTCCCCGTGCTCCGTCCCGAGCTGGCGCTGTGTAAAGAGACGGGCGTCACGTTCCGAGAGGGGCAGCGCATCGTCGTCGTGAGCGACGAGGGCAAGGTGGGCAGGTACGTGGGCTACCGGCTGCGGGCGCGCAAGGTCAAGGCCCTGATCCTCAAGGAGGCGTGGCCCGAACGGGTGAGCGAGCAAGTGGCGGCGTGGCTGGCCGAGGGGCCGATCGACGGCGTGTACTTTTTGCCGGCGCTCGACGTGGAGCCGCCCCTGGTCGAGATGGACCTGGAAGGGTGGCGCGCCGAGCAGGCCAAGCGCGTCAAGTCGCTCTACACCTTGATGCGCGCCCTCCCGGAGCACGTATTCCTGGTCAGCGCGACCCGTTTGGGCGGGCTGCACGGGTATGGCCCGCAGGGCGCTACGGCGCCGCTGGGTGGGGCGGTCACGGGGTTCACCAAGGCGTACGCGCGCGAGCGGCCCGAGGCGCTGGTCAAGGCGATCGACTTTGCCCTGGAGGCTGACGACCGCCAGATCGCCGAGCTCCTGGTGGACGAGACGCTGCGCGATCCCGGCGCGGTCGAGCTAGGGTACCATGCCGGTCAGCGGTTCGGCATCGTGCTCGTGGAACGGCCCGTTTCCGGCGTCGGCGCCGAGATCGAGCTGAATCACGACTCGGTGTTCTTGATCACGGGCGCCGCGGGCGGGATCACGGCGGCGATCGTCACCGACCTGGCGCGCGCGTCGGGCGGCACGTTCTACCTGACCGATATCGCGCCGACGCCCGACCCGCAGAACCCCGATCTGGGACGGTTGGAGGGCGACGATCTCAAGTGGCTGAAGCGAGATATCGCCGCCCGCATCCAAGAGTCGGGCGAGCGCCCGACTCCGGTGCTGGTGAACCGCGAGCTCAGCATCCTGGAGCGGAACGCCGCCGTGCTGGCGGCGATGCGCGCGATCGAGGACGCGGGCGGCAAGGTGCACTATCGCTCCTGTGACGTGACCGATGGCGGGGCGATCCACGACCTGATCGGCGAGATCGCGGCGGCGCACGGGCGCGTCGACGTGCTCCTCCACGCCGCCGGGCTGGAGCGAAGCCACTTTCTGCCGGACAAAGAGCCACGCGAGTTCAACCTGGTATACGACGTCAAGGCGGATGGGTTCTACAACGTGCTCAAGGCGGCGCACGCGCAGCGTTGCCCGCTCGGGGTGACCGTGGTCTTTACGTCGATCGCCGGGCGGTTTGGCAATGCTGGGCAGACCGACTATAGTGCAGCCAACGACCTGTTGTGCAAGCTCACGTCTGCCATGCGCGCCACGCATCCCGCGACCAAAGCTGTGGCGACCGACTGGAGCGCGTGGGGACAGGTCGGCATGGCGACCCGGGGCAGCATCCCGGAGATGATGCGCCGCGCCGGGATCGACATGCTCGATCCGGCAGCCGCTGTGCCCGTGGTGCGCCGCGAGATCATCACGCAGGGCACCGGGGGCGAGGTGCTGATCGCGACCTCGCTGGGCGTGCTCCTCGACCCACGCGATCCGGACGGGGGGCTCGACCTAGCCTCGACCAACGGCGCGATCGCGCACACATTCCCGGTTGCCGGTCAGCTGAGGGGTCTCGACCACGACGGGCGCTTTGTCTTTGTCGCCGAGCTGGACCCCAGGGCGGAGCCCTTTTTGCACGACCACGCCCTGGACGAGACGCCGCTGCTGCCGGGCGTCATGGGCGTGGAGGGGTTTGCCGAGGTCGCCACCTTGGCTGCGACGCGGGTTGGCGGGGCGCCAGCGCCGATGCGCGTGGCGTCGATCGAGGACGTACGCTTTCATGCCCCGCTCAAGTTCTACCGCAGTGAGCCGCGCGCCCTGACGTGGTGCGTCCGGCTCTCGCCAACGGAGGATGGGCTCGCCGCCGAGGTAGCGCTCGAATCGGCGCGCACGCTCAAGAGCGGTGAGACGCAGCACACCCGTCACTTCTCTGGGCGCGTGCTCCTCGCGCCGCAATCGGGGGAGGAGGAGCGCCGGCGTACGGCGCCGGCGCCGCAGTGGAACGGCGCGCAGACGCTGGATCAAGACGCGATCTATCGCGTCTACTTTCACGGGCCCGCCTTCCAGGTTCTCGACGGCGTGCAGTCAGACGGCGTCAGCGTGATCGGCAGGTACAAGTCCGATCTGCCGCCCATGACCGATGCGGAGAAAGAGACGCTGATCGCGCCGCTGCTGATCGAGCTGTGCTTGCAGACGGCGGGCGTGTGGGAGATCGGCAAGACGGGCGTCCTGGCGCTGCCGACGGCGATCGAACAGGTGACCGTGTATCGCACGCCGTCCGAGGATGGGCCGGTCTATGCCCAGATCGAGCCCCGACAGGTGGGCGAAGACGATCTGGCCTTCGACGCGCGCGTCGTGGACGCGCACGGCAACCTCTACCTCGAACTGCGGGGATATCGCACTGCGCGGCTCCCGGCGCCGGTCGATCACGCGCACGTGGCGCCGATCCGGGCAATCGTGGAGGGCACAGCCACGTGATCTACTGGCACCTCTGCGCCGCCGCAGACGCGCCGGCGCAGGGCTTTCTGAGCGCAGCCGAGCGGCGGACGGTCGAGGGGCTGCGGTTTCCCAAGCGGCGGGAGGAGTGGCTCCTCGGGCGATGGACTGCGAAAGAGCTGCTGCGCCTGAGCATACCGGCGTACGAGAGCTTGCCGCCTGGGGCGATCAGCGTATGCAACGACCCGGACGGGGCGCCCTATCTCTCGCTGGAGGGCGAAGGACGCCTGACGGCGTCGCTGTCGATCAGCCACCGGGCTGGATGCGCCTTCTGCGCCCTGTCGCCGGCGACCTCGCCTGCGATCGGCGCGGACGTCGAGCAGGTCGAACCGCGCGCTGCGGCGTTCGTGACCGACTTTTTCACTGCCGGGGAGGCCGAACGCGTGTGGGCATGTGCGCCCGCCACGCGCGACACGCTCGTCACTGCGATCTGGAGCGCCAAGGAAGCGGTGCTCAAGGCCTTGCGCCATGGGCTGCGGGTCGACACGCGGGCAGTCGAGGTCCAGTACGTCGACGGGCTGGACGGGGCGGCGCCGCAGGACGGGCAGGAGCCCGTGCACGTGGTTCTGACGCGGGTCGGGGCGAACGCCAGCGGTGCGGCGTGGCGGACGGTCGAGGTGACGAGCCAGCTGCCGGGCGCGCGACGCATCGCCGCCTGGTGGCGACCGGAGGGAGAGCGTGTGCTCACCCTCGCCGCGGTTTGGCCGTAGCGCACGATGCCCAGTTTGCCTCTTCACCGATCTAGGCTATAATCCCCGCGGTGGGCAGGCGCGCGATGGAAACCAGGAAGGAACCAGGACGACGATGCATGCGATCGTGTGTATCAAGCAGGTGCCGGACACGACCGAGGTGCGGATCGACCCCGAGCGGGGGACGCTGATCCGCGAGGGCGTGCCGAGCATCATCAACCCATTCGACATGTACGCGATCGAGGAAGGGATCACGCTCAAAGAGGCGCACGGCGGCACGACGACTGTGATCACCATGGGACCGCCCCAGGCGATCGACGCGCTCAAGGAAGCGGTCGCCATGGGCTGTGACGACGCCGTGCTGATCTCGGACTCGGCCTTCGCCGGGGCGGACACGTGGGCCACAGCGTACACACTCGCCCAGGCGATCCGTAAGGTCGGCGCGTATGACGTGATCCTGTGCGGGCGGCAGGCGGCGGACGGCGATACGGGACAGGTTGGGCCCGGCATCGCGACCCAGCTGGGGATCACGCAATTGACGTACGTCTTCAAGATCCGGGAGCTGGATCTTGAGAGGCGGACGATCACGGTCGAGCGCCTGGTCGAAGAGGGGCGCGAGGTGGTGACCGCTCCGCTGCCATGCCTGGTCACGGTGGTCAAAGACATCAACTCGCCGCGCTATCCCAGCTTCATGGGCATCCGGCGCGCCAACCAGCGCGCGTATCCGCTCTGGACGGCGGAGGATCTGTGCCATGACACCGGCGCCGACGGTGCGTGCTTTGGCCTGATCGGATCGCCGACCAAGGTGGTCAAGGTGTTCACGCCCGCGCCGCGGGAAGGAGAGTGCACGTTCATCCCGGCGGAGGACCCGGTCCGGGCGGCGGACCTCTTGGCGGACCGCATCCTGGCGGAAAAGATCCTGTGAGGTAGAGATGGCTCAATTGCAGATCGATCGCGAACTGTGCATCGGGTGCGGCGCCTGCGTGGATGCCTGTGCCTTTGACGCGATACACCTGGACGAGGACGAGATCGCCGTCGTGAACGACAACTGCACGCTTTGCGGGGCGTGCATCGACGAGTGCCCGACCGAGGCGCTGCGGCTGCCCGGCGCCGAAGCGCCCGCCATCGTGACCGCCGACCTCGACGCCTACCAGGGAGTGTGGTTCTGGGTCGAGCAGTTCGAGGGGCAGGCGGGCTCCATCTCTTGGGAGATGGCGGGCAAAGGACGCGAGCTGGCGGACCAGCTCGGGGTCTCCCTGACCGCCTGCGTGCTGGGCGACGGCGTGGCGCACATCGCCCAGGAGGCGGTGTCGTACGGCGCAGACCGCGTCTTCCTGGTGGACGATCCGACCCTGCGCGTGTACCGCACCGACCCCTATGCGGCGGTCATGGTCGACCTGGTGGAACGCTACCAACCTGAGGTCTTGATCATGGGCGCCAGCTCGCGCGGGCGTGACCTTGCCGGCTCGATCGCCACGCGCCTGGTCACGGGGCTCACGGCAGACTGTACCGCACTCGAGATCGATCCCGAGACGCGACAGCTGCGCCAAACGCGCCCCGCATTTGGGGGCAACATCATGGCGACCATCCTGTGCCCGAACCATCGCCCGCAGATGGCGACGGTCCGTCACCGCGTGTTCGAGGTGCCCCAGCCGGACCCCACGCGCCAGGGACAGATCGTGCGTGAGCCGGCGCTGATGCCCGAGGACGCGATCGCGAGCAAGGTGATCGACTTTCTCGTCGAAGAAGAGAGCGTCAACCTCGCGGATGCGCGGATCATCGTCTCTGGGGGGCGCGGCGTCAAGGGCCCGGAAGGGTTCGAGCCGATCCGTGAGCTGGCGCACGTGTTGGGAGGCGCGGTGGGGTCCTCGCGCGCCGCGGTGGATGCGGGCTGGATCCCGTACGCGCACCAGGTGGGGCAGACAGGGCGCACCGTGCGCCCCGACCTGTACATCGCCTGCGGCATCTCGGGGGCGATCCAGCACCTGGCGGGCATGCGCACGGCAAAGGTGATCGTCGCCGTCAACCGCGACCCCGATGCGCCGATCTTTGAGGTGGCGCACTATGGCATCGTCGGCGACCTGTTCCAGGTGGTGCCTGCGCTGACCGAAGCCTTCCGGAAAAAGCTCCAGCGCTAGGGCTGCTCCTCCTCCGGGTGGTAGCGGGCTGCGATGTAGAGCCGGGCGATACGCCCGCCTGGCGTCAGCTCAAAACGGTACATGCCGCGCAGGGGGAAGGCAAAGCCGCGCGTGTAAAAGCGTGCGTGGACGGTGCGCTCGTCGACGTGCACGTCGACGACGTGGAACGAGCCGCCGATCGGGGGTAGGCGGAGCAGCGACTCCTCGATCTGCTCGATCCCGACGTGCTTGCGCGGGGGCTCGCCATAGATGTAGCGCTCGATCACGGCATGCTCGTCAAAGAGCGCGAGCAGAGGATACAGCGACTCCCCCTGGAGATACGCGCTCAGCCGCTGCGCATAGATCGTCGGGATCAGGACCTCATCCACGGCGCGCACCCACAGGCACGAACTGGATCACGCCCCGCTGCCCGTCGATCATCCACGTCGGGTCGATCGCCGCCAACTGCTCCGCCTGCCCCGGCGCGAGGTCCACGATCAGCTCTCCCTTGAGCGTGCGCAGCGCGACAAAGGGCGCCGGCATGTGCGCGGCGATGTCCGCGAGGTGCGCGGTGTGAGGCCAGTGGCGATCGTCGAGCAAGCGGCGGTAGTTGACGTCGCCCTTGAAGAGGACCAGGTCTGCGCGCGACAGCACGCGCGCCACGTGGGGCGGTAGATCGTGGTAGGAGAGCGGCGAACTCCAAAAGGGATCGTCGTGCAGTGCGATCTCGCCCCTGTCGATCGCCCTGCGGAGGCGCGCCGCCAGCGCCGCGCCCCGTGCAGGGCCCTGCTCCAGGCGCAGCAGCGTCTGTTCCAGGTCGCGGACCATCGCATCGGAGACAAAGAACGGCATGCGTTTGAGGTGCAAGTGGACCTGCATCCGCCAGGTGCGCACGAGACCGTCCGCCAGGCGCAGGTCGAGGAGCAACTCCAGCCCGCTGTTGTCGGTGACAATGTCGACCCGCGCAGCGGGCTTTTGTTCGAGGTAGCGCCAGATGCGCGCGGTGTCGTCGATCAGCAGCCGGTCTCGCTGCTGCTCGAGCAGCGCCTCCTCGGCGCGAGCCGAGATCGTGCGGTTGCTCAGGTCGGCGCGGTTTCCCCACAGCGCGTCGTGCAGGGCGATCGCGAACGCGCTCTGTGGGTCGGTCTCCGGGTGGTCTAGGAGCCCGAGCAAGGCGGGCATGGCGCGGGTCAGCTCGGTCTCCTTTTGCGGGGCAAAGGGGTCCACATCGCGCCACGGTCCGGGCTGGTAATACCCGACGACCTCCATCAGACGCCGGTAGAAGTAGCTCTCGGCAAAGTACCAGGGCACGTCGAGCCACGTGCGCCCCTCGAAGGGCGCCCACGCCGTGTGCCACAGTGCGACGTCGGGAGCCCGCTCGCGAAGCGGCGCGATCGCGTCCGTGGCGATCTCGTGCGCAAAGGCGTCGAGCGCAGCGCGCACCGCCGGTGGATAGGGGTGCGCGGCGCTCACTTCGCGCAGGATCTGCGGCTTGCGTTCGACGATCGTCTTGCGCGCAAAGGAGCCAAGCTCCGAGGTCATCAGCGGGGGTGGGTAGCGGCTCTTGTCGACCGGCATGGCGGTCCTCTCAGCGCAAGCCCTCGATCAGGCGGACCGTCATCTGCCGCGCGGCGGCGTCGATCTGGAGGACGACGTCTGGGATGTCGGGGATCAGGATCTCGCCCTGCAAGCCACTCACGACATAGACTGCGTTGGCGCCGGTCTCGATCATGTCGGTCACCTCGCCCAGGTCCTCTCCGGCGTCGGTCCGGACGCGCATGGCGAGGATCTGGTGATAGTACACCTCGCCCTCCGCCAGGGGAACAGCGTCCGCTGCCGCGATCTGGACCCATTGCCCGCGCAAGAGATCGGCGGCGTCGCGGTCGTTCACCCCTACCAGCTTGATCAGGACCAGGTTGTGGTGGAAGCGGTGTCCCTCCACATGGAAGGGGGCGTGCTCGGGACCCAGGTACAGCCTGCGGTACACGGCAAAGCGCTCGGGGTAGTCGGTATGGATCTCGACGCGCAGCTCGCCATGGATGCCGTGCGGGCGCAGCACGCGCCCGATCGCCAAAAACGCGGGCTCAGATGGGGAGCGGACCTCATCTGAGCCCTGGCTGACGTGCGAGACCGGGTTGAGCCGGTCATCGGTCATGAAACGATCTCCAGTGTCGCCCTTCGCCCCTGTCGGGCAGCCACTACACGCAGCAAGGTACGCATCGCATTTGCGACGCGCCCGCCTTTGCCGATCACGCGTCCCATATCCTCGGGCGCGACGCGTAGCTCAAAGATGACCGTGTTCGATCCTTCGATCTCGGTGACCCGTACCTGAGAGGGATCATCCACCAGGGAACGGACAATGTACTCGATGAATTCGTGCATGTTGACCGTGCTCATTGCCTCTCACCCTTTCATCTGGCTGTGCTCGTGGCTTCTGAGATCACCCATACGGAGCGTGGCTGGTTCCCCTGTGGTAGAGGATGGGCCGGTCAGTCTGCGCGGGAGCAAACGAGAGAAGTCCATCCCGGCGAGAATGGCGCTCGATCCGCCTGTCGCCCCTTCCGCTACATCAGCGTCTGACTTGATGGCCGACTAGTTGCCTTCCTCGACGGCGCCTTCTGCCATCTCGGCTTCCGCCTCGGCAGGGCCTTCCTCCTCGGCAGGGCCTTCCTCCTCTGTCGTCGCGACGGGGGCTGGTGCCTCTTCCCCGTCAGCTGCCAGCACGCCGACCTTGCGCAGCAGCCGTGCAGCCGCTTCGCTCGGCTGTGCGCCAACCGACAGCCAGTAGCGCGCACGCTCGCCGTCGATCTCGATCGTGGGCGGCTCGGTGCGCGGATTGTAGTGGCCCAGGATCTCCAGGAACCGTCCGTCGCGAGGCGATTCCGAGTCCGCCACCACCACCCGGTAGCTTGCCTGCTTTTTCTTGCCCGTGCGTCGTAGTCGAATTCGAACCATGTACGTTCTCTCTCCCTTGAAATAGGTTCGCATCCCCGCTGTCGTGGTCCGCTCTATTGGAACATCGACATCAGGTTGCGCATTTGTCGCTTGTTTCCGGAAAACCGCTTCATGACGCGCTGGACTTCCCGAAACTCGCGGAGCAATTGATTGACATCCTGTACCGTGCGCCCGCTGCCGCGTGCGATGCGCCGCCGTCGGCTGGCGTTGATCACGCGCGGGTCGCGGCGCTCTTGTGGCGTCATCGACTGGATGATCGCCTCGATGCGCTTGAACTGATCATCGGTCACCTCTGGCGAGAGCTGGTCGCCGTACTGGGACATGCCCGGGATCATCTCCATGAGGTGGCTCAACGGGCCCATCTTTTTGAACTGCTGCAGCTGCTTCATAAAGTCCTCGAGGGTAAAGGATCCCTCGAGCACGCGCTGCGCCGTCTCCATCGTCTCTTCTTGATCGAGGGTATCCTGCGCCCTCTCGATCAGAGTCAACACGTCGCCCATCCCGAGGATACGCGAAGCCAACCGATCTGGGTAGAACGGTTCGAGATCGGCGACGCGCTCGCCCGTACCCAGGAACTTGATCGGTACGCCCGTCACCTCGCGGATCGAGATCGCGGCGCCGCCGCGCGCGTCGCCGTCGACTTTGGTAAAGACCACGCCCGTCAGGCCAACGCGCTCGTCGAACGTGCTGGCGACGTTGACGGCTTCCTGCCCCGTCATGGCGTCCGCCACGAGGAGCACCTCCTCCGGGCGGGTGAGCGCCTTGATCTCTTCGAGCTCGCGCATCATCTGATCGTCGATCTGTAGGCGCCCTGCCGTATCGAGGAGCACAGTCGTGTAGGCGCCCTCGCGTGCACGCTGGATCGCGCGCGCACAGATCGCAGGCGGGCGGGGCGCCGTGCCCTCGCTGTGCACGGTGACGTCGATCTGGCGTCCTAGCGTCTCGAGCTGGTCGACCGCCGCCGGACGGTAGGTGTCGGCGGCGACCAACAGGGGGCGCTGCCCCGACTTGCGCAGACGGACGGCGAGCTTGGCTGCGGCTGTGGTCTTGCCGGAGCCCTGCAATCCGACGAGCATGATCACGTGTGGGCTCGGGCCCGACAGATTCAGCGGCGCCGGATCGCCCAAGGTCTGGATCAGCTCCTCGTTGACGATCTTGATCACCTGCTGGGCAGGCGTCAGGCTGCGCATGACCTCGGCGCCGATGGCGCGCTCTTTGACCCGCGCCACGAACGTACGGACGACCTTGTAGTTGACGTCTGCCTCGAGCAGGGCAAGCCGGACCTCGCGCAGCGCAGCGTCAACGTCGCGCTCGGTCAGCTTGCCGCGCTTGCCCAGCTTTTCGAATGTCGCCTGCAGTTTGGCTGTCAGACTCTCAAACACGTACCGCGACTCCCGAGCCGGTGCGCCTCAGCGAACGTTAGCGAAACGGCATGCATAGTGAACCGTAATTCTATCGTACAAACCGCGTTTCGTCAAATCAGAGGGGGAGGGCAATCGCATTAAAAGTCGACCTCTGGTAGAATACCCTCCAAACAAGCTCACAAGGAGGAGACCGATGCCAGAGAATCCAC
>JAFGIE010000214.1 GCA_016929775.1 Anaerolineae bacterium
AAGCGAGGACGCGTATTCGGCAGTCCCCCGTCCGAGACCTTTGAGCTTTTCCTGTCGAGCCGAAAAGCTCAAAGGTCTTCTTCGCTCGCGAAGTTTGACTAGGGCCTCATTCCCGCTACAATGCACAATCCAATGCGCCGTGCGTGTCTTCGCGCCGTGCGCCAATTCGTACCGTAACGAGGAGCACCGATGACCGAGACCTGGACAGCCGACCGAATCCGCCAGACTTTCCTGGACTTCTTCGCCGCGCGCGGGCACACGATTGTGCCCAGTGCGAGCCTGGTCCCCCAGGACGACCCGACGCTGCTCTTCACCAACGCCGGGATGAACCAGTTCAAGGACGTCTTCCTGGGTACCGGCACCCGGCCTTACACCCGGGCCGCTGATACCCAGAAGTGCATGCGCGTCTCCGGCAAGCACAACGACCTGGAGGAAGTGGGTCGCGACGGTACCCACCACACCTTCTTCGAGATGCTCGGCAACTGGTCTTTCGGCGACTACTACAAGAAGGAAGCCATCGTCTGGGCGTGGGAGTTGCTGACGGAGGTCTATGGCCTTGAAAAAGAAAGCCTTTGGACCACGGTCTTCGAAGACGACAAGGGAAGCCTGCCGCGCGACGACGAGGCCGCCGGCTACTGGCGCACCGAGACGGACATCGATCCGAGCCACATTCTCTATGTCGGGCGGAAGGACAACTTCTGGATGATGGCCGACACGGGCCCCTGTGGCCCCAACAGCGAGATCCACTACGACCGTGGTCCCGAAGCCTGCGACAAGCAGGGCGTGCCTGGCCATGTATGCCGGGTGAACGGCGACTGCGCGCGCTTCACCGAATACTGGAACCTGGTTTTCATCCAGTACAACAGCCTCGGGAACGATGTGCTCGAACCGCTGCCGGCCAAGCACGTCGACACCGGCATGGGCTTCGAGCGTGTGGTGGCACAGCTGCAGGGCAAAAGCGCCAACTACGACACGGACCTCTTCCGGCCCATCATTGAGCAGACACAGGCGCTTGTCGGGCATACCGATGCCCAGCGCGATGCGAACCTTGTAGCCTATCGCGTCATCGCCGACCACAT
Source organism: Anaerolineae bacterium (assembly GCA_016929775.1). Next base: position 1,080 of record JAFGIE010000214.1, read on the forward strand.
CCGCTCGGTCACCTTCCTCATCGGGGACGGCGTGATGCCCGCGAACGACGGGCGGGGCTACGTGTTGCGAATGGTCCTGCGACGCGCAGTGCGCTTTGGCCGGACGCTTGGCCTGACGCAGCCCTTTATGGCGACCCTCGCCGACACCGTCATCCGGAGCATGGGTCACGTCTTCCCCGAGCTGCCGGCTCGCGTCGACTTCATCAGAGCCACAATCCTGGGCGAGGAGCAGCGCTTTCTCCGCACGCTGGACCAGGGCCTCGCGCGACTGCAGGAGATGATCGACGCAGCGAAGGCTGCGGGGTTGACCGCCATCTCAGGCGAGCAGGCCTTCTTCCTCCACGACACCCTCGGCCTGCCCTTCGAGGTCACACGAGACATCGTCCTGGAACAGGGTCTCACGGTCGATGAGCCCGGCTATCGCGTCGCACGCGAGCTGCAGCGCGCCCGAGCCCGTGCTGCCGGCGCCTTCGAGATGGAGGCCGATGCCCACGCTCAGGTCTATCCCGTGCTCCGGGACTGGATTCTTGCGCAACGTGGTACGTGGGACCTGACGCAGGATCCCTACAGCGGCACCGAGCTACAGACGCGGGTTGTTGCCCTCATTAAGGGCGACGATATTGTCGAAGCCGTCGAGCCCGGTGACGCGGTCGAGGTCGTCCTGCGGGACACCTGCTTCTACGTCGAGTCGGGCGGCCAAGTCTCCGACACGGGTCGCATCACGGGACCCGGTTGGGAGATACGCGTTGCCGACACGCGCCGCCCTGTCGAGGGCCTCGTCGTCCACACCGGCGAGGTAGAAGCGGGCGCACCCACGGTGGGCGATGCGGCGACCGTCCAGGTCGAGGCGGCCCGCCGCTGGGACATCCGCCGCAACCACACTGCCACGCACCTGCTCCACAAGGCGCTGCGCCAAGTGCTGGGCAGCCACGTGCAGCAGGCCGGCTCGGTTGTCGCACCCGACCGGCTGCGCTTTGACTTCAACTACACCGGGGCCGTCAGCGCCGAGCAGCGCGCCGAGATCGAGCGAATCACCACCGAGGCGATCCTGGCCAACTACGAGGTGAGCGCCCGCCAGGAGGCCTATCGCGAGGCGCTGCAGCAGGGGGTGACCGCGCTCTTCGAGGAGAAGTATGGCGACGTCGTGCGCGTGCTGCGCATCGGCGACGCCGCGGCGCCCTTCAGCCAGGAGCTCTGCGGCGGTACCCACGTCGACCGCACCGGCGATATCGGCGGCTTCCTGATCCTCTCCGAGTTTGGCATCGGCGCCGGCATCCGGCGCATTGAGGCGACGACGGGTCGTGGCGCGCTGCGCGCCGTGCAGGGATTGCGCGCACGGCAGGAGCAGGCCGCGGCGCTGCTCGGCAGCAGCCTCGATGACATCATCGACCGCCTCGCGCGGTTGCAGGAGGAGCTCAGAGCAGCGCACCGCGAGATCGACCAGCTGGCGCACAGGCTCGCCCGCGCCGACTTTCAGGCCGCGCTTGACCAGGTGATCGATGTCGACGGCGTGCCGGTACTTGCCGCGCGGGTTAGCGCTCCCGATGCCGAGACGCTGCGAGAGATGGCTGACTGGTTCCGCGACAAGGTCCAGGGCGGCGTCGTGGTCCTCGGCACCGTCGTCGACGGCAAGCCGCTGCTGATCGCCGCAACCACGAAACAGCTTGTCGCTGACCGCGGCGTGCACGCGGGTAATCTGGTACGTGATCTGGCGAAGATGGTGGGCGGCGGCGGTGGCGGGCGCCCCGACATGGCCCAGGCCGGAGGTCGTGATCCCGACAAGCTTTCCGACGCCCTCGCCCAGGCCCCCGCCCTCGTCAAAGCCATGCTGCGCTAACGGACTGCGACTCCCTACGAGGTCGACCTCCTCCTCAACTTCGGACCCGAGCCCAAGGTCATTCGCACACGACTGGATAGCGAGCGGAAGCCCTATCTCGTCACTGAGTCGTAGACAACAGGAGGTGGCTATGGCACCTGATCTGTGGGCGCTTTACGCCCTGATGCTGAGGAGCCGCCTGTTCGAAGAGGCCATCGCGGGGCTCTGGCACGATGGCCTGATCTCGGGTGAGATGCACCTTGGGACAGGTGAGGAGGCGATCGTCGCGGGCGTGGTCAGCCAGGTGCGCGACGGCGATGCTCTGGCGCTGGACCATCGCGGCACAGCGGCCCTGTTGATGCGCGGCGTCGACCCACTGCTGATCCTGCGCGAGCTGCTGGGGCGCTCGGATGGCCTCTGCGGGGGCATGGGCGGGCATATGCATATGTTTTCCCGCGATCACCTCGCCGCATCGTCGGGTATCGTCGGTGCGTCGGGACCTGCCGCCACCGGATTCGCTCTCGCGGCGCAATCCCTGCGCCCCGGCGCTATCGCGGTAGCCTTCTTCGGCGAAGGGGCGATGAACGAAGGGATGCTCTTGGAGTCGCTCAACCTCGCGGCGTGCTGGGAACTCCCCGTGCTCTTCGTCTGCAAGGACGACGATTGGTCGATCACCACGCAGTCCGCGAGGGTCACGCGCGGAAGCCTGAGTCATCGCGCGCAGGGGCTGGGCGTCCCCGCCGTCGAGGTCGATGGTCGCGACAGTGCCGCGGTATGGACAGCTGCGCATTCGGCCATTGGGAGAGCACGCTCCTGTCACGGACCCACCTTCGTGCATGCGCGCTGCGTCCACCTCGAAGGCCACTTCCTGGGCTTTCAGCTCCTCAGGGGCGTGCGCGACCCGCTCCACGAGATGCCGGCGATGGCCCTCCCGCTCACCCGATCGTTCCTCAAGCCAGGGGGTGCACCGCTGCACGACCGCGCCGCCGGACTACGAGAGGTGCTCGGCGCGATGCACGCGACGCTGACCGACCCGCGCCGCGATCCGGCCCACGACCCGGTTGCACGTGCCCGCCAGGCCTTGCTTGCAGAGCCTGCGCGCCTGAGCGATCTGGAGGACCAGATCGCGAAAGCGTTGGTCGACGTCGTCGCGTCCGCTCTGGAGGAGGTGCCGGCATGAGAACCCTTTCCTTCTCGGAGGCCATCGACGATGCGCTGGCCCAGGCTATGGCGCAGGACGCGCGCATCGTGGTATGGGGTGAGGACGTGCCACTCATGCGACGCAACCTGCTGGTGCGCTTTGGGCCCGAACGCGTGCGGGCCACCCCCATTAGCGAGAGTGCCTTCCTGGGGGCCGGCGTTGCGGCTGCGATGGCGGGGCTGCGGCCCGTGGTCGAGATCTACATGGCGGACTTCCTGGGTGTGTGTATGGACGCGCTGCTCAACCATGCGGCAAAGGTCGAGGCATTCTCGGGGGGCAAGTGGACTGCGCCCGTCGTCGTGCGTACCCCATGTGGCGGAGGCTATGGCGACGGTGGCCAACACGAACAGACCTTGTGGGGCTGGCTGGCGCACATCCCCGGGCTGACCGTCCTGGTGCCCTCCACACCGGCCGATGCCGGAGGCCTGATGCTGGCTGCACTGCGTCACGAGGGTCCGGTCATCTTCCTCGAGCACAAGCTTCTCTCCGAGTCTTACCTGGAGTTCCTGGGCTCCGGCGGGCGCCGCACGGTTAGCTTTGACGTACCTGAGGCGGCAGCGAGGGGCTCCGTGCCCCGGACTTGGGCCCCCCTTGCCATCGGCAAGGCTGTGCTTCGCCGGGAAGGGCGTGACGCTACCATTGTCAGCGTGGGCGTGGGTGTGCATCGGGCGCTTGAAGCCGCGCAAGACCTGGAGGCGGAGGGGATCTCAGCCGGCGTGCTGGATCTGCGGACCGTCTCGCCGCTCGACAGGACCGCGGTCTGCGAAGCTGTCGCGCTGACCGGGCGGCTCGCGGTGGTCGACGAGGACTATGAGGGGTTCGGCCTATCCGGTGAGCTGGCAGCGGTGATACTCGAGGCTGGGATCCCATGCCAGTATGCCCGAGTCTGCACACAGACCACGATTCCTTACGCCAGGCAGCTCGAGGACATGGTGCTCCCGAATCGCGATCGCATCTGCGCCAGCGTTAGGGCGCTCGTCAGAGATCGTCCGTTGGACCGGACAGACGCGATGTAGGCATAGGATGTGGCTGACCACGGCCCGCCGGTACGCGTGATTCAGAGAGAACCCCGGTTGCCTCCCGCATCTTCATACCTATACTGAGCTCGAGGCACCGACAGCTACCTGACGAGGAGGCGACGCATGAACACCATCGATGAGGCAGTACAGGCGCTACTCGTCCGGACGCTGCAGTTCATCCCCAACCTCATCGTCGCCTTGCTTACCTTTCTGGCAGCGCTTCTGGTTGCC
>JAFGIE010000215.1 GCA_016929775.1 Anaerolineae bacterium
CTGTCCACGCTGTCCACAGCCTAGGGAGCCGTGATATGCTCCCTAATTGCCATCAGAGTTGTCTCACAATACTTGACACATTCCGCAGTCGCCGCGCATCCCCTCCCATGGGATAGCGCAGCAATCGGGCGCTATCCGCGAGGGCGGGGAAAAGGGATTCTTTCGAGGGGGTGCCCCTCGAGCTCCCCGGGCAGTCGCCGCGCATCTCCTTCCTGGCTACACACTTGCCGATTCGGGCGAGCGGTGCTATCCTTAGCCAAGGGAGTGGGCCTTTGGCCCAGCCACGCCCGGCGACGGCTGGATCGTGCTGGGGACGAGGTTGCAGGCGTGGTGGGGCGCGTGGGGCGCGGCGTGCGGTGCGTGCACGCCGCAGCGGAGCCGTAGGGTGCGCGAAACGATCTATGGGCGGAATCCAGTGTACGAGTGCCTGCGCGCAGGACGGCGCGAGGTATTTGGCGTGCAGATCGCACAGGGGGCGCGCGAGCGGGGCACGTTGGGCGAGATCGTGGCGCTGGCGGCGCGCGCGCGGGTTCCGCTGCGCCGCGTGAACCGGGGTCAACTGGATGGGACGAGCGGTCAGGCCAACCACCAGGGCGTGATCGCCGAGGTGGGCGGCTACCCCTACGCCGACGTAGACGGGATGCTGTCGCTGGCTGCCGCGCGCGGCGAACCGGCGTGGCTCCTGCTCCTCGATTGCCTGCAGGACCCGCAGAACCTGGGCACGCTGCTGCGCACGGCGGAGGTGGTGGGCGTACACGGCGTGGTGATCCCAGACCGGCGCGCGGCGCAGATCACGCCCGCTGTGGTCAATGCATCCTCTGGGGCGAGCGAGCACCTACTCGTTGCCCAGGTCACCAACCTGGTGCGCACGATGGGACTGCTCAAGGAGCGGGGCGTCTGGATCGTCGGGCTAGAAGATGTGCCACAGGCGCAGGTTGCTTGGACGTCTGACCTGCGCGGCCCACTGGGCCTAGTGGCGGGCAGCGAGGGACAGGGCATGCGCCGCCTGGTGCGTGAGACGTGTGATTGGATGGTATCCCTGCCCATGCGCGGGCGGGTCAATTCGCTGAACGCAGCGGTTGCGGGTTCGGTCGCCCTGTACGAGGCGGCGCGGCAGCGCGCGCGGCAGCCGGTAAGGAGTGACACGTGAGCCCGTTCGAGATCGGCATGCTCCTCTGCTTTGGGGCGGCGTGGCCCCTCTCGGTCTACAAGTCGTACACCTCCCGCCAGAACGCGGGAAAGAGCTTGTGGTTCCTGTGCGTGATCCTGATCGGGTACGTGTCGGGCACGCTGCACAAGCTGTTGTACAGCTTTGACAGGGTGATCTATTTGTATATACTGAACGGGCTCATAGTCCTGACAGACGTCGTGCTCTACCTGCGCAACCGGCGTCTGGCTGCGCGTGCTGTGAGCGCGGAGGGTAACAGGGATCCCGCCTGAGCAGCGGGGCGGCGGCACGACCAATAGATGGGGTGGTCATGGCGAATTGGGCGCGATACCTGGTGGATCGGCTCCTAAGCATCGATCAAGACATTACCCGGCGCTTCCAGTTCGATTACCTCGTCTTTGATGCCGTGTTTCTGGCGCTGTACATCGTGCTGTTGGTGCGCCGAAAGCGGTTCGCCGCGCTCCGGGCGGGGTTGATCTCGGCGGCGCTGATGTACGTGATCGACGGCGTGATCTGGACGGCGACTGGGGTGCGAGAGTACGGCATCTCGGCGCGCTGGATCAAGCATCCGACTGATTTCATGATGTCGATCAGCTATGGCATCGTCGCCTTTAGCTGGGTGTGGATCGCCTTTGAGCGGGAGAGCTGGCGCGACGTCGCCCTGTGGACGGCTGTCCTGTTCCTGGGTTGGCTCCTGGTGCCCGTCGCCTCGTGGCTTGTCGGGCTGTGCGATGAGCCGATCATGACCGTGCGGCACATGCAGAGCCAGGTCTGGGCGCAGATCGCCGCCGTCGTTGCCGGCTATGTCCTGCTGCTCGTCCTGGGCTATGACCTGCGGACGATCCTGTACGTGTTCGCGATCGGTTGTGGACTAACGTTCATGATGGAGTTCTCGCTGCTGGTGACCGGGATCAGGCCCTACAAGATCGACGTTTTCGTGTACGAGACGCTGATCCTGACCAACCAGGGCATCCCATACCTGTATGTGATCCGAGACAAGATCCTGCCCCGGCTCGTGCCGCTCCTGGCGCGTGAGCGCCAGGTAGCCTAGCGCGACGCGCTCTGCAGGTCCCACGCTCTCCACCTCGTGCGCTGCGGCGCCGCGTGGGATGTGCCGGTGTAGATGCAAGTGGAGGCTTGTGTGCTCAAGGCGTTGCTGAAAACCATGCGACCCAAGCAGTGGGTCAAGAACGTGTTCATTTTCGCCGCCGTCGTCTTTGACAAGCAGCTGACCGATCCGGTCGCGGTGGCGAACACGGTGTTGGCTGTGATCGCATTCTGCCTGGTCTCGAGCGCCGTCTACCTGGTCAACGACCTAGTCGACATCGAGAAGGACCGGCAGCACCCAACCAAGCGCAAGCGACCGCTGCCCTCGGGGCAGCTTGACCGCAGGGTCGCGCTGGCGGCGGCGATCGCGATCCCGGCAGTCTGCATCCCCACTGCCTTTGTGCTGAACCTGGCGTTGGGCGCGATCCTGCTTGCCTACTATGCGATGATGCTGCTCTACTCTTTCTACCTGAAGCACATCGTGATCGTGGACGTGATGACGATCGCCGCCGGGTTTGTCCTGCGCGTTGCCGCCGGCGTGGTCGTGATCGACGTGGCGCGCTTTTCGCCGTGGCTGTACGTGTGTATGACCCTGCTTGCCTTGTTCCTGGCGGTGGGCAGGCGTCGCCACGAGCTGTTCACGCTGGGCGAGAACGCAAACTCGCATCGCAGCAGCCTGGAGCACTATAGCCTGGAACTGATCGACCAGATGAGCCTGGTCGTCACCTCGGCGGCGATCATGGCGTACTCGCTCTATACCTTTTCTGCGCCCAACCTGCCGCGGCTCGATGGGCAGCCGTTGATGATGCTGACCATCCCATTCGTGCTGTACGCCATCTTTCGTTACCAGTACCTGATCCACGTCAGGAAAGCGGGAGGCACGCCGGAGGACATCGTCCTCGGGGATCTGCCCTTTATCGTCGACCTGGGGTTGTACGGCGTCTCGGTCTTGGTCCTGATGTACCTGTTCTAGGAGCGAGATCGGAGCGCGATCCGGCACCGCCCGCAACCTGCAGAAGGAAGAGAGGCAACCCACCAGTTGCCTCTCTTTTTCGAACAAAGGGGCGCCGAATCTCGTATCATGGGTAGGAGCGCGAGAACGAAAGGTGCGGGGGCTTGAGCCTACAGCCGGACGGCGAACTGATCGCACTGAGCCTATCTGGAGACCGGAACGCATTCGGCGAGTTGGTAGTCCGGTATCGCGCGATGGTGTTGGGCGTGGCGTATCGTGTGTGCGGCGACGCGGCGCTGGCAGATGACGTCGCCCAGGAGACGTTTGTCCGCGTGTGGGATAGGCTGCACACCTACCGCCCAGGGGGCAGTTTCCGGGCTTGGATCTGCCGGATCGCGAGCAACCTGACGATCGACGCGCTGCGTCGGGTCAAGCCGGCGGCGGACATCGAGCAGGTCGAGCTCCCGGCTCCGGGCAGCCAACCCGAGGCGCTGGCGTTGGAACAGGAACGGGCGCGCGCTGTACGGACGGCGATCGGCGCGCTGCCAGAGCAGGTGCGCGTCACGCTAGTGCTTCGCGAGTACGAGGGGCTGTCGTACGACGACATCGCCCGGGCGCTCGACGTACCGATGGGCACGGTGCGATCGCGTCTCAGCGACGCACGCCGGCGACTGCGGGAGGCCCTGGCGCCTTACCTGGAGGGATGAGCTGTGGAGCACATCGAGCACTTGATAGAGGCATATCGCGACGGCGAGCTGTCGCCCAAGCGGCGCCGCCAAGTACAAGAGCACCTGGCGGTCTGTGCGGGCTGCCGAGCGGAACTCGAGCAGCTCGAACGCCTGTCCAGCACGCTGCGCGCATACGCGCTGCCAGACACGGTCCCCAGCGCAGAGGCGTTCCGTGCCCAGGTTGCGCTGCGCGTAGCGCGCCAGCCCGCACGCGCGCCGCGCGTCGACTGGTGGTGGTACGTCGTGCCCCTCTCGCTGGTTACTGTGGTCATCGTGCTGTTGGGACTGCTGGCGTTGAGCGGCTGGGTGCGTGCGCTGCAGCCGCTGCTGGCGTCGGCGGGCGTGGACCTGGGGTCGCTGCTTCCGGCGCCGTCAGTCGCGCAGCTGCCCGCCGAGGTCGTGTCGTGGCTGGATGCCGTGAGCGGTCCGCTCTGGTCGGTGGCGCTCTATGTCGCGTTGTTGTTGGTTTATGGTTCGTACATGGGCTGGGTGAGCGTGTTGTGGCGCGTCGAGTCCCAGCCCTTCTCCCGGAAGGAGGGATAACGGTGGATCACATCCAGATCCTCAAACGTGCAGCACAGGTGGTGTGGAAGTACAGGGCGCTGTGGGTGATCGGGCTCCTGCTGGTGCTTGCCGGCGGCGGGGTCGGCGGCGCTATTAGCGGTGCCCCCGGCAGTCCGGGCGGCGGCGGCGATGGCGAAGGCACGCGCTGGGAACGGACCTATGAGGGGTGGCATGACCTGGACCAGTTTTGGGCAGACGTTGGCCCGCTGGTCATCGCGATCGGCGTGGTGTTGCTGGTCGTCATGGGGGCCATGCTCCTGCTCGGCGTCGTGCGCGTGGTGCTGCGCTATGTCACGCGGACCTCGCTAATCCGGATGGTCGACCAGTATGAGGTCACGGGAGAAGAGGTAGGGGGGGGCAGCGGGCTGCGGATGGGCTGGTCGCGCGCTTCGTTCCGGCTCTTCCTGCTCAACCTCTTGATCAAGCTCCCGATCGCGCTGGTGGCCTTGGTGCTGGTCATCCCGCTGATCGCGCTGGCGTTGGCGAGCTTTGCCAACGCGTCGGGTACGCGGATCGCGCTGGGCGTCGCCGAGCTGCTGCTGCTGATCCCGATCGTGCTCCTTGCCGCGCTGCTGGGCATCGCCGTCCAGCCGCTCCTAGAGATCGCCTACCGCGCAACGGTGCTCGAAGATATCGGCGCGTGGCCTGCGGTCAAGTCGGCCTTTGGGCTGATCCGCCGTAACTTTGGGGCGGTCGCCCTGCAGTGGCTGCTGTTGGTCGGGCTGGGCATCGCGTGGGGGATCGCGCTTGTGCCGATCAACTTACTGCTGGTGCTGCTCGGGCTCATGGTCGGCGGGGTGCCGGGCACGTTGGTCGGCGGGTTGGCAGGCCTGATCGGTGGGTGGCCTTGGGGTGTGGGCGCCGGGTCGCTGGTCTTTCTCCCGCTCTTCCTCGCCCTGGTGGTGCTGCCAAACATTGCCATGAGCACGGCGGCGACGGTGTACCACTCGACGGTGTGGACGCTCGCCTACCGCGAGATACGGGCGCTCGACGAGGCAAAGGCCGAGGGCAACGGCGATGAGCTCGAGGTCGCACCTGCCGGGGGCGAGGACGAGTCAGCATAGCCCTCGCCCCGATCGAACCGCCGGGCTGTACCACGCCCGGCGGTTTTGCTCTCGCCGCTCCTAGGGAACGCCTCAGGGCGTAGCGAGCGAGGCCCGCTGGCGACCTGGTCCCCAGACGATCATCGCCAGTGCGGCGATCAGAGCCAGCGCCGCGCCAAAGTAAAAGGGCGCGGCTGCCCCAAGGCCTGCCCACGGACCGACCCCCTCCCACAAGATGCCGGCGATCAGCGAGGCTGGAAAGTCGAGGATGCCCAGCACGGCATTGTACGTGCCGTAGGCTGTGCCGCGCACCTCTGGCGAGACAATGTCGGCGACCATCGCCTTGGTGGTGCCATATGCCAGCCCGTAGTACAGGCCATAGATGGCATACAGGACCCAGATGTGCCATCCCTTGCCCGCCAGGGCGAACCCCAAATAGATCGCCGCGTAGACGAGCCAGCCGCCGACGATCACCTTGCGCCGCCCAATCCGGTCGGACCACGCCCCTGCCGGCGCGGAGCTGAGAGTGTAGACCAGGTTGAACGTGATCAGCATGGCGAGCACGCCCACGATGTTCAGCCCGCGCTCCCGCGCGCGCAAGACCAGGAACGCGTCGGAGGAATTGCCTAGGTCAAAGAGGCCGACGATGATCATAAAGACCACGAACGGCTTGCCCAGCGATCGGAAGGCAAAGCGCGGCGCCTCGCGCTGCTTGGTCACGGCGACTTCCTGCGCGCCGAGAGCCAGGGAGAGCACAGCCAACGCCGCCGGGACCAGGCTGATCAGCACCAGGATGCGAAACGTCTGTGCGCGGAGTACCTCGCCGCCCGCCTGCATGAGCCAGACGACCAGCAGCGAGATGACCAGCCCCAGCACGGCGCCGCCCGTGTCGGCAGCGCGATGCATGCCAAAGGCCAGTCCTCGCTGCCTCTCCTCGATCGAGTCGGCGACCAGCGCATCGCGCGGCGCGGTGCGCACGCCCTTGCCGACCCGGTCCGCCCAGCGCACGCCGGCGACGGCTCCCCACGAGTTGGCCCAGTAGAAGAAGGGCTTGGAGAGCGCCGAGATCGCATATCCGAGCACGGCAAGCCACTTGCGCGAGCGCAGCCTGTCGGAAAGCCAACCCGAGAAGACCTTGAGCAGGCTGGCTGTAGCTTCGGCGATCCCTTCGATCAGGCCGATGACGTTGGTCTTGACCCCCAGGACCCCAGAAAGAAAGAGCGGGAGGACATTGATCACCATCTCGCTCGATATGTCCATAAAAAAGCTCGTCAGGCTGACTGCCCACACGTTGCGCGGCAGCGAACGGATGGTCGTGCGACCGGTTCTCTCCTCGGGCATCGCTTCCTCCTATGGCAGTTGCGGTGTGGCGGACAAGAGGTGCAGGCACCGATTATACACGTTTCTGGTGGGCCCGCCACCTGGCGCGCTGGGCCACCTTGCTTTACCCGATCGTCCATAGTACAATCAGACACGTGTTGGCTGATCCGCGTGCGCTGGTCTCGCGCAAGCTGTGTGGGGAGGTGACCTTGACCTGCGGGGTTGCGCCCGGGAAGGTGATCCTGCTCGGCGAGCACGCTGTTGTCTATGGGCGTCCGGCGATCGCGGTCCCGGTGACCGAGGTCCGTGCGGTCGCGACCGTCGAGGACACACGTGCGTCGCCCGGCGTGACGGTGTATGCCCCCGACATCGGGCGTACGATCGACGTCGCGTGCGCGCCGGCGGACGAACCGCTCAGCTTTACAGTGCGCAACACGCTGGCGCAGCTAGGATTGGAGCTGTCCCAGGTGCGGCTCGAGGTGCATGTCCATTCCACGATCCCGGTTGCCAGCGGGCTCGGCAGCGGGGCAGCGGTGGCGACGGCGCTCGTGCGCGCGCTCGGCGCCCATCTCGGCAGCCCTCTGCCCACCGGCGTCCTCTGTGCGCTGGTCTACGAGACGGAGCGCATCCACCACGGCACGCCCAGCGGGGTCGACAACACGGTCGTGAGCTATGCACAGCCGGTCCTCTTTCGGCGCGGGGCGGCGATCGAACGCTTGGGCGTGCGAAGCCCCTTCTGGCTGGCGATCGCCGATACAGGCGTGCCCAGCCTGACCCGGGAGACGGTCGCCCACGTGCGCGCGGTATGGGAGCGCGAGCGCGCGGCGTGCGAGCAGGTCTTTGACCGGATCGGCACGCTGGTCGACGCGGCGCGAGCGACGATCGAGGCGGGGCACGTGGCGGCGTTGGGCCGGCTGATGGACGAAAACCAGGCGCTGCTGCGCCAGTTGGGCGTGTCGTCGCCCGAGCTGGAGCGGCTGATCGACGCGGCGCACGGCGCGGGCGCGCTGGGGGCCAAGCTCTCGGGCGGCGGGCGTGGGGGCAACGCCATCGCCCTGCTGGAACCCGCGCGCGCGGACGAGGTCGCGCGTGCGCTGACACGCGCTGGCGCGCGCAACGTGATCGTGACCAAGGTGGGACGAGATGAACCTGCGTGACCTGTTGACGGACCTGCGGAACAGCGGCGACCTGGCGGTGATCCAGCGCACGGTGGATCCCGCCTTCGAGATGGCGAGCATCATCCGTGCGCTGGGGGATCGCGCGGTGCTCTTTGAGCGAGTGGCGGGCTATGAGACACCGGTGGCAGCCAACCTGTGTGCCCGGCGTGCATACCTGGCGCGTGCGCTCGGCGTCCCGGCTCACCGTCTCCTCTTTGCCCTGGCGGAGGCGCTGGCGCACCCGCGCCAACCACGGGTCGTGGGACGCGCCCCCTGCCAACAGGTGGTCGAGCCCCGGGTAGACCTTGGCAGGCTGCCGATCCTGACGCACATGGAACGAGATGGCGGGCCCTACGTCACGGCGGGGGCGCTGTTCACGCGCGACCCCGATCTGGGCCCGAACGTGGCGATCCACCGCCTGATGCGGATCGACGGGCGCCGCTTTGCCGCGCGACTAGTGGAGCAGCGGGGCACCCACACGGCGTGGACGAAGAGCGAGGGCGACCTGCCGGTGGCGATCTGCGTCGGTCTGCCGCTGCACGTGCTCCTGGCATCCGCCATGTCTCCGCCCAAGGGCGTCGACGAGCTGACCATCGCGCAGGCGCTGTGTGATACGCCGTTCGTGCGCTGCCGGACGAGCGATCTGCTGGTCCCGGCAGAGTCGGAGTGGGTGCTGGAGGGTCGCCTGACGCACGACCTGACGCCAGAGGGGCCCTTTGTCGATCTGACCGAGACGTACGACATTGTGCGCATGCAGCCCGTGATCGAGATCGACTGTATCACCCACCGGCGCGACGCGATCTACCAGGCGCTGTTGCCAGGCTTGGCGGAACACAAGCTGTTGATGGGCATGCCGCGCGAGCCGACGATCTATGCCGCCGTGAACGAGGTCTGCCGGTGCACGAACGTCTGCCTGACGCCGGGCGGGATGAGTTGGCTGCACGCCGTGATCCAGATCGACAAGCAGCGACCGGAGGACGGCGCGCTGGCGATCGCGAAGGCATTCGAGGGACACAGCTCGCTCAAGCACGCCGTCGTCGTCGACCTCGACGTCGATCCCTTCCGTTCGGATGAGGTCGAGTGGGCGATCGCGACGCGCTTTCAGGCGGACCGCGATCTGTTCCTCTTCCGCGACCAGCCGAGCAGCTCGCTCGATCCTTCGGCTACGCACGTACCCGGACAGAAGGCGCGCACGTCCAAGATGGGGCTGGACGCCACCGTGCCGTGGGTCGCGCCCGACGGGCAGGTGCGCGACCTGGAAGCGCGCGCCGAGTTCCTGCGCGTGGACTATGCCCCGGTGGACCTGGCAGATTATGTGGGTCCTGCGTTGGACGGACCGGGTACGGAGGGGGCATAGGGGCGGCGAGTGGGCTGACGGTCTCGCCCTAGGTGGGTCCGCGTTCCAGCGCGCGCCTGATCGTGGCGCGGAGGTCATCGAGCTCGCGCACGCGCAGCAGGGCAGCCACGCCCAGGTAGGCGCCCAAGCCGACCATCCCTCCCGCGGCAACGGCGGACGCCCAGGAGAGCACGCCCTCGCCTGGCACGAGGCGCCCCACGGCGACCAGCGTACCGTAGGTCGCGCCGCCCATCACACCAGAAGCGAGCAGCGACTTGAGCAGCGCCTTCCCGATCCCCTGCCCGCGCAGCGATCCCACACGTCTCACGAAAAGCCAAAGCATAACCGACGCGTGTCCGGCGAGCTGGACGTCGTTCGCCAGGATCAGCCCGACCATGCCGAGCGAGCGGTAGGTGGGCAGGGCGAGGAGCAGGTACAAGATGACGCCCAGGACGCCGACCAGCGCAGGGCGCAGGGTGTCCTGGCGCGCATAGAAGGCGAACACGAGCGGCAGGTCGACTGCGGCAAAGACCATGCCGATCAGGTAGTAGCGTAGGGCGAGTGCGGTCTGCGCCGTGTCGTGCGCGTCGAACGCGCCGTGCTGAAAGATCAGGGCGACGAGCGGGCGCGCCAGGACAAAGAGCCCGACGGCGGCGGGCAGGGTGAGCACCAGGACCAGGCGCAGCCCGTTGGCGAGGGTCGCCGAGAACTGCGCACGGTGAGCCGGTGACTGGGTCTCGCGCTCGGACGCCGCCTGTGCGGAGAGCGGGGGCAGGATCGCGGTCGAGACAGCCAGGGAGACCAGTCCGAGCGGGAACTCGCGCAGCGTCGTGGCAAAGGACATCCACGAGATACTCTCCCGCCCGGTGCGCGAAGCCAGGTTGCGGTCTACGAGCACGCCCAGACTGGCGACGACGAGGCTGGCGACGACGGGGGCGTAGAGGGCGAGGATGCGCCGGAGCGCTGGATGGCGCCAGTCGAGCGTGGGGCGGAGACGCAGGTCCCGCAGTGCGGGCGCCTGGAGCGCGAGCTGCAGCGCGGCGCCGAGCACGAGCCCGATCGCCAGCACGCGCACGTCCTGCCAGCGGGGCCCGAGGAGCAGCGCCACGACGACGATGCTGGCGTTGAATGCCACTGCGGCGAACGCGGGGGCAGCGAACCGCTCGAGCGATTGGCAGAGGGCGGTGGCGATGCCCGACAGGCCAAGGAACAAGACCGCCAGGAGGACGATCCGCAGGACGCCGGTCGTCGTCGCCTGGAGCGGGGCGTCGAACTGCACGAGCGCCGCGGTGAGGAACGGCGCGCCCAGCTCCAGGAGGAGGACGAGCATGCCCAGGACGAGGGCAGACAGGGTCAGGAGCAGGCTCGCGACGTGCCACAGGTCATCTCGCTTGGCGCGCGCGGCGTATTCGCTGAACGTGGGGACGAGGGCGGAGGTGACCATCCCGCCGACCAGCATGTCGTACAGCGTCAGCGGGACCTGGCGCGCGGCTTTGTAGGCGCTGACGGCGCCCGTTGCCCCAAAGATGTGGGCGATCACCGTCTCGCGGACGAGGCCCATGACGCGGCTCAGGATGTTGCCGAGCGAGACGATCGCGGCGGAACGCACGATCTTGTGTTCTCGGGTGCGGTGGTCCATCGCCAGCTCCAGTGTGAGGTCAACGGGGTGATTGTACACTGGAACAGGTGGGAGGGCAAAGACTGTTGACAAACCTGTGCGGCAATGTTACAATGCCGCCCATATCGCAGCGGGAGGACGTGAGATGCAGATCAAGCACTGGACCGAGGTCTCGGCACAACAGGCAGAGGGGATGGACGGCATTACGGTACGCTGGGTGATCAACGACAGCGACGGCGCGCCGCACTTTGCCATGCGCGTGTTCGACGTGCAGCCGGGTCTCTCGACCCCATACCACAAGCACTGGTGGGAACACGAGGTCTTTATCCTAGAGGGGGAGGGGGTCGCCGTGACCGAGGGCGGCGAGACTCGCCTTTCCGCTGGATCGGTGGTCCTGGTCGACGGGAACGAAATGCATTGCTTTCGCAACACGGGGGAGAGCGTGCTGCGCTTTATCTGCCTGATCCCGTTCGGGTGGCTGGAGGGGATGGCTGAGGCGAAGGGCGTCCAGGCTTAGCGACAGGGCGCGGGAAGAGGGATCGCGGTGCTGATCGGCATTGACGCCAGCCGCGCCGTGGTGGCGCAGCGCACCGGTACGGAGGCATACGCGCTGCACCTGAGCCGCGCCCTGCTGGAGCAGGGGACTGCACACCGTTTCCGGCTGTACTTTAACGCCGCTCCTCCGCCAGGTCTTTTTGCGGGGTCGCAGTCCGAGCTGCGATCGATGCCCTTTCCGCGCCTGTGGACACACGTTCGTCTCTCGCTGGAGATGCTGCTTCGCGCGCCCGATGTGCTCTTTGTGCCCTCGCACGTGCTGCCCCTGATCCATCCCCGGTGCAGCGTGGTGACCGTGCACGACTTGGGGCACCGCTACTATCCCGAGGCGCACACCCCCGGGCAGCGCCGTTACCTGGAGTGGAGCACGCGCTACCACGTGCGCACGGCGGCGCACCTGCTCGCCGATTCAGAGGCGACGCGCGACGACCTGGTGCGTCTATACGGGGCGGCGAGCGAACGCATTACGGTCGCCCACCTGGGAGTGGATCCCGCGCTGCGCCCGGTGCACGATGTGCAGGCACGGGCGCGCGTCTGCCGTCGCTACGGCATCGAGGGCGACTACTTGCTCTACGTAGGCACGCTCCAGCCACGCAAGAACCTGGTCCGCCTGATCGAGGCGTTCGGCGCACTCGCGGAAGCGGGCGCCGGAGGGCCACGTCTCTCGCTCGTCCTAGCCGGCAAGCGGGGTTGGCTGTACGATGCGATCCTCGACAAGGCGCAGGAGCGAGGTCTGGCAGGGCGCGTGCTCTTGCCCGGCTATGTCGATGACGCCGATCTGGGCGCGCTGTACAGCGGCGCCACGCTCTTTGTGATGCCCTCGCTGTACGAGGGCTTTTGCATGCCGGTGCTAGAGGCGATGGCGTGCGGGGCGCCCGTAGTGTGCAGCAACGCTTCCTCGCTGCCCGAGGTGGTGGGGGACGCTGCGCTGACGTTCGATCCGCTCGACGTGCGCGGCATGGCGCGGGCGCTAGAGCGCCTGCTGATCGACGAGCATCTGCGCGCCGAGTGCGTATCGCGCGGACGGGCGCGCGCCGCGCAGTTCACGTGGCAAGCCTGTGCGCAGACTGCGATCCACGTCCTGGAGCGCGTCGTGCGTGAGCGGGGAGGCATGAGCGCGCACACGGGTACGAGATGAGGGCACGTCGAGCCGCAAGAGGTCGCCATGGGGCGCACCACGGTCGGGTCCGCGTACGTGACAGAGATTGGAGGAAGAGATGCTGCGAATCGACGCACACATTCACTACATGGGCGACCACGCGGACTGCCTGGCGCTGCTCGAGCGCCTGGACGTCAAGTGCCTGAACGTCTGCGTGGCCCACGGGCAGGGCGATCCGTGGCGCGAGCATGGCGAGGCCTACCGGGCCTTGGCGGCGGCGCATCCCGAGCGCTACGCGTGGTGCACCACCTTTGACCCACCCGACTTTGGCCCTGACTATGCGGAGCGGGTGATCGCCGGGCTGGAAGCGGACTTTGAGCGGGGCGCGATCGCCTGCAAGGTGTGGAAGAACATCGGCATGGACGTGCGCACCCCTTCGGGCGCGTTCTTGTTGATCGACGACCCGCTCTTCGACCCGATCTATGCCTATCTCGCCCAGGAGGGGCGGACGCTGCTGATGCACATCGGAGAGCCGCTCGCCTGCTGGCAGCCGCTCGACGAAAAGAACCTGCATCGCGGGTACTATGGCGCACACCCCGAATGGCACATGTACAACAAGCCCGAGTACCCGTCGCACCAAGACCTGATCGATGCGCGCGATCGCGTGCTGCTCAAGCACCCGGACTTGCGCGTGGTCGGCGCACACCTGGGCAGCCTCGAGTACGACGTCGGCGAGATCGCGCGGCGCCTGGATCGGTATCCCAACTTTGCGGTGGACAGCTCGGCGCGCACCAGGGACCTGGCGCACCAGGATCCAGAGGTGGTGCGCGCTTTCTTTGCCGCCTACCCGGACCGGGTGCTGTTCGGCACGGACCTGGTGATCCGCACGTCTCATGCCGCAATGGACGCGCAAGAGCGCGAGCGTAACCTGCAGCGCGTGTCAGAGGTCTACGAACGCGAGTCCGCCTACTATGAGGGCGACCAGGTCACCCTCCAGGACGGGCAGCACGTACCAGGTCTAGGCCTTTCGGACGGCATCCTGCGGCGTTTCTACTGGGAGAACGCAGCGCACTGGTACCCGGGGATCGCGTGATGCGCCCTGCACCACGCGTGCTGGGGCGCCGGGGTAGGGCGTGCGCGAACTGGCTGCCGCTGCTGCTCTGCCTCGCGCTCGCTGCGGGGTGTAGGGCGCGGGACGCCGACCCCATGCCGGCAACCGGGACCCCTGAGCCGACGGCGACTGCTACGCGTACCCCGACGGCTACCGCTACGCCGACCGTTGCACAGATGCCGACGGCAACGCACACCCCGACGGCGATCGCTGCGCGTACGCCGACGGCTACCCAGACCGCTACGTCGGCGCCGACGCAGACGGCTACGCCGACGCCGAACCCGCTGGAGCCGTACACGGTGCTCGGCATGCGGGAGCGCACGTATCCAGGCGGGACGATCGCGGTGCAGTGGATGTACACGCGGACGAATGCCTACACCCGGTACTATGTCACCTACCCGAGCGATGACCTGACGATCAGCGGGGTGATGTGCGTCCCGCACGGCGAGGGCCCCTTCCCGGTCGTGATCCTCAACCACGGGCACATCGCGCCAGACGAGTACTGGAGCGGGGCCGATACGTGGTATGCCTCGGCGCACTTGGCCCGCGCGGGTTACCTGACGATCTCGCCGGACTTTCGGGGATGGGGCGAGTCGGATGCCGGGCCCAACTACTTTCGCACTGGGCTGACGATCGACGCGCTCAACCTGGTCAGCGCGCTCCCCTCCCTTGCCAAGGCAGACCCTGAGCGAGTGGGCATGTGGGGACACAGCATGGGCGCCGGCGTGACCACGCGCGCGATCGTGATCGACCCTCGGATCAAGGCTGCCGTGCTCTATGGCTCTGTGAGCGCCGACGACCTGGAGTACGGGCGCCGCTGGTGTTTCCGATCCACCTTGCCCGCGTCGGACGATCTCCTAGACGCCGCCTACCGCCGGGCGGTCTACGACCGGGCATTCTTGGCACGCACATCGCCGATCAGCTACTTTGACTCGGTCTCCGTGCCTGTCCAGATCCACGTCGGCGAGAACGATACGGTGACCCCGCCCCGCTGGTCGGAGGCGATCCGGGACGCGCTGCTCGCAGAGGGCGTGGAGGTCGAGTACTATACCTATCCGGAACAGGGGCATGCCTTCCACGGGGCGTCGTGGGACCTGTTCATGCAGCGCGTCACGCTCTTCTATGACGGGCATCTCAAGGGCTGTACCAGCGAGGGGTGTTCCTAGCGCGCCGCGCCGGGCTGCGGTTGCCGGAGACGCGGGTCCGTGGTATACTGCCGGTGGTGCGGGGGCGCCTGTGACTTCCGCCAAGCTTGACCCGTACAACACCCCACGTGCCCTCTCGGCACGAACCAGATCTGGAGAAAGCGCGCATGCAGACCACCCGCTACCACCCGACGGGCACCTGGTTCAAGGGCAACGCCCACATTCACAGCACCCACTCAGATGGCGGCAAGACGGTCGCCGAGCTCGCCGAGATGTACGCTGGCGAGGGCTATGACTTTATCTTTCTGACCGATCACTGGGTCGCTTCCCAATTCGACGTCCAAGAGAGCAGCGCGCCGCTGCTGCTGCTGGATGGCGTCGAGCTCCACGGTCGCGACGCCGCTGGATCGGACTATCACGTGGTCTGCCTGGGGACGCTGGAGGGGATCTCGCGCGACCTGGGATTCGTGGCGGCGCTGGACGCCGCGCGCGCCCAGGGCGCGCTGCGGATCCTGGCGCATCCACTGTGGATGGCGAACTCGTTTGAGGATGCGCTGCGCCACGAATTCGACGGGGTCGAGGTCTACAATCACGTCTGCCATTGGTTGAACGGCAAGGGCGACGGCGGCGCATACTGGCACGCCATGCTGGCGGCGCGCCCGGGCACGCTGGGCCTGGCGGTGGACGATGCGCACATCGTGCCCCAGCACCCGGGCTGGAATGGGGGCTGGATCATGGTGCAGGCGGGTGCGTGCACCCGCGCGGCGATCCTGGAAGCGATCCGCGCCGGTCGGTTCTACTCGACGTGTGGCCCCCAGTTCTACACCATCGTCCAGGAAGGACGCACGGTGTCGGTCGAGACGTCGCCGGTGCGCTTTGCGCGCCTGGTGGGCCCAGGGTCCAGCGGGAAGCGGGTCGGGTTTTTCGACGAGCAACGGCTGGAGCAGGCGACGTTCGACATCCCGGAGAGCTGGGCCTACGCGTACCTCGAGATCGAGGACGCGGACAGGCGCAGGGCGTGGACCAATGCCCTTCTCTTGGAGGTGTAGCGAGGAAAGGAGAGCGACATGGAGTACCGGCAACTTGGCAGCGCAGGGGTCCGTGTGTCCATGATCGGCCTGGGCACGAACCGCTTCGGCTCGGACGTCCTGCCGCAGTCCGAGGTGAACAGCCTGATCGACGCCGCACAGGATCTGGGCATCAACCTGATCGACACGGCGGACGTCTATACGGGCGGGCGATCGGAAGAG
The DNA here is from genome assembly GCA_016929775.1 of Anaerolineae bacterium. Next base: position 16,094 of record JAFGIE010000215.1, read on the forward strand.
AGCCTCGGCGTAGCGCTCAAGGGACGCTGGGATCGGTTTGTCGTGGCGACCAAGGGCTACTTTCCGGTGGGCGACGGGCCGAACGATCGCGGCGCGTCGCGCTACCACATCGTGAACGCAGTCGAAGCCAGCCTGCGCCGGCTGCAGAGCGATCACATCGACCTGTACTACATGCACCGCTGGGACGAAGCTGCGCCGATCGAGGAGACGCTGCGCGCGCTCGACGACCTGGTCCGGTCGGGCAAGGTGCGCTACGTCGGCGGCTCTGGCTTTGCCTCCTGGCAGCTCGCGCGCGCCAACACGCTGGCAGAGCTGCGCGGGTGGACGCCCTTTGTCGCCATGCAGTCGCACTATCACATGCTGGAGCGCGACGTGGAGCGCGAAGTGCTGCCCTGCTGCGCCGCCCTCGGCGTTGGGTTCGTGCCCTTCTTTCCGCTGGCGGGAGGCTTCCTGACCGGCAAGTACCAACGCGGGGAGGCTGCGCCTCCTGGGTCACGCGGCGAGAGCAGCAGCTACGTGCAGGGGTACATGACGGAGCGTAACTATGACCGGGTCGAACGGCTGAGCGCCTGGGCTGCGGCGCGAGGTCGGACCATGGTCGAGCTGGCAGAGGCGTGGTTGCTGGCGCACCCGCAGGTGTGCTCGGTGATCTCGGGCGCGACCAAGCTGGCGCACGTCACGAGCAATGCCAAGGCTGCCGATTGGGCGCTTGGCGCGGACGAGCTGGCAGAGGTGAATGCCATGCTGGACGGTGCACAGGACGAGGGATAGCGGTTTGCCCTGCGCGACTGGGGCGCTGGGCGTGGAGCGCATGCTGCGCGACGACAGGAGGCGGTTATGAGCAAGAAGAAGAAGCGTGCAGAAGCCGAGGAGGCGCAACCGCAGCAGGTGGTGGTGACCGGGGACATCCCACAGGAGCGCAAAGAGATCGATCCCAAGTTCTACAACGGCGAGCTGCGCAGGCTGCAGGTCGAGCTGGTCAAGCTGCAGCGGTGGATCCAGACGACCGGCGCCAGGGTGGTTGTGCTCTTTGAGGGCCGAGATGCGGCAGGCAAGGGAGGGGTGATCAAGCGCATCACGCAGCGCCTGAACCCGCGCATCTGCCGGGTCGTCGCCCTGGGCGTGCCCACCGAACGCGAAAAATCGCAGTGGTACTTTCAGCGCTACGTGTCGCAGCTACCGGCGGGCGGGGAAATGGTGCTCTTTGACCGCAGCTGGTATAACCGCGCCCTGGTCGAGCACGTGATGGGATTCTGCACAGAGGCCGAGTACCGGGAGTTCCTGCGCTCGTGTCCCGAGTTCGAGCGCATGCTCGTCCGATCGGGGATCATCCTGATCAAGTACTGGTTCTCGGTGAGCGACGAGGAGCAGGAACGCCGATTCGAGGCGCGGATCGACGATCCGACCAAGCGCTGGAAACTGAGCGCGATGGACCTCCAGGCCCGATCGCGGTGGGTCGAGTACTCGATGGCAAAGGATGCCATGTTTGCCACGACGGACATCAAGCAGGTGCCGTGGTACGTCGTGCCTGCCGATGACAAGAGGCGTGCGCGGCTGAACTGCATCCATCACTTGTTGAGCATGATCCCGTACGAGGACCTGTCGGCGGAACAGATCGAGCTGCCGCCTCGGCAGCCGGACATTGGCTACGTGCGTCCACCGATCACGGACCAGACCTTCGTGCCCGACGTGTACTAGCGCCCGGGTACTGCGCACCGGGAGCCCGTGCACGGCGCTCGCCGCCCTCGAAGGACCTACGCCCATCTATGGCGGCGTGGGGTGTGGGTGATGGTGCACGGGCTGTGGAGAGGTGGAGCAGACGAGGCGACGCCCCTGTGACGTGAGCAGCGGGCGCGATGTGAGTCAACCAGGAGGAGGGTGGCGATGAGCGAGGACAAGGCGGGCGGCACGCTGCCGATGGTGTCGCTGGGCAACACGGGCAAGATGGTCTCGCGGTTCTGCCTGGGCGGCTTTCACCAGGTGGAGATCAGCTCGGAGATCGTGGCGCAGGTCGTCGATGCGTTCCTGGAGAACGGCGGGAACTATATCGAGACCGCACGCTCCTACGGTGGAGGCGCCTCGGAGGAGAAGCTCGGGCGCGCGCTGCGTGGGCGGCGGGACCAGGTCGTGCTGTGCACCAAGACCGGCGCACGCTCCGCGGACGAGGCGCGCCGCGAGCTGGAGCTGTCGCTGGAGGCGCTGCAGACCGATCACGTCGAGTTTGTGCTCTTTCACGGCGTCGGCGAGGGCGAGTTGGACACGATTGCCGCCCCCGGTGGCGCGCTGGAGGGCCTGCAACGCGCGATCGACGAGGGGATGGTCAGCGCCCTGGGCCTGAGCTCGCATTGGCCCCCCGTGTACCTGGAGGCCTTTGAGCGGCTGCCTCTCTCCCTGATCTTGATCTGGTGCAACTATCTGGACAACCTCAACTTCCCGATCATCCCGAACGAGATCATCCCCGCGGCGCGAGAGCGCGGGATCGGCGTGACGGGCATGAAGCCGCTCGCCGATGGTTTCCTGTACCGCTCGGTGGCGCACGCGGTGCGGTATGCGCTGGGCGCAGGCGCTGACGTGGCAGTGTGTGGCACGAACACCGTCGCACACGTGGCGCAGGTCGCCGCTGCGGTGCGCGCCGGTCCAGCAGATGCGGCGATGCAGGAGGCGATCCTGCGTGACGCGATCGACCTGGGGGCATACGTCTGCCGGCAGTGCGGGGCTTGTCCGGACGCGCTGATGGATGCCTTCCGCCTGGAGGGGGTCTATGACCGGCAGATGATCGACTATTTGCCGCACGACCCTGCCGACTATGCCCTGCGGGTACGGCTGGCACATTGGTTCGCAGGTCGCGAGCGCGCGGCGGCGCTGTATGCCGCGGCGGGCTATGATGCGACGGCGTTGATCGCCGCCGCGGGCGGCGTGGCGTGCCCGTACGGGATCGATGTCGTGCGCAAGGCCAAGATCGCCACCGCCAAGCTGAGCGGGCAAAAGGTCAACCTGATCTAGCGCGGGCGCGCCGGATCGCGGGACAGACCGAGCAACGATCGGAGCAGCGAGGGGATGCCCTCCATAGAGCAGCTGAGCGTGCGCACGCCGTCACACGCGTGCATGATCGAGATCACGGACCAGGTCGCACAGGCCGTCGCGCAGACGGGGATTGCGGAAGGCGTGTGCTATGTGTACGTCCCGCATACGACCGCCGGTGTGACGATCAACGAGAACGCGGATCCCACGGTGCGCGAGGACATGCTGCGCGCGCTGGACAAGGTCGTGCCGTGGCGTGACGGCTATACGCACGCGGAGGGGAACTCGGCAGCGCACATCAAGGCGAGCATGATGGGCTCCGCACAGGCGGTCCTCGTCAGCGGGGGGCGACTACAGCTGGGAACGTGGCAGGGGATCTACCTGTGCGAGTTCGACGGGCCACGCCGCCGGCGGGTGTGGGTCAAGGTGATCGCTGGTTGAGCGAGGCCAAGCGGTCGGTGCGCGTTGCATTCGAGATCGGCGCACGGGGCGCGGCGCGCGCCGCAGCACGGGATGACGTGCTGGTCGTGGTGGACGCCCTGCGCGCGAGCGCCACGATCATTGCCGCGCTGCAGGCAGGCGCGCGGCGCGTCTTGCCCGTTCGCACCGTGGCGGAGGCGGAGGCCTACCTGGGCGCGCCAGGGTACCTGGTGGCTGGGGAGCGGGGGGGCGCCAAGCCATCCACCTTTGACCTCGGCAACTCGCCCGTGCAGATCATGGCGCACAGCGCGCAGGTCGCGGATCGGACGGTCGTGCTGACCACGTCAAATGGGACGCGATGCGTCGATGCTGCGCGCGGAGGCGCAGCCGGTCTGCTGATCGGCTCGACCCTGAACGCGCGCGCCGTTGCCGATGCGGCGATGGCGTACGCCACCGAACAGGAGCGGGATATCACGGTGTTGGCGGCGGGATTGGACGACCGGCCGGCGCAGGAGGACACCTACGCGCAGACCTTGATCGCCACGCGGCTGATCCGGCGCGGCGCCCTACCGCTCCATCCCGTCAAACCGGTGTGCGAGGGGGCGAGCAGAGCGGTGTTCCAGGGGTCGGAGTCAGCCCGGCGCCTGACGCTCTTGGGCTATGCCGACGACGTCGAGCTGTGCGCCCGCATCGACGTGTGGGATACCGTGCCCGTGTACGGCGCAGACGGCTTTCGAGCGCTGCGCGCCTAGGCGCCCGCAGACACCCCGTGGCAGACATGTCTCCCGACCGCACAGCCCCGACCAGGCCCGCACTCGTGCGCCGCAGCTGGCGCGTGGTGTGGCGCCTGTGCGCCGTCCTCCTGGCGCTGATCATGGTGGGCGCGCTGGTCGGGGTGCTCTACCCGCTCGTGCAAGCCGACGCCCTACCCGCTCCGCCGCTGCCCCCCTTTACGCCCGAACCGCCCGACCTGCAGGAGACGTTGGTCCTGGGGTCGACGACGTTCGCCCCCCAGACGCCGGGCTCGGTACGTGTCCTGGTCCGCGATCCACGCTCAGGCACGCCGCTAGCCGGGGCGGCGGTACGTCTGTCGTTGGCGCCCGTGGGCAGCACGAGCGGCGAGGCGCTGTTCAGCGGGCTCACCGGCGAGCTTGGAACGGTCGACGCTGCGTTCGACGTGCCGGCGCTGGCAGAGGGCGAGTGGTCGCTCGTCGTGGAGGTCGACGGCCCGATCGGCGCGCAGCGCATAGTGCGACCGGCTGTGGTGCAGCGCGCGATCGACGCGGCGCTCGCCATGGACCGCGCCGTCTACCACCCAGGCGACGTGGTGCATGGATGGCTGTGGGCAGTGGGGCAGGTCGACCGCAGGCCTGTCGCAGGGGTACCCGTGCGCTGGACGCTGCTCGACGCACGCGGGAACCCAGTCTGCAGTCAGGCGAACGAGACGTCACAGGTCGGCACGGCGAACGGCGCATGCCGCCTGGCAGACGTGATCGGCGAGGGGACCTACCGGATGCGCGCGGCGCTTGACGGGATCACGGTCGAGCGCGAGGTCGAGGTGCGGCGATCGGCGCCGGGCGAGTTGGGCGTCGAGCTGCGCATGCGGGAGGGGTACCTGCTGCTGGGCGCCCCGGCTGTCGGCGCGGTCACCGTCACTGATCCGTACGGCGATCCGGTCGATGCTGCGTCGGTCGCGGTCTCGGTGCGGCGTGACCCCGGTGTAGAGGCGCTGCACGCCCTGTACGCGGCTGGAGAGACAGATCCGGGGGGCGTCTTTGCCTTCGAGGCTGAGTGGGACCTGCGCGCCGCCGAACTGCTGGGGGAGACGCCGGGCACGGCGTGGCTGGTCGCCCAGGTCGAGGACGCGTCGGGGCGACGCGGGCAGTCTGCGCTGCGCCTGCCCGTGTCTGCACAGGCGCTGTACGTCACGGCGTGGCCCGAGAACGGGGCGCTCAAGCCAGGGGTCGAGAGCCTGGTGCGCGTGCGCGTCGCTGCCCCGGATGGCACCCCGGTCCGCTGTCAGCTGGAGGCGACGTTCGGCGAGGGGGGCGCCCCGATCGAGGCAGCGTGCGACGAGGAGGGCATGGCCTACCTGCGCACGACGCCGGAGGCGGGCCCGCGGCTCACGATCACGGTACGGGCTGTCGATGGACGGAACCACGAGGCGACGTCGCGGTTCACGCTCCCGGTGCTGGACACAGCCCAGCCGCTCGTGATCCGGCCCGATCGCGACGTCTATCGCCCCGGCGAGGAGATACGCGTCGACGCGATCGCGCCCGCTGACGCACGAGCGGTCTACCTCGACGTGCGGGTGAACGGACAGCCGGTCGCCGCCTATGCCGCCCCCGTGGTGAGCGGACACGCCTCCTTTGGGATCACGCCGCCCGGCGCTCTCCCGGGGAGGGTGGAGCTCGATGCCTACGCGTGGTTGCCGGACGGGACGCTGGCGCGGGACGTGCGAGCGGTGCTCGTACGTGCCGAACCGGCGTTGGATCTGTCGCTATCGCCCGATGCGCGCGTCCACCCGGCAGGGGGATCCGCACGTGTGCTCGCACAGGCGATCGACGCGCGCGGCGGCGTGGAGGGCGTGATCAGCGCGTGGGCCACGCTGTCCAGCGCGGGCGGGGTGGCGCTGGCCCCCCCTGCGGGCGCCGTACGCGCGCCAAGCGCCGTAGCGGCGCCCGATCTCGCACCTCAGTATGCCGAGGTGGTCAGCCGCACGCGACCGGTGCCCGCGGCAGTCCAGCGCGAGCTGACTGCGTACGACCTGGCGTGGACGGCGCGCCGGCAGAGGCTGGGCGCCGCGGCAGAACGCGCGCAGTGGGGCATGGTCGGCGTAGCAGCGCTGGCGTGGACTGTCGTGCTGCCGGTCCTGTGGAGGAGCGGCGTGGGGCGAGGCCGAACTGCGATCGGCGCGTTGCTGGCGTGGGCCTTGCTCACCGCTGGCGGGGTCTTGCTGGCGCATGGAGCGCTCGCGGCAATGGGGGTGGGCGCCGTCGTTGCGCTGACGCTCGCCTGGCTGGGCGCCGTCGTGACCGGGCTGGTGCAGGCGTGGCTCGACCGAGACCGGTCGGGCTTGGTGGCTCTGGTCCTGACGGTGGGCGCTGCTGCGCTCGCAGTGGGCATCCGCGCCGCCCTGGAACGGGGAGGCGCTCCCGCTTCCGCTCCGACCTCTGCCGGGTGGGTCGCGCTGGCGGCGACCACGCTGGCTGCGTGCGTGCTGGGCGTCGCACGGCTCGCGGAAAGGCGGTTCTCGCGGGCGGGCGCCAGCTTGGCGCTGGTGGCGCTCGTGGGGTGCACGTGGGGCGGCGGCGTGCTGGCTGGTCGGGGTCCGGATGTACCAGCGTACCAGGCGCCGACCCTGCCCGCGCCTCTGCCCGTTCCCCCAACGCCGGTGCCCGTGCAAGGGGAGCAGACCCTCTACCTGCCCGCGGCGCAGGAGGAACGTCTCCCCTTCGCGGATGCTTTTGCGCTGTCGGATGACGACGTGCTGTTCTGGGAACCGGAGCGAGAGACAGATGCGCAGGGAGAGGCGGCGCTGCAGGTCCCGCTTCCTGCCTCGCCTGGCGAGGTGCGGTTGCACGCGATCGCGGTCGGACGTGACGGGGCGTGGGGCGCGGCAGAGGTGGCGCTCCTCGCCACGCAGCCGCTCGTCGCCCACTTTTCGCCCCCCACGGAGGTGTCGGTCGGGGATCGACTGGACTTGCCGCTCTCGCTGCACAACGCCGTCTCCATCTCACAGACCGTCCAGGTCACGCTCACCGAGGCGCCCTGGTTTAGGCTCCGGCAGGCGGGCGCCGGCGTACAGCAGGCTGTGCTGCAGGGGGGCGAGACGCGCGTCCTCGTCCTGCCGGTCGAGGCGCGCGTGTGGGGCGAGCAGACGCTGACGGTGACGGTGGAGAGCGAGGCGTGGCGAGGCGTGATCACGCGCACCGTAGCCGTGGCGCCCGACGGCATGTGGGTCGCGCGCGCGTACAGCTGGTGGACGGCGGACTGGACGAGCCACCTCTTCCGCATCCCGTGGAGCGCCCTGGCAGACACAGACCAGATCGCCGTCAAGGCGTACCTCGGTCCGCACGCCATCCTGGAGGAGGCGCTCGGTCGCGCCGTGCAGCAGGGGGGGGCGGCGTTCGACCAGGCAGCGGCAGGGGTGGAGGCGCGGCTTCTCTACGTGCGTTACCTCGAGCAGACGGGGCGCTGGGAGGGCGCAGAGCGCGCTGCCCTGGAGCAGATGCTCGCCTACGATGCTCAACGCCTGCTCGCCTACCAGACGCCCGAAGGCGGCTTCTCAGTCCTGGGGAGCGGAACGCCCGACCTGTTCCGCAGTGCGACTGCCCTACGCTGCCTGGGCGAACTCGCGGCGCTCTCGCTGGTCGACCATTCGGTCGTGGACGGCGCCGCACGGTGGCTGCTCGGGCAGCAGGGCGCGGATGGGACGTGGCGCCTCGCGGATCTGCCCGCCTCGTGGTCGAGGCTGCGCCACGCCGAGCTGCCGGTGACGGCGTACGTGACCTGGGCGCTGGTCGATGCCGGGTACGGGGACGCGCGCGGCGTCGTGGCTGCGGCGGCGTACCTCGAGCAGATGATGGATCAGGTGCAGGACGCGTACGTGTTGTCGCTGGTCGCCAATGCGCTGGTCGCGCGCCAGCAACCGTCGGATGCGTTGTCGGCTGCGCTAGCGCGCCTGTCGGAGCAGGCAGCCGAGCGCGAGCGGATGGCGGTGTGGAGCAGCGACCTGCAGACCCTGAGCGGGTCGGTGGGCGGCGATCCCGACGCGGACGGGTACATGACGCCAAGCCGGAGGGTCGAGGTCACGGCGCTGGCGACGCATGCCCTGGCGCATGCGGGCGTCTATCCAGAGCAGGTCGCCAAGGGGCTGGCGATGTTGACCGACAGCCGCGACGTGAACGGTACGTGGAGCGCGCCGTGGGCTACAGTGTGGGCGCTGCGTGCCTACCTGGCAAGCCTGCCGGAGCCCGCGGCGAGCCCTGGCGAGGTCGGGCTGTCTTCTGCGGTACAGGTCACGGTGGGCGATGCCGAGGCCGAACCGCTCCTCCTAGAGGGAGACGTGGGGGCGCAGGCTGCGTTCTCCGATCTGTCCAAGGGGTACAACGACGTCCAGATCGCGGTTGACGGGGATGAGGTCGCCTTCCAGATCGTGGGCAGCTACTGCACGCTGTGGAGCCAGGTGCCTGCCCCGCTCCCCGAAGAAGAGGACCTATCGGTCGAGGTGCGGTATGCGCGCACCTCGGTCGAGGTCGGCGACGCGATCGACGTGTCGGTCGATGTGATGCTCAATCGGCCCGGCGAGGCCCCTCTGGTTGAGCTCGAGCTAGGGGTGCCGCCCGGGCTGTCGCCGATCAGCGCCGACCTGGACCGGCTCGTGGCGGAGGGCACGATCGCCCGCCACGAGCGTGACGGTCAGCGGCTCCTGATCCACCTTCTGAACCTCTCCTCACAACAACCGCTGCGCTTCACATACCGCTTGCGCGCCCTCTACCCGGTTCGGGTGAGCACCGGACCGACGTACGCGTGGGATGTGTCGAACCCGCAGCGTCCCGCCATTCGCGCTCCGATCGAGATCGAGGTCCTGGGCAGGCAATAGGCAGATCAGGGCTTCGCCGCTACCTTTGACCGCGTAGGGTGTTTGCACTCATGAGAGACGGTAGACGCCGGGACACGCGGGCGTGGGGTGTGTTCCGTCACGCGATGGAGTGCGCGAATGACGGTAGTCGTCACGGGAGCTGCGGGTCACCTCGGCGGGAACCTGGTGCGTGCGCTGCTGGCGGACGGGCGCCGGGTGCGGGCGCTCGTGCATCGCGACCGGCGGGCGCTGGATGGGCTGGACGTCGAGATGGTGGTCGGCGATGTGACCGACCGGGCGTCGCTGATCGCGGCATTCTCGGGCGCCGAGGTCGTCTATCACGCTGCGGGGCTGGTCTCGATCCAGCCGGGGCAGTGGGCGGCGCTGCACGCGGTGAACGTCGTCGGGACGCGGAACGTGGTCCAGGCGGCAGTAGCGTGCGGCGTGCGGCGCCTGATCCACTTTAGCTCGATCCACGCCCTCGACCTGGATCCGGCGCGCCCGTGGATCGACGAGTCAACGCCGCTGGTGAGCGAGGGAGGCGGGACGGCGTACAGCCGCTCCAAGGCACAGGGGGAGCGGGAGGTGCGGCAGGGGGCAGCCGAGGGGCTGGAGACGGTGATCCTGAACCCGACGGCGATGCTTGGCCCGCACGACTACCGCCCCTCCCACCAGGGAGAGGTCCTGCTGGCTCTGGCGCAGGGCAAGCTGCCGGCGTTGGTAGAGGGCGGCTTTGACTGGGTCGACGTGCGAGACGTCGTCGCCGGGGCAGTGCACGCCGAGACACGCGCTGCGCCGGGAGCACAGTACATCGTCTCCGGACACTGGCTCTCGGTTCGCGAGCTAGCGGATCGCGTCGCCGCGATCACGGGGGCTCGCGTCCCGGCGTTCACCTGCCCGCTGTCGCTCGCGTACCTCGCGGCGCCCCTCTACACGCTCGTCGCGCAGTGGCTGGGCGTCCGCCCCCTGTTCACCGAGGCAGCGCTCGAAGCGTTGAGCGCGAACCGGACCATCCGCAGGTCGCGCGCCGCGCGCGACTTGGGCTATCAGCCGCGCCCGCTGGAACGGACGCTGGTCGACACCTACAAGTGGTTCGCGCAAGTGGGGTGGCTTGGGCAGGCGCTGCAGCCCGTGCCGGTGGAGGTGAGATGAGCAGAGATGTCTTGTTCACCTATCTGCTCTGGTCGTGGATCGCGCTCGCGGTCGTGATCTGGCCTGTCCTCCTCTTCATCTCTGCACCGTACGGGCGGCACGCCCGCCGCGGATGGGGACCGACGATCCCTGACCGGTGGGGATGGATGGTCATGGAGGCCCCATCTCCCCTGATCGTCGCCGCCTGTTTCCTGCTCGGCGACGCGCCGCGTACGGTCACCTCTGCCGTGTTCCTGCTCATGTGGCAGGCCCACTATGTGCACCGCGCGTTCATCTATCCCCTGCACATCCGGAGCAACGAGCAGCGGATGCCTGTCTCGGTGGTGGGCATGGCCTTTGCCTACAACCTGGTGAACGGCTACCTGAACGGGCACTACTTGTTCTCCCTCTCTGGCGGCTATCCGCGCAGCTGGCTGTCGGACGTGCGCTTTATCCTCGGTGCGGGGCTGTTTGTCGCCGGCTACCTGATCAACCGGCGCGCAGACGCGACGCTCCGTTCGCTGCGTGAACCAGGCGAATCGGGGTATCGGATCCCGCATGGTGGGCTGTACCGCTGGGTCTCGTGCCCGAACTACCTGGGCGAGATCGTCGAGTGGGTCGGTTGGGCGGTCGCGACGTGGTCGCTGCCCGGGGCAGCGTTTGCGGCGTGGACCGTCGTCAACCTCGCGCCGCGCGCCAGGTCACACCACCGGTGGTACCAGGAGCGGTTCCCAGACTATCCCGAGGGACGCAAGGCCCTGATGCCGCGGCTCTGGTAACCGGCGCGGAGGAGGCGTCTGGCGCGCGGGGCGTGGGTTCACGGCACATCGAGTTCGAGCAGCACGCGACGCACGTCGGCGATCCGACGGATATCGCGCTGCAGCAGCGCTCGCAGCAGGTCTGCGTGCTCAGTACTCGCCTGCGCCGACACGCGATCGGACTCTTCTAGCCGCGTATAGGACCCATCCGGCTCGGCGCGCCACAACAGCCGATCCGCGGCGCCGTCCGATTCGTAGACCTGGCTCACCCTACGATGTATCGACCACCCCCCCATCCGATCCACGCTCAAGAAGACCTTGAGCGCAACGCGGTCCACGTCGCCGCGCCGCACCCCGTTCTCGTCGCACAACTGGTCGTGCGTCTCGGACAGGGTATCGGCGTGTAGGTTGGAGGCGACGATGTGCCTGCACGAAGCGAGGGCAAAGAAGGCGCGCGCCTGGGCGCCCCAGATGTAGGCGTAGTAGTGCCCGGCTCCGATCTCGTGCGCCAGGTAGCAGTGGTCGCCGGGCCGAGGATCGTGCGCCGCGCGGGCGAGCACGGCAGGATCGCCGATCGGGACGATCGTCGTCTCGTCGGGAAGGTAGTTGAGCAGGGCGCACATGACGGCGGTCTTGCCCGCACCGCCCGGACGCGCGCCGACGAGGAGAGAGGCGCCGCCGCGCATCGCCGCCGCCAGGTAGGCGGCAAGGGGCAGATCGGCCGTGTGCGCCTCGATCAAGTCGACCAGGGAGAGCATCCGCCCACCGCGTTGATTGCACGCGTCGATGGCGCGTGCGTGTGCGCGTACGCGTGCGTCGATCCCGTCGCGGTTGCCTGGGATCACGGCGCCCTCGGGTGGGTCGCGGCGTTGGGATCGAGCGCTTCCCACTCGCTGTACAGGCAGCCGCAGTAGCGCTGGGCGTACAGGTTGTGGTCGCGCACCTCCTGGTGGTGCTCGGCCCAGCCCTGGCGAAAGTTCTCGAAAAAGAAGGCGACCCCGTACTGCGCTTGGAGGGACGCACCCAGGGCCCGGATCGCGTCCTGGTCCTGGTAGGGGCTGATCAGGAGGGTCGTGGTGAACGCATCGAAGCCGCGCTCGGCGGCGACCTTGGCTGTGCGTGCCAGGCGTAGCTCGTAGCAAATGCGGCAGCGTTCGCGGAAGCGCTCTCGCCCGTGGATCGCGCGCATAAAGGCCACTACATCGTAGCCAGGCGCCCAGATCACCGGGAGGCCGATCTCGTCCGCATAGCGTGCCAGCGCCTCGCGGCGGCGCTCGTGTTCGCTGAAGGGGTGGACGTTGGGGTTGTACCACAGCCCAGTGACGGCGAATCCCAAGTCGCGCAGGCGGCGCACGGTATAGGTAGCGCACGGCGCGCAGCACACGTGCAGCAGGATCCGCTTGCCCTCGCCGGGCAGCGCGGCGGGCGTGGGCGCAGGGCGCGCCGGGCGATCGACCTCGCGGCGCAGGCGGATGGTCAGTGGTTCCGCAGAGACCAGGTCGGCGACCCCCCGGCGCACGAGTTGGCGTGCGCGCTCGGCGTCGGTGTCTGAGAGACGCCGTCCTCGTGCGTCGAGCACGATCGCCCTATTCACGGCGAACCCGCCATCGCGCACGCGGCAGGATGGCCTTCCCGCCGCGCGCCCATCGCGCCAGGCGCCAGGCCCAGTTCACGGGCCTACTGCGCCGACCGGGCGCACCGGAAGCCGTGGTCGGGGGCATACCCGGATGCTCCGCCTTTGTGGCGGTTCGCGGTGCGCACATCCCACACGCCGTTGTTGTAGCCCCCGCCGCGCAGCACGCGGTCCTCGCCGCTCGGGGGTCCCTGCGGATCGGCGCTTCGTCCTGCCTCGGTCTGGTAGTACCCATAGCTGTACCAGTCGGCGACCCATTCCCAGACGTTGCCTGCCATGTCGACGGCGCCATAGGGGCTGGCGCCGGTTGGGAAGCTGCCTACGGGGGTCGTCGTCTTGCGTCCTCCCTCCGCCATGTTGAGCCGGGCGTTGTCCCAGTTGTTGCCCCAGGGCCACAATCGAGCGTCGGCGCCCCGCGCTGCCTTTTCCCACTCTGCCTCGGTCGGGAGCCGCTTGCCAGCCCACTCGCAGTACGCGGCGGCGTCGTTCCAGCTCATCCACACGACAGGGTGATCGTCCTTGCCGGCGGTGTAGACGGTGCGCCACGTGTTGGCTTCTGACTTGCGTTCCGCCTCGGTCCGATAGCCTGTCGCCGCCACAAAGGCCTGATACTGGCGGTTAGTGACCGGGGCTACGTCGATGTAGAAGGCACTGACCTGGACCTCGTGCATGTAGAGCTCGTCCTCAAAGTTGGCGCGCGAGCAGCCGCACCAGTCGGCAGCCTGCTGCACGTGGTCCTCGTTGCTGCCCATCGTAAAGCGCCCACTGGGGACCAGGACCATGCCCGCGACGCTGGGCGTGGTCTCGACGGTCGGCGTGAGGGTCAGGGTGGCAGTCGGCGTGCCGGTCGCCGCGCCGACGGTGGCGGTCGCAGTAGGGCGCGGGGTGCTCGTCGGCGCCGGCGTGTCCGTGGGCGCTATGACCGGGAGTGCGGTATCGGTCGGCGCTGGGGCCTGGGCGGGGGTGGGCGAGGACTCGGCGCGCTCGACGACTTCGACCATGATCGTCGCGGGCATGCTCGTCCGCGTCTCGACGTTGACCGCCTGGACCTTGACCTCGTGCTCTCCAAGCGCGTCGGCGCGCCAGCGCTGGATCACGCGGTACGCCGTCTGCCCGCGCGCCTCGTCGACACGGTAGATCCCGCCGTCGATCCAGAGCTCGACGCGGTTGATGCCGCGCGCGTCACTGGCCCTGGACTCGATCTCGAGTTCCTCGCCGATGACGACGCGTGCGCCGCTTGCCGGCGATAGGATCTCGATCGTCGGGAGCTGTACCTCAACAACCTCGGTGTCGCGCCCCAGGGCGCAGCCCGAGACGAGGACGATGAGCGCCAAGAGTACGACGTGTGCGCGTTTCATGCCGTGCCCTCCTGTCTAGAGCAGGCGTCCCTGCTCTGGCACGTCTGGGTAGTCGATGTGCAAGTGTTCGTACGCGCGCCGCGTGGCGACGCGTCCGCGCGGCGTGCGGTCCAAAAAGCCGAGCTGGAGGAGGTAGGGTTCGACGACGTCCATGATCGTATCGGGTTCCTCGCTGATCGCCGCGGCGATGGTCTCGAGGCCGACCGGCCCGCCATCGAACTTGTGGATGATCGTGTCGAGCACGCGGCGGTCGATCTCGTCCAGGCCCAACGCGTCGATCTGCAGCAAGTCGAGCGAGGCGTCGGCGACGTCAGCCGTGATCCGCCCTTCGGCGCGCACCTGGGCATAGTCGCGCACCCGCTTGAGCAGTCGGTTCGCCACACGGGGCGTGCCGCGCGCGCGTCGCGCGATCTCGTCGGCGCCTTGATCGTCGATCGGGACGCCGAGCAGGTTCGCGGAGCGCTTGACGATCGCGAGCATGGCGGGCGCAGAGTAGAAATCCAACCGGTAGACCACCCCGAACCGGGTGCGCAGCGGGGCGGTCATCAGCGCCAGGCGCGTGGTGGCGCCGATCACGGTAAAGCGGGGTAGGCTGAGGCGGATCGAGCGCGCGCCCGGTCCCTTGCCGATCACGATGTCGAGGGCATAGTCCTCCATCGCGGGATAGAGCACCTCCTCGACGACCCGACCGAGGCGGTGGATCTCGTCGACAAAGAGGATGTCGCCCTTGTGCAGGTTGGTCAGGATCGCTGCCAGGTCGCCGGCGCGCTCGATCGCCGGGCCAGACGTCACGCGGATGTTGACCCCCATCTCGGCGGCGATGACGTGCGCCAGCGAGGTCTTGCCCAGGCCCGGGGGCCCGTAGAGCAGGATGTGATCGAGTGACTCGCGGCGTCCGCGCGCTGCTTCGAGCAGGATGCGCAGCCGTTCCTTGATCTCCTCTTGGCCCAGGTAGTCGTCGAGGTTCTGCGGACGCAGGGCGCCGTCCGTTCGCACTTCGTCGGGCTTTCTTTGGGGCGCGATCACACGGTCCTGGCTCATTGTGCCTGTCCCGTCTCCGCATCTCGGTGCGATAGGGTGAGCAGCGACCCGATCGCCAGCCCGAGCGTGTTCGCCGCGCTGCCGTTGCGCACGGCGATGGCAACAAAGTCGGTGCTATCGACCAGGGCAACCAATTGGCCCGTCGCGACGTCGCCGAACGTATAGTCGATCCGCTCGATCGTGCGCCCCGCGACCGAGATCTGCCAGAACTCACGCGCGCGCACCCAGTCGCCCGGCACATTGGTGGTGCAGTTCCCAAAGGTGTCGATGTGCTGCACGTGAGCGGTAATGCTGCCGTCCGGGTGGCGGATCGGCGTCGGCACGTCCATGCGCACCAGGTCTTCGGGCGGGAGCGCGTGGCCCAGGGCGGAGAGGGGGACGCCGGCGGCGAGGTGTGCAGCTGCCGGACCAAAGATGTCTCGCCCGTGGAACACGGGGCTCACCGGTTGGCGCCAATAGGCAGGGTTGGTCAGCGAGACCACCTCCAGCGCTGGCCCACGCCCGAGGGCATAACTGAGCACCCCGTTGTCCGGCGCAACGAACGTCCCGTGCGCGGTCCGCACGGCAACTGCGCGCCGCTCGGTGCCTACGCCCGGGTCGACCACGATCAGGTGGATCGTGGTCGGCGGCCAAAAGGGAAAGGCAGTCATCAAGACGAATCCGCCGTGCTGGATGTCCTGCGGTGGGATGTGGTGTGAGATGTCCACCAGGCATGCCTGGGGCGCGATGCCGTGCATCACGCCCTTCATGGCCCCCACGTGACCGTCCTGCAACCCAAAGTCGGTGATCAGCGTGATCGTCGCTGTGCAGTGTGTGTTCATAGTCTCTTATCCCCAGTGGTTTCCTGCCGGGCTGGGCTGCGCGCGCTGCGCAGCCACGTCCAGACGCCGATCCCGGCGGCAGCGCCGATCACGACGAGATCGGCCCATTGTGCCAACCACAGGCCAAAGCGCCACGCACCGTCGCCCCGCAAGAACCAGATGCCCAGGTCTGCTCCGGCGTACAGCGCCAGCGCGACCAGGACAGCGCTCCCCGGCGGCAGCCTGCGCAGGGGACTCAGCCGGACCTGGAGCAGGGCCCACAACAGGAGCGACCATGCGAGCATCGCCGGTTGGGTCAGATAACGTACCTCGCGGACGCCATAGATGTCCGGCAGTTCGGCGACGAACCACCCCAGCACGGGCGTTGTCCGCTGCGCGGCAAGGCCATAGCCTGCGCCAGCGAGCAGACAGCCCAGCCAGGCCCAGGCTGCGCAGAGCGACACGCCCGGCGCCGCAGCGTCGCATAGGCGCTGCGTCTCAGGAGGAGGACGTCCCTGGCGCCTTCGCACTGCAGCCCACGCCACGACGCCCAGGCAGGCCCCGACGAGGGCGCCGTGCCACGAAAGCCCGCCCTCCCGTAGGTCCAGTGCTTCGAGGACGTGATCGGCAAAGTACGTCCAGTGGACCAAGACATACCCCGCACGTGCGCCGAGCACACCGCACAAGATGGCCCAGAACGCGCCGTCGAGGACTGCAACCGGGTCGATGCCGCGCCGCCATGCCCGGTGGTACGCGACCCACGTTCCGGCGAGCAAGCCCACGACAAGCGCAGCGGTGTACGCGTAGCCCGTGTACCCACCGACGCGGAACAGGACAGGGTGCATGGCGCGACCGTACCTAGGCCTGCCGCGCTGCCATCACGGCGGCGCCGGCGGCGCCGACAATGCCGACGCTGGCGCCCAGCTCCGCTAGGCAGACGGTGACCTGCGATGCGGCTGAACGGAACGCACGGAGCTGGATGGCGCGCTGGACCGGCGCGATCAGATCCGGACCGAGTGCGGTCAGTCCACCACCGAACACGATCCGGTCTGGATTGAACAGGTTGACCAGGTTTGCCATGCCGACGCCCAGGTAGTCCATAGCCTCGCGCACGATGTCGGCGGCGTAGGGATCTCCTTCGTGCATGGCGTCGACCACGTCCTTGGCGGTGACGGGCCCCTGGGCAAGCTCGGCGATCCGGGTGGGCACGCCGCGTGCAACCTGTTCCTGTCCTTCGCGCGCGATCGCGGTACCCGAGGCCAATGCCTCGAGGCAGCCCCTGTTCCCACAGCCGCAGTGTGGGCCACGGGGGAGGACCGTCATGTGCCCGATCTCGCCCGCGCCGCCGCTCGCTCCGTGGTAGATCCGTCCATTCAGGATCAGCCCGCCGCCGATCCCGGTGCTGACGGTCACATAGATCATGTTCTGGGTGCCGCGCCCGGCGCCATACAGGTACTCGCCGATCGCGGCGGCGTTGGCGTCGTTCTCGAGATAGGTCGGCAGGCCGACCCGTTCGGCGATGATCTGGCGCAGCGGCACGTCGTGCCAGCCGGGCAGGTTGGGCGGCTCGGTGAGCACGCCGCGCGGGATGTCCAGTGGACCAGGGGCGCCGATGCCGATCCCGGCGACGTCGCCGCATGTCATGCCGGCAGCCTCCAACGCGCGGTCCACGCCAGACACGATGCGCTCGATGACGGCGCCCGGGCCCTGGCTAGCAGCGGTGGGCTGGTAGTCGCTCGACAGCACCGCGCCATCGGCGTCTACCACACCGGCGCCGATCTTGGTGCCGCCCAGGTCGATGCCGACCATCGGTCTGTCCATGCTGTCACGCACTCCTCAGTGTGGCCCTGCCCAGCTCTTGCTAGAGGTCCGCATAGTCCTGGCGGACGATGTGATCGGACGTCAGGCCAAACAAGGCGAGCATCTCGCCGATCAGCTCCGCCTTGCGCACGGCATCGTTCGCCGACCAGGTGCGGCTCTTGATCTCGACAAAGAGGCCTTCTTGCGGCGGTTGGATGATCTCGTCGACGTTGATCGCAAAGGGCATGCCGCGGAAGCGGACGTGGTAACGATGGCGATGCTTGATGATCTCGCGCTCAGCACGGGGCTGAAAGTACTCGCGGTAGAAACGCAGGCTCCGGTTGGCGTGACTGGCGTACCGAGAGCGGGTAAGTACGACCGAGTTCTCGTATTCCTGCTCGGCGATAGGGCCGGTATAGGTCAGATTATAGATCGGCGTCACCTTGCCATTTGCTTCGAGCACGTTGTCTTCGCGGTAGCGGATGCGCGCTGTCTCGTTGGCAAAGAGAAAGTACGTGTCATACTGGTTGCGCTCGGAGTAGCGGACGACCGTGATCTCAGGCTGGTCCAGCCAGGCAGAGACGCTGCGATCGCGCGGGATGTGGGCTTTGACCTGGACTTCGAACGTTTCCTGCCGGTCGAGCCCGCCGATCGCGAGCAGTTTGTTGAGCAAGTTCTTTTCGCGCTCGACAAAGAACACGTTGATCCGTTTGCCCATCTCTTCGGCTTCTCGGAGGGCGGCGTGCTCGTCGATCGTCAGCAGCTCGCGGTCGCGCATCAGCATCTTGCCGTTGACCATGACGTGGCAGACGTCGTCGCGACCCGCGCCGTAGACCAAGCGCGAGTAGACGTTCTGTCCCGTGGTATCAAAGCGGGGCAGCACGTGCACGCGCTGCTCGTCGACCACGATCAGGTCGGCGCGCTTGCCGACCTCCAGCGACCCGATCAGGTGGTCGAGGTGCATGGCACGCGCGCCGTCGATCGTCGCCATCGCCAGGGCGTCGCGCGCCGGCAGTACGGTCGGGTCACTGTGTACCGCCTTGGGCAGCAGGGCGGCGATGTGCATCTCGACCCATATGTCGAGGTCGTTGTTGCTCGCCGCACCGTCGGTGCCCAGGCCCACGGATACGCCGTGTCCCCGCATCTCGACCACCGGTGCGAAGCCGCTAGCGAGCTTGAGGTTGCTGCTCGGGTTATGGGACACCCCGACGCCGTGCGCAGCGAGGATGTGCATGTCCTCGTTGTTGACGTGCACGCAGTGAGCGGCGAGGACCTTGGCTTCAAAAAGCCCGACGCTCTCCAACCAACGCGTAGGGGTCATGTCGTGCGCTTCGATGCTCTCCTGGACCTCAAGCGCTGTCTCTGCGACGTGGATCTGGAGCGGGACATCGTACTGGCGCGCCATGCGCACCGTGTCGCGCAAGACCTCCGGGCTGCACATATAGGGTGAGTGGGGAGCGGGTACGGCGGTGATCAGATCGTGGCCCTGCCAGTTGCGGATAAAGTCCTCGCACGCGGCGAGGCTCTCGTCATAGCTCTGTGCATCGGGCGTGGGCAGGTTCATGATCGTCTGCCCACACATGCCGCGCAGGCCCGCCTCGGTGGTGGTCCACGCGATGTCGTCCTCAAAGTAGTACATGTCGGCAAAGCAGGTCACGCCGCCGCGGATGAACTCGGCGCACGCGAGCAGCGTGCCCAGGCGTGCGAAGCCGGGGTTCACGAACCGCGCCTCGACCGGGATCATGTAGCCGTGGAGCCAGACGTCGAGGCGCAGGTCATCCGCCAGCCCGCGCAAGAGGCTCATCGGCACGTGCGTGTGCGCGTTCACGAGGCCTGGCATGATGACCTGGTCGGCGCACTGGAGGGTGTGCGCGGCGCGCACCCCTGCCGCTACCTCGGCATCAGGGCCGACGGCGACGATCTCGGTGCCCGATATCGCCACGGCGCCGGGCTTGTAGATGCGCCACTCGCCGTCCATGGTGACAACCGTGCCACCGGTGAACAGATGGTCGACCTGTCGCTGGCTCATCGGCCCTCTCTCTCTGGGGTGCGCAGCGTGCGCGGGCTGATCGCTCCTACCACAACCTGTGCCGCCATTTTACCCGATTCGGGCGAGCGGCGCAAGAGGGGATGCAGGCTGAAAGACAACCAAGCCGGGCGTCGAATCGACGCCCAATCGACGCTTGACACGTGGGGCAGAGACGTGGCACAATGGGGCTACGCGACCGTGTGGGAAAGCCGCGCGAGGCCTGCGGGCGATACGTATGTGCAAGCGGGACGCGCGCCGCTGCGCGCGGTCGGGAGATGATTTGCGCGATAGTTTCTTTTCTGCTATAACTGTTCGCCACGAAAATGGGGAGAGGGCCATGCGGGCGCCCTCTGAACGGGGATGAACAGATGAGAAAGGGCAAACTGGTCTCGATCCGGCGACGACGGGAAGATCGCCAGCGCAAGCACGCGGGCGGCGCAGCATGGCTGGTCCGCCTCACGGGCGGCGCGCTGGGCATCCTGCTCTTGTCCGTCGCGGTTTTCGCGCTTGCGGGTGTGGGCGCCGCGGTCGGTGTGTGGGCGTACTATACGCGCGACCTGCCTGATCCGGAAGAGATCCAGGTCGTCGAGCAGGAGTTCGAGACGATCCGCTTCTGGGACAGCAGCGGGCAGGTGCTGATCTATGAGAAGACGAGTCCACTGGGAGACCGGATCTGGCTGACGATCGACCAGATCCCCGAGGCGGTCAAGTGGGCTACGATCTCGCTCGAGGACCGCGACTTTTACACCAACCCCGGGATCAACATCGAGGGCTTGGGACGCGCCTTTGTCAGCAACCTGCGGGGGCGCGAGATCCAGGGGGGCAGCTCGTTGACGCAGCAGCTGGTCAAGAACGTGCTGATCGACCCCGAAGAGCGCTACGAGCGGTCGTATTCGCGCAAGATCAAAGAGGTGATCATGGCCCTGGCGATCACGCGCGCGTACAGCAAGGACCAGATCCTGGAGTGGTACCTGAACCTGAACTTTTACGGGCACTTTGCGTACGGGATCGAGTCGGCGGCGCAGGTCTACTTTGGCAAGTCGATCCGCGAGCTGAACTTGGCCGAGATCGCGATGCTGGCTCCTGTGCCGCAGTACCCGGGCCTGAACCCGATCGACAACTGGGAGTGGGCCAAGCGGCGGCAGGAGCTGACCCTGGATGCCATGGTCGCGACCGGCTATCTGACCGCAGAGCAAGCCGAGGTCGCCAAAGAGGCTGAGCTGATCGTCCAGGAGGGAGGCGTCGCCGAGCGCTTTGACGTCATCGCACCTCACTTTGCGCTCTATGCTGCCGACCAGTTGGCCTCGCTGCTTGAGCCTGACGTCGTGGCAAAGGGCGGGCTGGACGTGTATACCACGATCGACCTCGAACTGCAGGCCCAGGCGGAGGAGGCGGCGCGCAAGCGCGTGCGCGAACTGACCGGACAGAACCGCGACGTGAACAACGCTGCCGTGATCAGCATCCGTCCGCGCACGGGCGAGATCTTGGCGATGGTTGGCAGCCTCGACTACTGGGATGACGAGATCGACGGAAAGGTGAACGTGGCGGTCGCGCAGCGACAGCCCGGTTCCTCCTTCAAGCCGTTCACGTATGTTACCGCCCTGTCGCAGGGATACACGGCAGCGCACATGATCCTGGACGTGCGCACCTGTCCGAACCCGAACGATCCCTCCTGGTGTCCGGAGAACTACCCGGACTCGGTGGGCAACCGCCCCTACCACGGACCGCAGCGTCTGCGACTAGCCCTAGCGCGATCGTACAACATCCCTGCGGTGCGGATGATGAAGGCGGTCGGGATCGGCAACGTGATCAAGACCGCCCACGCCATGGGGATCACGACCCTGCGCAAGGACCTCGACTACTATGGCTTGGCGCTGACGCTGGGCGGCGGCGAGGTCAAGCTGATCGACATGGTCTACGCGTTCAGTGTCTTTGCCAACGGCGGCGTGATGTACGGCGTCCCCATCTCTGAGGATGTGGCTGAGATGGGCTACCGCGAACTGGACCCGGTGGCGATCAAGCGGATCGACGATCACGACGGCGAGACGATCTGGGTCTACGAACAGCCTGAGGAGCGGCGCATCCTGGATGAGAAACTGGCGTACCTGATGAACGACATCCTGTCGGACAACAGCGCGCGCGCCTGGGCATTTGGGGTGGACAACAAGCTCGTGCTGCCCGACCGACCGGTGGCAGCCAAGACGGGCACGACCGACAACTGGAACGACTGCTGGACGATCGGCTACACGCCCCAGGTGGCGACCGGGGTGTGGATGGGGAACACGGACAACAGCCCGATGCTGCGCGTTCCCGGGTCCTATGGCGCGGCGTACGTGTGGAACGACGTGATGCAGTCTGCACACGACGGGCTGCCGGTCGAGACGTTTGTTCGCCCGCCCGGCATCACCGAGCGGCAGGTATGCTCCGTCTCGGGGCTCCTGCCGGGTGAGCACTGCCCGACCGTCGTGACGGAAAAGTTCATCGCCGGCACCGAGCCGCTGGTGACGTGCGACATACACCGTTCCTTCTCGATCAACCGCGAGACGGGCAAGCTGGCGACGCCAAACACGCCGCCCGAGCTGGTCGAGGAGCGCGTGTACGCCATCTACCCGCCGGAGGCGGACGACTGGGTGCGCGAGGCGAAGGTCCCTCAGCCGCCGACCGAGTACGACGACTATGCGGTCGACCGCTCGGCGGAGGATGTAGCGATCCTGTCGCCGGGGATGTTTGGCTATGTGCGCGAGATGGTCGAGATCAGCGGCAATGCGCGCAACAACGTGCGTTATTGGCGCCTGGATGTGGGCCGAGGACTGGACCCCCAGGAGTGGCTCCAGATCGGTGGCGATCACCCATACGAGGTATCGGGTGCGCTAATGGAGTATTGGGATGTGCGCGAGCTGGATGGCTTGTACACTTTGCGCTTGAGCGTCGTCGGGCACGATGACTCGATCCGCCAGGACGTGATCCAAGTCACGGTAGACAATGTCCCGCCTGCCATGGAGCTGAACCATCCTGAACCAGGCATGGTATTCGTGAAGGAAGAGGACGAGTGGGTGAACGTGCAGGCGACGGTGGGCGATAACGTGTCGCTCGACCGGGTCGACTTTTACGTGGATGGCGACATCTATGCCACCTCGACGGTGCCACCCTACAACAAGCCGTGGACGATCGCGATGTCGGATACGGTGCCGGTGCTGCGCGAGGGCGCCGTGGGGGTGACGCTGCCGATCACGCAGCCGGACGGGACGGTGACCGAACGCTACTACCTGTCCAACACGCTGTGGGCGACGCGCACGATCACCAACGAAGACGGCACGTTGGGGGAGGAGCGATACCCGGCGGTGCGGGTGCTGTACGACCCCGAGCTGGACCAGACATCGATGTGGTACGATGGCGGCATGGGGATCATTGCCGACACGCACGGGTATACCGAGACGCACCTCTTCCACGTCGTCGCCGTCGATGCGGCAGGCAATGAGAACGAGAGCAGCAAGGTGCGTGTGTACGTGGTGCACAAGGAGGAGCCGGAAGAGGAAGCCGCGCTGCCCCGCGTGGTCGCGCGCTGGCTCGGTCAGGTGCAGCACACGGTTATCCCGGCTGTGGTGGACGCGCCCCCCGGGCACACGGTGCTCGCCATGGGCGGGCTCGACCCGGGGAAGCGGGGAGGGAGGTAAGCCTGTTGGGTGAGAACGTGCGCCACACGCTGGGTATGGCGGAGTATGTCTACAACGCGATGGCCAAAGCTCGCTACCAGGTGCTGGAGGATGGCTCCTACTATGGCGAGGTTTTTTTGTGCCCAGGCGTCTGGGCGACCGGCGATACGGTCGAAGATTGCCGCGATGCGCTGTGCGACGTGCTGGCGGCGTGGCTCGAATCGGCGTACGAAGACCGAGAGCCCATGCTCGATACGGCAGAGTTGGCGTGGTTGAGCCTATATCTGCATCGCATCGGGGACTGAGCGATCCCTGCCCGCCCTTTGAGAGAGCGGCGGAAAGGGCGCCCCGCGAGCCCCCCGGCGAAATCCGGGGGGCTCTGCGCATGTCTGTGGCGCGCCCCCACGGCGCCCTCTCCGGCGGGCGGCAGTGGGGCTAGGGGCTGCCGCCGCGGATCAGCGGCAGAAAAGTGTGCCAGATCGTGTAGACAGGGCTGTACGCCACGTTGGGCGCGGCGGCAGCGTCGGCGATCTGGAACTGGATGCGCAGGTCGGACAGGTTGGCGCCGGCAGGGAGGGGCGGCGCGGAGACGGTCTCCCACTGCTGTGAGCTGTCGACCCCCGTGCAGCCTGCGGGCAGCCACCCTGTGGGCCACGAGCTCCCTCCGTCGAAGGAGAAGCGGTAGGCGGCGCTGTCGACGTCGAGCCCGGCGATCGCGTCCCGCACCTCGACCGTGCACGCCGCTGCGCTACACGCGACCCTGCGCCACTGCTCCGGAGGGGTGTTGTCCACGAGCTCGATCGGGAGCGTCACATCCGCCGAGTGGTTGCCCGCCGCGTCGACGAACTTGGCGGTGACCGTCGACGTGCCCTCGCGTGCGGGCAGGGTCCACGTCACGGTTGGCGGGACCACGGTCGGGTAGGTGATGACCCGCACGCGATCGACCCACAGGTCTGCGATCCCGCTGGCGTCGACGCGGAACTCGATCGCGACGCCCGCCTGGGTGTGCCAAAAGTCAACCGCATACTCGGCGTAGGCATCGCCGACGCCCAGGTCGGCGCCGTGCAGGTAGCGCACACCGAGCAACACGCCGCCCTCGTCCGCCGCCACGTCGAGCTTGGCGATCTGGTGGGGCGTGGTCAGCGCCGCTGCGGGCGCCTTGATGCGAAAGAGGGCACGGTAGGGGGCGGGCGACGGGAGACGGGTCGTATAGGGCCCATAGAGCACGCCGCCGCCCGCGCCGACGTACCAGGCGCTCCCGTCTTCGGCCCCTGTGTCCGAGATGACCTGTCCACCGAGATGCGAGAGCGCGTGGTCTTCCCACACCCAGTCCTCGCCCCCCAAGCCCACGCACAGCGGCCCAACGATCGGCTCGGGATCGTGGGCGTAGAGGTCGAGGGCCACGTTCACGGTGTGGACTGGCGTGTGCTCGATCCCGAGCTTGCCCGTAGGCGGGGTCCGGTGCAGGCCGATCCAGCTGACTCTGCTGTCGGCGGGCGCGCCGGCTGCGTCGACGACCGTCGCCCGCAGCGCGATCGAGGGCTGGTCCGTGTCCGCGAGAGCGCCGAGGGGCCACACGCAGCCCCAGCCGTCGGCGCCATCGGCGTCGGCGCAGGCGAGCGTCCAGGCGCCGGTGACCTGGGCGCTCACGGTGATGGCGTCGACTGCGCTGCCAGGACCGATCGCAGCGCCGGCATTGACGGCAACGTAGGCTTGATCGGCGGTCACGTAGGAGCCGGGCCACGGGCGCGAAAGGGCAGCGATCGGACCGGCGGCAGGGTACGAGGGCGCGACAGTGGAAAAGGAGTAATAGTGGGTCAGGATCTGGACATAGTCCCAGCCATGCCATGCAGCCCAGCGGTACGCGCCCCACTGTGACATGCCCCAGCTGTGTCCCCTGCGCGTCTCTCCGAACCCGACGGGGTCGTCCACTGGACGCAGGTAAGGAGCTGCCTCCAGGTTGAGCTCCTGCCGGTAGTTGGTCGGACTGCCCGCCTCGGCACAAAAGAAGGCATAGATCACCTTTCCGGCGTACGAGATGTACTGCCCCGTGGTCTCGTCCACGGCATGGTCGGTGCTGGGATAGGTGGCATCGCACATGTATTGGTCGCGCGTCGAGTCCCACACGTCGTACCCGGGATCGGGAAAGGTGCTGCGCTGCTGCAGGATCTTTTTCCAGGCATAGGTGCGCGCGGCGACTGCCTGGGCTCTGAGGGTCTCGGCGGGCCAAGAGACATAGACTTCAAAGGGCACGACCCGCTTGACATAGTCCTCAAAGGGGTACACGTCGACGGCGCCCTCCGGGCGATCGCGGCAGGTATTGCCGGCGTCGTCGTGTTTGACCCGGATCGTGATCGGCGCGCTGAGGACGAGCGAAGCTGGCGCGGCGCTCGGTTCGGCGTCGTCGAGCGCGGGAGGGGACCAGGCAGCCTGCGCCGCTGCGGGGAGTGCCTTGTCCAGGTCGTGTGCGGTGAGGTCTGCGATCCAGACATCTCCCTCCATGGCGAAAGCCAACCAGCGCCCATCCGGGGACCAGATGGGATGGCTCTCATCGGCGGGCGTCGCCGCCAGGACGTGGGCGCCGGAGCCGTCGGCGCGCACTACCCACAGGTCGCCGCCCGCGGCGGGCCCGCTGCCCGCCGGGTAGGCGGAGAAGGCAAGCGACGCGCCGTCGGGGGACCAGGTCGGGGAGGCGATGTAGCCGTGGGGCACGCTGTGCGCCATCCACTGCCGGTCGGCGTCTGCATCCCAGACCCAGAGCTGGGCGTCGGGGCTCCCGTCGAGGCGCACGTAGGCGAGCTGCCGCCCTGCCGGCGACCAGCTCATGTGCCCGACCAGGGTCCCCGCCCCCAGGTTGTAGACGATCTGCGGCCCATCCCCGGGGCTGCGGTCGCCGGGCGCGCGCCCCCGCACGACGCGCAGCGCGTCCGGGTCGGTGTAGGCGAGGAGCTCCCCGCCGGGGGAGAGGCTGGCGCGAGCGATGTCGGGCGCGAGGTCCCCAAAGCTGCGCCACGGGCCCGCTCCGGCGGAGGTGCGGATCTGGCCCAACGCGTCGAGGAACAGGAGGTCGTCACCGACCCAGCGGGGAGGCAGGCGTCGATCTGCACGCACCGGCGGCGCGACCGGGCCTGCCTGGGCTGTGTCGAGGCTCGTGCGCGCCAGTTCCCAACGCCCGGGGGCCAGGTAGCGCAGGTAAGCGATCTGGTCGCCCTTGAGCGCCACATAGAAGGCATTCTCGGAGAGGCGGCGCGCCGAGTTCCCTCGTGCGTCGCCTGCCGCCGGCACGGACCACAGCTCGGACAAGTGCTGCGCCGCCAGGACGCGCCCTGGGCGGCTGAGGAGCAGGGCGCACGCGTCGGCGGTCCAGGCAAGGGGCAGGGACTGCCCGTCGATGGTGAGGCGGCGGAGGGCGCCGGAGGTTGGCGGCGTCTGCTGGTGCGCCGCAGTATGCGCCAGCG
This sequence comes from Anaerolineae bacterium, assembly GCA_016929775.1. The sequence continues at coordinate 42,780 of JAFGIE010000215.1, forward strand.
ACGCCGCCAGCGCCAGGCCGATCAGGAGGGCGAGCGCTATGCGGCGCAGGCGGCTCACCGCGCCAGCCCGAGACGCGCGCGCGGGACAGGGACCTTGTCGGCGCGCGCGGCTTCGCCCGCCAGACCGGGTACCTGAACCACAAAGTGCACGTGATCGGGCGAGCTGGCGGTGAAAGTGTGTGCCTCGCCCGGCTCTACGACCAGGACCTCGCCGGCGCACAGGACCACGGTCTGCTGTTCGACGCGCACCTCTGCCATGCCGCGCGCCATGAGATAGATCTCGGTCATGGAGAGGTGGAGATGCGGGTCGTCGACGCCGGTGTTCGCATAGCCGATCGAGATGTCGAGGTCCGCGTTCCAGGGACCCAAGTACCACCCCTTGGGCCGGTCCGTGTCTGCACGCTCGATGCGCATCGCGATGGGCTCCTGCTCTACAGGGATTCCTTGATCCGCTCGGCGACTTGGTGGGTCATGCCAGGCACCGCCGCCAGTTCCTCGATAGAGGCCTTGCGGATCCGTTCCATGGAACCAAAGGCCTTCAGCAGCGCCTTGCGGCGCTGCGGACCGACCCCCGGGATTGCCTCCAGCGTGGAAGCCAGCCCAAGGCGACGGCGCGCACGCCGGTGAGCCGTGATCGCAAAGCGGTGCGCCTCGTCGCGGATGCGCTGGATCAGGTGCAGGCCCTCTGAGTCTCGGGGCAGGCAGACTGGGTCCTGCTGCCTGGGCAGATAGACCTCCTCCTCGCGCTTGGCGAGGCCGAACACGGGTAGGTGGTCCAGGCCATACTCACTCAGGACCTCTAGTGCGGCGCTCAGCTGTCCCTTTCCCCCGTCGATCAGGACCAGGTCGGGAAGCACCGCGAAAGAGGGATCGGCCACGATCCCGACGCTTTCCTTGTCCGGGTCCGAGATCGTGCGCTTGAAGCGGCGGCGCAGGGCCTCCTGGAGGGAGGCATAGTCGTCGGCGTGCCCGGTGACGGTGCGAATGCGGAAGCGCCGGTACTCGCTCTTGCGTGGTACGCCGTGCACAAAGACGACCATGCTGGCATAGGTCGCCGCGCCGTGGAAGGTCGAGATGTCATAGCCCTCGATCCGGGCGGGGGGGGAGGGCAGTTCGAGCGCTTCCTGGATCTGAGCCAGGGCCTGGGTCTGGCGGGTTTGGTCGGCCTCCCACTGCGCGCGCAGGGACGAGAGCGTCTGCGCGGCGTTGTCGGCGGCGAGACGGAGCAGTTCCTTGCTCTTGCCCCGCTTGGGGACACGGAGCGTGACCGTCCCGCCGCGCTTGCCGCGCAGCCAGCTCTCGATGATGCGCGCTTGCTCGACGTTGTACGGGAGCAGGATCTCGGGCGGCACGTAGGCGGCTTCGTTGTAGAACTGCTCGACGAATGCTTGCAGGACAGAGGCGTCTTCCTCGCCCGTTGCGCCCTCGAGCACAAAGTACTCGCGCCCGATGATCGTGCCATTGCGGATGAAAAAGACCTGCACGCAGGCGTGTCCGTCGTCGCGTGCAAAGGCGACCACATCCTGGTCCTTGCGGATCGCCGAGACGATCTTTTGCCGCGTGATCTGCTGGATGTCGCGGATCTGGTCGCGGTAGACGGCAGCGCGCTCAAAGTCGAGCGCTGCGGATGCGGCGCGCATGCGGCTCTCCAGATCGTCGACGATCTCTTGGTCACGCCCTTCCAGGAACTGGCTGACCTGCGCGATCACGGCGCGATAGTCCTCGCGGCTGACCGCCCCGATGCAGGGGCCGAGACAGCGACCGATGTGGTAGTAGAGGCAGGGACGACGGTCTTTGCCGGTGATCTCGCGGTTGCAGGTGCGGTAGGGGAACAGCTTGCGCAGGAGGTCGAGCGTGTGGTGCACGGCGCTCGAGGAGGCATACGGACCGTAGTAGCGACTGCCATCCTGCTCCATCCGCCGCGAGGCAAAGATCCGCGGAAAGTCCTCGGCCCACGTGATCTTGATGTACGGGTAGTGCTTGTCGTCTTTGAGGCGGATGTTGTAGCGGGGGCGATGCTTCTTGATCAGCTCACACTCGAGGATCAGCGCCTCGAGTTCCGTGTCGGTGACGATAAAGTCGAGATCGTAGATGTTGGCGACCAGCTCGCGGGTCTTGTGGTCGCGCTGCGAGGATGCGTGAAAGTAGGACCGCACCCGATCCTGGAGGTGGATCGACTTGCCGACATAGATCACTTTCTCGGCGCGATCGCGGTAGATGTAGACGCCGGGCTTGTCCGGCACGCTGTCGAGCTTGTCCTGGAGCTGTGGACGGATCTCCACGCTGTACCCCCGATTGTCCCGCTAGTGGGCGTATTCTATACAAAAGCGTGTCGCGACGCAATTCGCCTGCGGTCGGGCGCCCACGGCGCCCGATTGGTGGCGCCGTCCCGGCGTGGTATAATGGGCGTCACACCCTGCGCCTGGACACGCGCACCTGTGGAGGGATCGGGTGATCTATACCCTGACGCTCAACCCAACGCTCGATCGCACGCTGACGGTCGAGGGCTTTGCCGTTGGCGGCACGTACAAGACGAGTCACGATCAGTGCTTGCCTGCGGGCAAGGGGATCAATGCCGCGCGCGTGGTCGCCACGCTGGGCGCGCCCGTGACGGCGCTCGGACTAGTGGGCGGGCAGGACGCGGCGGTGTTTGCGGATGCACTCCGCTCAGCCGGGATCGAGGACCGGCTGATCGCCATTCCCGGTCGGACCCGCAACAGCGTGACGATCCTCGATCCGGTTGCCGGGACAGAGACGCACGTGCGCGAGCAGGGCAGCACGCCGCCAGCAAGCGCCATGGAACGGGTACGTCACCTGGTCGCAGGGCTGACGCCGGGCGATTGGCTGATCCTCGCCGGGAGCCTGCCGCCAGGACTAGGACCGGACACGTACCGCGACCTGTGCCGGCGCTGCGCGGCGCGCGGCGTGCGTACGGTGCTCGACGCGAATGGCCCGCCGCTCCTCGCGGGGGCGGAGGCGCCGCCGACGGTGCTCAAGCCGAACCTGTTTGAGCTGTGGCAGCTCGACCGGCGCTGCGCCGAGGGGAGGACCGAGATCGAGCCGGACGTCGCAGACCTGGATGCGGTCCTCGCTGCAGCGCGCCGGGTACAGGAGTTGGGGATCGAGGTGGTCGTCGTCACGCTTGGCGCGCGGGGGGCGATCGGGATCGACCGGGGCGGGCAAGCCTGGCACGCCGTCGTCGCGCTAGACCGTCCCCTGGTAGACGCCGTGGGCAGCGGGGATGCCCTGGGCGCTGGCTTGACCAAGGCCCTCTCGGAGGGGGCGCCCCTAGCGGAGGCGCTGCGCCTCGGGGTCGCGTGCGGTGCGGCGAACGCGCTGGTCGCCGGAGCGGGGCGCTGCCAGCTGGGTGACATCGAGCGGCTTGCGGGACGCGCAGCCGTGTCCCAGGTCGCGGAGCGGCGCGCGGGGCGATGACGTTTCGCGGCGCGTTCTGTTCCATGCTATAATAGCCGCTGACGGCGACTGGCGGACTGGCTATGTCGTGCCCGTCGAATCGCGTGAGGAGGCAAGGGCGAGCGTATGAAGAAGCGTATCTTGGTCACCGGCGCCGCCGGGTTCATGGGCAGTCACCTGGTCGACCACCTGGTTGCAGAGGGGCACGACGTGTACGGCGTGGACGACATGTCGGGCGGTTTCTGGCGCAACGTCAACCCGGGGTCGACCTTCCACCGGCTCGATCTGCGGGACAAGGGGGCGACGTGCGCGCTGGTGGAGGAGATCAGGCCTCAGGTGGTCTATCACCTGGCGGCGGATGCGACGGAAGGACGGAGCCAGTTCACGCCGATCGCGTGCACTGAGCGGAACTACTTGGCCTATCTGAACGTGCTCGTGCCGGCGATCCAGAACGGGCTCGAGCGCATGGTCGTTACCAGCTCGATGAGCGTGTACGGGGCGCAGGAGCCGCCCTTCAACGAGGATATGGCGCCAGCGCCAGAGGACATCTATGGGATCGCCAAGGCGGCGATGGAAAAGGCGACCGAGATCTTGAGCACGGTACACGGCTTTGAGTACGTGATCATCCGCCCACACAACGTGTATGGTCCGCGACAGAACATCGCCGACCCGTACCGCAACGTGATCGGCATCTTTATCAACCGGCTGCTGCAGGGCAAGGGATACTATATCTATGGCGACGGCGAGCAAAAGCGCGCCTTCACCTACGTCGACGATTTCACACCCTACATGGCGTACGCCGGGTTCTCGCCCAGGTGCAGAGGCGAGGTGATCAACCTCGGTCCGCGCCAAGAGTACTCGATCAACGAGATGTCGGATACGCTGCTTGACCTGTTCTACGAGGGACGTACGCCCGAGATCGAGCCGATCTACTTGCCAGATCGGCCCCAGGAGGTCAAGGAGGCGTACTGCACGGTTGAAAAGGCGGAGCGGCTGCTGGGCTACGAGGCCAAGGTCTCCCTGAGAGAGGGGATGAGCCGCATGCTGAGCTGGGCACGGGAGCTCGGTCCGCAGCAACCCCGTTACTTGGAAGAGGGGCTCGAACTCACGACGGGCGACGTGCCCGTTACGTGGCGGGATAGGCTGATCTGAGATGATGCGACTTCAGAAGGTCCTCTCGCAGGCAGGGGTCGCATCGCGCCGCGCCAGCGAGGAGTTGATCCGGGCGGGACGCGTGCGCGTGAACGGGCAGGTCGTGAGCGAGATGGGCGTCCAGGTGGACCCGAGGCGGGACGAGATCGTGGTGGATGGACACCCAGTCCAGATCGCGCGCGAACGGCGTTACCTCAAGCTGCACAAGCCAGCGGGCTACCTTTCGGTCATGTCGGACCAGCGGGGGCGGCGCGACCTGGGCGCGCTCTTGCCCGGGATCGAAGGCGTCCATCCGGTGGGGCGCCTGGATCGCGACAGCGAAGGGCTGATGCTGCTCACCGACGACGGCGCGCTGACGCAGCGGCTGACCCACCCCCGGTACCGACACACCAAGGAGTACCTGGTGCTCGTGCGCGGCGCACTGACCCGCAAGGCGCTGCGTACGCTGCGTGAGGGCGTCGAGCTGGAGGAGGGCAAGACCGCTCCGGCGACGGTCAGGCCCGAAGCATCGACGCCGTGGGGCGGCGCCACGCGGGGCACGTCCTGGTTACGCGTGACGCTGCATGAGGGGCGAAAACGACAGATCCGGCGCATGTGCGAGTCAGTGGGCCATCCAGTCGTGCGCTTGATCCGGGTCCGGATCGGGCCGATCGAGCTCGGGGACCTGGGTTCCGGCGCCTACCGCGACCTGACCGCAGCCGAGATGGCGCTCCTGCGGCAGGAGGTCGATTGGCCTGGAGCCGATGTGCGCCGCCGCAAGGGGCGGGGACAGGACGAGCGGGGAGGGTGATGCCACTGCCATCGACGATCGCGATTGACGGGCCCGCCGCGTCGGGCAAGAGCACGATCGGCGCCTTGCTCGCCGAGCGGCTGGGCTACGTGTACTTTGACACCGGTGTGATGTACCGTGCGGTCACCTGGGCTGCGCTGCAGCGCGGGATCCCGATCGAGGAGGAGGATGCGGTCACGGCGCTCTCGGAGCGGCTGCTGATCGAGGTGACCCGACCGACGGTGGATGACGGACGGCAGTACACGGTTCTGGCGGATGGCGAGGACGTGACGTGGGACCTGCGCCGCCCTGAAGTGAACCAACACGTCTCTCCTGTCAGCGCCTACCCGGGCGTCCGGCGCGCCCTGCTCGCACAGCAGCGCCGCATCGGGGAGGATGGGTCAGTCGTCATGGTTGGGCGGGACATCGGGACCGTGGTCCTGCCAGATGCGGATCTCAAGGTGTACCTGGACGCGACCGTGGACGAACGCGCCTGGCGGCGCTACGTCGAGGTGTACGCGCGGCGAACGGCGCGACAGCCCGAGCGGGACGCCGTGAGCGGCGACGAGTACGCGTCGATCCGGGAGGGCTTGGCGCGCCGCGACCGGATCGACAGCAGTCGAGAGGTCGCGCCCCTGCGCGCCGCTAAAGACGCGGTAGTGATCGACACGACTGACATGCCAGTAGCGGAAGTACTCGCGCGCGTGCTGGCGCTGTGCAACCGGGAGCGTGACAGCGATCGATGAGCGGCGGCGTCGTCACGGCAGTCGCGCCTGGCAGCATGGGGAGGGCGCTGGGCATCCAGCCCGGCGATGTGCTGCTCGAGATCAACGGGCACCGGTTGCGAGATGTGCTGGACGTGCAGTTCTATGCCGCGGACGAGGACCTGGAGCTCGTGGTGCGGCGCGGCGAGCAGGAGATCCGCCACCACGTCGAACGCCCGTACGGCGTAGCGCTGGGCTTGGACTTTGTGTCGCCGACATTTGACGGCATGCGGCGTTGCAGCAATCGCTGCGAGTTCTGCTTTGTCGCGCAGATGCCGCCGGGCATGCGACGTTCGCTGTACGTACGCGACGATGACTATCGCTACAGTGTGCTCTATGGCGCCTTTGTCACGCTGACCAACCTGACGGAGGAGGACTGGGCGCGTCTTGCGGAGCAGCGCCTCTCTCCGCTCTACGTGTCGGTGCACGCGACCGAGCCGCGGTTGCGCCGCCGGCTGTTGGGGCGCGACGCCATCCCGGATATCCTGCCTCAGCTCGATCGCCTGGCGGCGCTGGGGATCGAGACCCACGCGCAGGTTGTGCTCACGCCCGGTCTGAACGACGGGGCGCACTTGACGCGCACCCTCGACGACCTGACCGCACGCACGCCTGCCGTGGCGTCGATCGGCGTGGTGCCCGTCGGGCTAACGCGATACCACCGCGGTCAGTGCCGCAGGTATGCACCAGATGAGGCACGCACGATCATCGCGCAGATCGCGCCGCGGCAAGAGGCGCTGCGCGGAGTGCATGGGCGAACGGTGGTCTATTTGGCGGATGAGTGGTACCTGCTCGCCGAGCAGCCCATCCCTGCGGACGAGGCCTACGACGACTACCCGCAGCTCGAGAACGGGATCGGCTTGGTGCGGCTGTTTCTCGACGATCTGGCGGCGCTGAAGGGTGCGCGGCGCACGTCTCGTATCGCGCGCTGCACCCTGGCGTGCGGCACGTTGATCGCGCCGATCATGGCGCGCGCGGCGCAAGCGCTCGCCTGTCGAAGCGGGGTTGAGATCGCGGTCGTGCCGATCGCGAACCGTACCTTTGGCGAGACGGTGACGGTCTCGGGCCTGTTGGGCGGAAAGGACGTCGTGGCGGGGCTCGAGGGACGCGCGCTCGGCGAGATGGTCTTTGTGCCCGAGGCGATGTTTGCCGAGTATACGCCCGAGCGAGAGCGGGCGGACGGGGCGCGGTACACGCTGGATGACATGGCCCTGCCCGACCTGGAGGCGCGGCTCGGACAGCGCGTGGTCCCGGCGGCGACGATGAGCGAGGTATGGCGCGCATTGGCGCGCGGGGTGTAGAGGAGAACCAGGCGACCGTGATCAGCAATCCCAAGTTCTGTCCACGATGTGGCGCATCTTTGGTGATACGCGAACTGGCGGACCGCCCGCGTCCCGTGTGTCCGCGCTGCGGGTTCATCTTTTACCTGAACCCGATCGTCGCCGTAGGCGCGTTGATCGAGTCGGGTGGGCGGGTGGCGTTGGTGCAGCGCGGGGTGGAGCCGGGGCGCGAGCTGTGGGGCCTACCGGCGGGCTATGTCGAGGCTGACGAGACCACGGAGGAAGCCGTGGTGCGCGAGGCGTTGGAAGAGACGCACCTCCACGTCGAGGTCGAGGGCCTCCTGGACGCGTACTCGTACGGGCGCGAACAGGATCGCGGGGTGCTGCTCGTCTACGGCGTTCGCCTGCAGTCGGGGACGCTGGAGGCGGGGGATGACGCCATCGCCGCCGCTTGGTTTGGGCCGGAAGAGCTGCCCGAGATCGCGTTCCGGACCCACCACGAAGTGCTGCACAAGTGGCGGCAAGCGCGCTCGGTGGTCTACCGGGCGGCGACATTGGCCGAGGCCGAAGTCGCCGTGATGCTCTCAGAGCAGTTCCCGTACGACCAGCGCGATGACCAAGCCTTGGTGCTCGACGATCCCGACCAGGCGCTGTACGTCGCGTTGGATAATGGGCAGGTGGTGGGGTTTGCGACGGTCGTCGTAGACCGGCGCGCCTGCGTGGCGCACCTGGAGCGCATTTTCGTCCACCCCCGGTACCGGCGGTGGGGGATTGGCACGCAGTTGGTGCACACCTGCGTGTCGCGCGGACGGGCGGAGCGGGTGAACGCGGTCATCGTGCAGGTGCCTGTCTCGAACCCGGGCTGGACAGTGTACCTGAATGCCGGGTTCCAGGTGACAGGGTTCACGACCAGCTACTATGCGGCACAGTCGGACCACGCAGAGGCTGCACTGGTGTTGAGCTACGATCTGTTGGGCGAGGGATAGCGACTGGCGGGGCTGTGCACGACCTGTTGGGTCAGCTGGGCGGCGAAGGGCTATCAATTGTGTCTCGCGCCAACGCGCCTCGCGCGTGAGATGAATCCCGATATTGACCTCGGGCGCGGTTTGCGCTATAATGCCTTACGGTGGTGGCGGGCAACTTGTCCCCTAGGAGGAGGAGAGATGTCGTCTGCTCAGGACGCTATCCCCGAGTCGAGAACGGGCGAGGAGCGCTCCGGTTTCTGGGAACGCCCTCCACGGTCCCGGGTCCTGTTGCTCTTGGGGGTTCCCGCGCTGTTGGCGTTCTTGGTCGGCTTGGGATCCTGGACGGGCATCCTGGGCGGCAAGCAAGGTTTCCTCGGCGGGCGGGATGGCCTGCTGGTCAACTATGATGGGGCGATCGGCGGGCTGATGCTGGGCAGCTATGTCCTGCTGAGCGGGATCGTGATCTGTGCGGCGGTCCTCGTCTGGCGCACACGGGGTCGCGAGAAACGCTACTGGCGCGACACGCTCGCCGCCTATCTCCTGATCTCGCCTGCGGCATGGGTGATCGTGATCTTTACCCTCGTGGCGATCATCTATGCGTTTTACGTCAGCCTGCATCGCTTCGGCTTGGGCGAGATCGCACGTCGCAAGACGCCCGAGTTCATCGGTTTTAGCCACTACCTCGACGCGATGATCACGCCAGGCAGCCGGCGCACCGAGTTCTGGATGTCGCTGCGCACGACGTTTTGGCTCACGCTGGGCTCGATCCCGTTCCAGATCGTGCTCGCATTGCTGATCGCTGTGCTCCTCTTTCGCAAGATGCGCGGCGTGGATTTCTACCGCACCTCGTTCTTTTTGCCCTACGTGACGGCGACGATCGCGCTGGCGCAGGTGTGGGTTGTGCTCTTTAGCCGGAGTGAGATCGGACTGGTGAACAACCTGTTCGAGAACGTGCTGGGCTTGCCCCGGCAGGGCTGGTTGCTGGAGGCGCGCAGTATCTTTGACATCCTCACGGGGGGGGCGATCACGTGGGGGCCGAGCCAGGCCCTGGTCGTGATCATGATCTACTCGGTGTGGAAGTACTTTGGCTTCAGCGTGGTGATCCTGCTGGCGGGATTGGCGAACATCTCGCCCGAGGTGTACGAGGCGGCGCAGATCGACGGCGCCAGCGCCTGGCAGTCGTTCCGCAAGATCACGATCCCGCTCCTCAGTCCGTCGTTGTACTATGTGACCCTGATCTCATCGATCGGATCGCTGCGCTCCTTTGACACGATCTACCAGCTCTCGATCCGGGCCTCGGCGGGGTCGGGGCCAGGTGGTCCGCTCGACACGACGCAGACCTTGGTGATCTATGTCTTTAACCAGTTCTGGCGCGACTCGTACTATGGCTATGGCTCGGCGCTAGCGATGATCCTGTTCCTGGTGATCCTGGTCATCACCCTGATCCAGAACCGCGTGGCGAGCCGACAGGTCTTTTACGGGTAGAGGGGAGAGGACATGGCGCAGGACACAGTGCAGGTCGAGGGGATGCAGCGCCGGTTTCGCTGGCCTTCGCTCGGTCGGGTCGCGGTTCACACGGTCCTGATCGTCGGTTCGTTGCTGTGCGTCTTTCCCTTCTTGTTCATGATCACCAAGTCGTTCAACTCGGTGTACGAGGCGACTGCGTGGCCTCCGGTCTGGATTCCCGAGCGGTGGAAGGTGCTCAACTATAGCGTGGCGTGGAGCGCCGAGACGTTTGGCCCGACGGTCGAGATCGAGGGGGTCGCGGACCTGTGCCCAGGGCGCTGTTACGTCTACATCGAGTTCTGGGCGGTCTTTCTCGCGTTGAGCAACATGCTCGTCGCCGGAGCGTTGGTGGTGCTCCTCTCGAAGCGGTTCGCCCGCCTGCGCGAGCAGCCGGTTTGGCTGGCTGTGATCGCTGCCGTCGTGCTGCTGCCCACCTTGACCTTGTTCATCGGCGGCGCGCCGTGCCGCGTGGATCGCCGGGACGGGTACCTGCCGATCACGCCCGAAGATCCGGCGCGCGGCGTGGGACGGGCCAACATGCTCGAGGTGCTCGGATATGACAGGGACTGGTCGTACCAGCCGACCAACGAGTGGCTCCTTTCGTGGGAGGCGGACCGCGAGATGGCGCCCGCCGTCCCGATCTCGTTCTGGCGCTTCCTGGGCCTGATCTCGGGCGCCCAGGCGGACAAGACGCACCGGGGCTACGTGCTGAACACGATCGTCGTCTCGGCGATCACGGTGCCGGCAGTGTTGGTCACGTCGGTGCTGGCGGCGTACGCCTTTAGCCAGCTCGAGTTCTATGGCAAGAACGTGCTGTTTGTCATCTTTTTGTCGACGATGATGATCCCGCCGCAGGCGGTGCTGATCCCCAACTATATCACCGTCGCCGGGGTGCTGCGCTGGCACGACACGTTCATGGCGCTCACGGTGCCCTTTATGGCGAGTGTGTTCAACATCTTTTTGCTGCGCCAGTTCTTCATGACCATCCCGTCGGATTACTACGACGCGGCGCGTCTGGATGGCGCCGGGCACCTCGGCTACCTGCGGCACGTCGTGATCCCGATGTCCCAGTCCCCGTTGGCAGTGGTGACCCTGTTTACTTTCTTGGGCACGTGGAACTCGTTCCAGTGGCCTTTGATCATGGTCCGGGACGTGCACCAGTTGATCCAGCCCGGCATGTCGGGCTTTAGCGGGGAGGGTGGCACGGATACGCAGCTGGTGATGGCGGCTGCAACGTTCAGTGTTCTGCCCGTCGCCCTGCTGTACTTTCTTACCCAGCGCACGTTCATCGAGAGCGTTGCTACGTCTGGGCTGAAGGGATAGGCGCACAAATCGCGGGGGAGAGGAGGTGATCGGGAGAAACGACGGTCGCGTTGTGTGTTTGTTACTCACCGAGCACGTGCGCATCAAACGAATTGGTAACTCAAGATGGAGGAGGATGCAATGAAGCACTGGTATAAGTGGCTGGTCGTGGCCATGGCCCTGGCGATGGTCATCCCGCTCGCCGGCTGCCCCAAGAAGGACGACATCGGGGCGATCAAGCTGGGAGACGAGACGGTCGAGCTCGAGTTCTGGCACACCAAGACCGGCTCTCAGGAAGAGCTGCTGAACCTGATCGTCGCCGATTTCAACGCGACGAACGAGTACGGGATCAAGGTCAACCCCACGAGCATCGAGGGCAGCTATGACCAGATCTTTAAAGAGACGGTCGCTGGCCTCGCGGTGGGCGAGGTGCCCGACCTGGTCGTGGCGTATCCGAGCATGGTCGCCGAGTACATGGAAGCCGGCGCGCCGCTCGACCTTCGGCCGTACGTCGAGGACGAGACCTATGGCCTGACGGACCAAGAGTTCAACGACATCTTTCCCGTGTACATCGAGGACAACACCTACCCGGTGTACGACGACGCCTACCTGTCGTGGCCCTTCCACAAGAGCATGCTGGTCATGTTTGCCAACGCGACGCTGCTCAACGAGGCGGGCGTGACCAAGATGCCGGAGACGTGGGACGAGTTCTATGACGCGTGCACCAAGGTCAAGGCCACGGGCGCCGAGACGTGCTGGTCGATCCACATCGACGCGTCGGACGTGGACGGGCTCATGGCGACGGTGGGCGTCTACCCGCAGGCGGATCCGGAGACGCTCGAGTCCCAAGTCAATGACCCCAAGTTCGTCGAGTGGTTCCAGTTCCTGCAGAAGATGGTCAGCGAGGGGATGGCGCGCGTAGAGGCGGAGCGCTACTCGGGCGACGACGAGATGGTCGCGGGCCAAGCGGCGTTCACGACAGCCTCGAGCAGCAGCATCGGTTACTTCCCCAAGAACGAGGATGGCACCTACGGCATCGACTGGAAAGTGATCTCGCTGCCGCACGCCGCAGGCTCTGAGCCCGCGAGCACTGTCTACGGCGCGAACATCATGGCGGTCAAGGAAGACGATCCGGAGCGCGACCTCGCCAAGTGGCTGTTCATCAAGCACTGGACCAGCCCGGAGGCGGTCAAGACCTTCACGATCGGCACCTCTGAGCTCCGCGGCTCGAGCTACATGCCGCTGCAGCGTTCGCTGCTCAACGACGCGGACGTCCAGGCCTACCTGGCGGCGAACCCGCGCTACGCCGAGGCGGTCAGTTACCTCGAGACGGGCGTGATCGAGCCGCAGTTGGCTGGGCAGCAGGCGGTACGTGACATCCTAGAGGATGCGTACATCAAGATCATCAACGGCGAGGACGTACAGGCGACGCTGGACGAGGCGGCGAGCCTGGCGACCGAGGCCTTCAAGCGCAAGGGCGCGGCGCAGTAGTCGTTTTTCTGCGTCCCAGTCATACGTGAAGCGGGTTGCGGGGACTACCCCGCGACCCGCTCTTTTGTGAGGTGTGTATGGTTACTCGTCTATCGGCGACGGCAGCCCTGATCGCTGTCGTCCTAGCGCTGGCGCTGTGCAGGGCGCCGCAGCCCGCGCTTGACCCGACGGCTGTCGCCCTACCGTCCGCTACGCCCCCGCCCACGGCGACGCCGATCCCGGGTGAGCGGCAGGAAGCGCTGGTCCTGCGCGTAGTGGACGGCGATACGATCGTCGTCGACCTGGATGGCGCGCGTCACTCGGTGCGCTACATCGGCATCGACACGCCAGAGACGCATCATCCGGATGACGGCGCCGACTATTGGGGGTACGAGGCGACGGAGGCGAACAAGGGCTTTGTCTCCGAGGGACAGACAGTGGTCCTGCAGCGGGACATCAGCGAGACCGACATGTATGGCCGGCTGCTGCGCTACGTGTGGGTGGACGACGTGCTGGTCAACGCAGAGTTGGTGCGCGTGGGGCTGGCGCGCGTGCTCTTTTACGAACCCGACGTGCTCTACCAGGGCGCGATCAAGGCAGCCGAGGCCGAAGCGCAGGCGGCGCGGCGCGGGCTGTACGGTCCGGTGCCGACGCCTCCAGCCGAGCAGCCGCTGCTCCACCGGGGGACGGCGTGGACGACCCTCTCTGCGGGCGACGAGATCGCGCTCCGCCCCGATGCGGCGCGCGGGGAGCCGGTGGCGGCCCTGCCCCCCGACCTGAGGGTCCGCGTCGCCGATGCGTTCTGGGTCCCGGAAGAGCAGCGGTGGTGGTACTGGATCGGCGTGCGTGACTTTAACGGGTGGGTCACGGATGCGTACCTGACCCGGGATCGTCCTGCGGCAGAGGACGCTGGACCACCTGCCCCCTGGAATGCCTACGATCGGCTCACGATCGTCAGAGAGACGCCCATGCGCGCGCGCCCCGATCCGGCGGGGGAGATGCTGCTCAGCGCGCCAGCGGGGACCGAGGTCCAGGTCAAGCTGATCAGCTGGCAGCAGGACGCAGACACGTGGTGGTACTATTGCGAGTCGACGGCGGGGGAGGGCTGGGTGCCCACAGACCGGTTGGGGCGATGAGCACGCTGGAGGCGTACTGCGCCTTTGCGACGGAGGTAGCGCGCGCGGCGGGATGTGTGATCCGCGACAGCGCCAACGGGCCGGTCGGCGTGTACAGCAAGGGCCTGCGCGACCTGGTTACCGACGTCGACCTCGCCGCCGAGCGCACGATCGTGGATGCAATCCGGGCGCGCTACCCCAACCACGACGTACTGAGCGAGGAGATGCCGGCGCGGGCGCGCTACCCCAACCACGACGTACTGAGCGAGGAGATGCCGGCGCGGGCGCGGTCGTCCGCATACCAGTGGGTCATCGATCCGCTGGACGGCACGGGCAACTTTGCGCGGGGCTATCCGTGCTACTCGGTCTCGGTCGCGCTTGTGCTGGATGGAGAGCCCCTCGTGGGCGTGGTGCACGACCCGATGCGCGATCAGGTCTTTTCTGCGTGCCGGGGCGGAGGGGCGATGCTCGACGGGCAGCCGATCCGTGTCAGCCGGGTGAGCGACGTGCTGGACACGCTGATCGGCATGGACTGGACGCGGGACCCGGTGAGCCGCGCCAAGGTGGTGCAGATCGTGGGACGCCTAGCGCCGCGCTGCGGTTCGATCCGGGTCTGTGGCTCGGCGGCGCTTGGCATGTGCTACGTTGCCGCGGGGTGGTGGGACGCGTACTGGCACCTCAGCCTGGAGCCGTGGGATGCCGCCGCCGGGGCGCTGATCGTGCGTGAGGCAGGGGGTATGGCGACCGACCTAGCAGGCGCGCCGTGGCAGCTCACGACGAGACCTCTCCTGGCGAGCAGCGGCGCGCTGCACGAGATCCTGCGCGAGCTGATTGCGCCCTGAGGGGGCGCGCGGCGTCCCCACGCTGGAGCGTAGGGACGAGACAAATGTACGGACCCGTTTCCTCAAAGGAAACGGGTCCGTCGGTCAAGGTCCGTCGGCGTGCTAGGCCTCAAAGTGCGTGAACTGGGGCAGGTGGTCGCGGTTGCGGTCTAGCATCTCGTTGACCATCGCCTTGATTTCGGCGAGCGAGAGTACGGCGGCGCTCAAGGGGTCGTAGGCGATCGCCTGGAACACCAGGCGCGGGTCGCCGGTCAGGGCAGCCTCGACCGCCATCTCTTCGACCATCACACTGACGTGGTTGAGCGCCACGCACTGCGGCGGGAGTGCCCCGACGTGGACGGGGTGCAAGCCGCCGCGATCGACGAACACGGGCACTTCGACACAAGCCCCTTCGGGCAAGTTGGTGATCAGCTGGGCATTGGCGACGTTGCCGTTGAAGGAAAAGATCTCGCCGCCCATCCAGGCGTTGATGATCGAAGCGGCGTACTCGTGCCCGCGCTCGAGGCTGATCGGCGTTTCCGCGCTGAGCCACTTTTCGATCTCGCCCTTCCACGTGTCCTCGCGCCGGCGGTATTCCCTGAGGATGTAGGCGTACTCGCCGGGGTTCCAGCCCGTGCCGTGGGTGCAGTACTTTTCGATCAGGTCGGGGCGCTTGCGGAACCACCAGTTGTACTCTGAGTTGTGCCCGCTCGACTCGGTGACATAGTAGTCGAAGTGGAGGAACATCTCGTTCCGCACCTGTTCCTCGTTATAGATCTCGGGATTCTCGGTAACCGCCTTGTGGATCAACGGGTAGGCGTCGGCGCCGTTCCACTTGTAGTCGAGGTACCACGCCTGGTGGTTGATGCCTGCGCACGTGTAGGTGATCTCGTCCGCCGGCGCACCGATCCAGCGCGCCAGCATGCGGGCGGTGCCCTGCACGCTGTGGCAGAGGCCTGTCAGTTGGATCGTGGACTCGCGCTGCATGGCCCGGCAGAGCATCGCCATCGGATTCGTATAGTTGAGCAGGATCGCGTTCGGGCAGTAGCGCTCCATGTCCTTGACGATGCCTACCATGACGGGGATGGTGCGCAGGGCGCGAAAGACGCCCGAAGGTCCCCGCGTGTCGCCGACGTTGGTGTCGACGCCGTACTTTTTCGGGATCAGGATGTCGTGCTGCCACACCTCGACGCCGCCGGCGAGGATGGTGCACATGACGGCGTTGGCGTCACGCAGCGCTTCGGCTCGGTCGGTCGTCGCCTCGACCACGGCTGGATAGTTGCCCAGGTCGATGATGCGCTGGACCGCACGGCGTGAGAACTCGAGGCGTTCGGGATCGATGTCCATCAGGCTCAAGGTCGCGTCCTGAAGGAGGGGGAAGGTGAGGATATCGCGCACCAGGCCTCGCGTGAACCCAAAGCTCCCGGCGCCGATAAACGCGATCTTGGTCATGGGGTGTCCTCCTCGTATGCCATGCTTGTCAGATGAAATGGGGCAAACCGAGTATACTCCGGACCGCAGTGGGGCGCAAATGAGACTGTCGGGAGGGCAAGCGCATTAAAAGTCGACCTCTGGTAGAATACCCTCCAAACAAGCTCACAAGGAGGAGACCGATGCCAGAGAATCCA
>JAFGIE010000216.1 GCA_016929775.1 Anaerolineae bacterium
CGCTGCGCGCCCTCGCTGCGGCGGGATATGCTACGGATCCCCGCGCCGAGCGCGCCTATGAGTGGCTGCTCGCGCACCGTCTAGATGACGGCGCGTGGCCTACAGGCCTAGCGTCGGGTGTGTACGGCTATGTGGCTGGCTACCGTCGGCTGGCGCACTCGCGCTGGGGGTGCCGCTCGAACACGACCGGGGCGCTGCTCTGTCTCGCGCAGCACCCGGACCGACGGCACGGGCAGGCTGCGCGCCGGGCACTCGATCTGTTGCTCGGACGAGAGACGCGGGAGGCGCGTCCTGTGGGGTTCGAGGTCGCCCGGCTGGTCGGGCTGGAACCGGTGCGCGGTTTCATCACGTTCTATGCGCGGTTTGACCTGGCGCTGGTGCTCGATCTCTGCTGGCGGGTCGGGGCGACGCTGGACGACTCACGCGTGGCGGAGCTAGCGTCATTTGTGCGTTCGCTGCGTGGTCCCAGCGGGCTGTGGACCTATGCGCCCAGGCCCCAGGCCTCTCGTTGGGTCACCTTTGATCTGATGCGCTCACTCTCTCGACTCGAGGAGTGGGGGGAGTGGGAGCCAGGCGAACCGCGCACGCCGTTCACGCCCTACCCGAGCGTGCCCCGGCGCTACTGACGGTCCAGAAGGGAGGCGACAGGTGGACGAGATCCAGACCGCGGCGGCGCCGACACCGGCGGGCCACTATGCACAGGCGCTTGTGCACGGGGGATTGGTGTACGTGTCCGGGCAGCTGCCGATCTCACCTGATGGGCGCGATCTAGCGCACGCGACGGTTGAGGAGCAGACAGAGTGCGCCCTGGCGAACATCGCCGCGATCCTTGACGCTGCTGGGAGTCGGCTCGACCATGTTCTCAAGACCACCGTGTATGTCGCGGACATTGCCCTCTGGGATCGCGTGAATGCGGCTTATGCGCGCGTCTTTGGCGCACACCGACCCGCTCGGGCTGTGGTGCCTGCGCGTGGACTCCATCACGGGTACGTGGTAGAGATCGACGCCATCGCTGCCCTCGAGGGGAAGACGTGAGCGAGTTGGCGTGCACCCAGTGCGGCAAACGCTATCCGGCAAGCGAGGCGCGTTGGCGATGCCGCTGCGGGGGGCTCCTTGACCTGGTCTGGCGGTCGACGTTTGACCCCGAGCGTATCGCAGGGCGGGCGGCGACGATCTGGCGCTACCGGGAGGCCCTGCCGATCGAAGACGATGCACACATCGTGTCGCTTGGCGAGGGAGTGACGCCGATGCTCCACGTGCGCGTGGACGGCGCTCCAGTGTGGCTCAAACAGGATCACCTCTTCCCGACCGGGTCGTACAAGGATCGGGGCGCCGCCGTGTTGATGAGCAAGGCGGTGGAGCTGGGCGTACGCCAGGTCGTCGAGGACTCGTCGGGGAACGCAGGCGCGGCGATCGCCGCCTACAGCGCGCGCGCGGGCATTGCGTGTTCGATCTATGTACCAGAGCACACGTCAGCGGCCAAACTGGTCCAGATCGAACGCTGCGGCGCTGCGCTGCATCGCATCCCCGGGAGCCGGGAGGACACAGCGCGGGCTGCCCTCGCTGCCGCAGAAGACGTGTACTATGCCAGTCACTCGTGGAACCCCTTTTTCTTCCACGGGACCAAGACGTTCGCCTTCGAGGTGTGCGAGCAGCTTGGGTGGCGTGCGCCGGACGCAGTGGTCTTGCCGGTTGGCAACGGAACGCTGCTCCTCGGTGCGGCGATCGGTTTCCGCGAACTGCGCGCTGCAGGCGTGATCGAGCGGCTGCCCGCCTTGATCGGGGTCCAGGCGGAGGCATGTGCTCCTCTCTCAAATGCCTGGCGCCAGGGCATCGATGCCCCTGCGCCGATCGCCAGCAGTGCGACGCTCGCGGAGGGGATCGCCATCGCTGACCCGGTACGGGGCGCCCAGATCCTGCGCGCCGTGCGTGAGAGCGGGGGAGCGTTCCTCGAGGTGAGCGAGGAAGAGATCCGGGCGGCGCTGGCGGATCTGTGCAGGCGGGGGTTCTACGTCGAGCCCACCGCGGCAGTGGCGGTGGCTGGGACTCGGGCTTTTTTGCGCCAACACGGGGATTGCGAAACCGTGGTCTCGACCCTCACAGGGCACGGACTGAAGGCCACGGACAAGCTGGCGGCGCTGTGGTGATCTGGTCTGGCAGGGCAGCTGCCCGCGGGAACCCGATCGGCTGTCATCACGCGCAGCGTCGCCTGTAGCTGGAGGATAGGATGACGATGAAGGCACTCGTGCTCGAGGCGTACAACGAGCTGGTGTACCGGGATGTGCCGGTCCCAGAGATCGGCGCGGATGAGGTGCTGGTCCAGGTCAAGGCGTGCGGGATCTGTGGCAG
This sequence comes from Anaerolineae bacterium, assembly GCA_016929775.1. The sequence continues at coordinate 2,350 of JAFGIE010000216.1, forward strand.
CGACGTGCATGGGCTGGATGGCAGCACGGGGCGGCGCATTCCGCCGATCATCATGGGACACGAAGCTGCGGGGATCATCGTCGCCGTAGGGTCTGAGGTGGAGGGCTGGACGGTGGGGGACCGCGTGACCTTCGACTCGACGGTGTACTGCGGGACGTGCAGGTTCTGCCGCCGTGGGGAGATCAACCTGTGCGATCGGAGGCAGGTTCTCGGCGTGTCGTGCGGCGAGTACCGGCGCCATGGCGCCTTTGCCGAGTACGTCGCCGTACCGCAGCACATCCTGTATCGTCTGCCGGAAGGCCTCGCCTTTGAGGAAGCGGCGATGGTCGAGGCACTGTCGGTCGCATTCCACGCCGTCGGTCGTGCGCCGCTGGCGCTCGATGACAGCGCCGTGGTCGTCGGCGCCGGCATGATCGGTCTGCTTGTGATCCAGACACTGCGGTTGGCTGGCTGTGGGCAGGTGATCGCCGTCGACATCGATCGCGATCGCCTGGCGCTGGCGGAGCGTTTCGGCGCCGATGTCGCCATTCTGTCGCGGGGGGAGGATGTCCCCGCTGCGGTGCGCGCACGCACGGCTGGCGTGGGAGCGGACCTAGCCTTCGAGGTCGTGGGGCTCTCCGAAACGCTTAGCCAGGCGATCGCGTCGCTGCGCAAGGGGGGCGCACTGACCATGGTAGGCAACCTCGCTGCCGAGGCTTCATTTCCACTGCAGTCCGTGGTGACCCGTGAGCTGACGCTGTACGGCTCGTGCGCGTCGCGAGGTGAGTATCCGGCGTGCCTAGACATGATCGCGCGGGGCGCGGTCGACGTGCGCGCGCTGATCAGCGCCACGGCACCCTTGTCGGAAGGGGTGGAGTGGTTCCAGCGACTGTACCGGCGCGAGCCCGGGCTGATCAAGGTGGTCCTGATCCCCTAGGCTGCGCCGACGGCGTACGTGGGCGGATGGGTGGGATTCGTATAGTCATAGGATCCAGCACGACAAAGGGGGTTTGCTGTGGCGGACTTTGGGGATGGACCAAGCTCGGCACGCTTTGCCGCACTGCACTATGACGGGGCGACGTCGATCGCCGATCTGCGCAGCCGAGGCCTTTCGGAGGAGATGGCGGCAGCGCTCGACGCTGCGCCGACAGGGGATGGCGTGGCATGGGGCCTCCCGTTTCACGCCGGGAGTCCGGTCCTGATCGCGGAGGAGCCCGTCACCATCCGGTGGGCGTCGATACGCGCAGAGTGGCTGGTGTTCATGCATACGTCCGATCTCAGGCGCGTTGAGCCGAGGGCGGATGGCTTTACTTCGCCGATGCGGGGTGAGGGCATGCTGGGGGAGCACGCCGCAGACTATGTGGTCCTGTATGCGGATCGGAGCGAGGAGCGGGTCGCGATCCGGCGGCGGCATCAGGTCGGCGCGTTCCAGCGCAGGTGGGGCGAGAACTGCTTCGAGGCTGTGTCGCACCGCAAGCCGGAGCCGATGCGCGCGGGCCACGAGCAGATGACGCGCTATTGGGGCAACTCGCAGACCCGCGTTGACGCAGCGGATGATGGTCCGTGGGTGAGCTGGCTCTATGCATGGGAGAACCCGCGACCGGAAGAGCCTGTCGTCGGCGTGCGGTTCGAGCCCGTGACGGGCCGGATCGTGGTGTCGGCGGTCTCTGTGGGGGACGCCTCCGCGCACCCGCTGCGCTGGCGCACACGGCGAAAGGCCTGCCTGACTCTGCCCGAAGGGGTCGCGTTTGCGCCTTCGCTGGACGATCGCGGGCTGCTGGCGCAGATCCAACTCGACATGGGGCAGGTGATCTCGGCATCGCCGCGACTGCTCTACCCGCACGACGATTGGGAAGGGTCGTACAACAACGCGCTGCCATCTGTAGCGGCGGATCAGGTCTTGGTCGAGTACACGTCGCACGCAGATGCGTCCTTTCACGTGCTGGATGGCAGGGCGATCCCGGTCGCGCAGGTCGAGGGCGCGGAAGCGACAGCACCGCTGCAACCGGTTGCGCCGGCTACGCGCCGCGTGACGATCCGCGTCGTCAATGCAGCTGACGGGAAGCCGCTCGCGGTCAAGTTGCACGTACACGGGGCGTGGGGCGAGTACCTGGCGCCGGTGGACCGGCACCGGATCGTCAATCCAGCCTGGTTCGAAGACTACTCGGTCGACTTGACACATCGGGGAACGCATGCGTGTACGTACATCGCGGGAGAGACGCGGGTCGATCTGCCGCTCGGCACGGTCTATGTGGAGGTCTCCAAGGGCTTTGAGATCCGCCCGGTGCGCAGGCGCTGCGAGGTGTCCGCCGACACGGACGAGATCGTGATCGAGGTCGAGCGGGTCCTCCCTTGGCGCGAGCGAGGGTGGGTCACTGCCGACACGCACGTCCACTTTTTGTCGCCGGTATCGGCGCTGCTCGAAGGAGCAGGCGAAGGGGTCAACGTGGTGAACCTACTGGCGAGCCAGTGGGGAGAGTTGATGACCAACGTCGGCGACTTTGATGGGCGGACGACGTGGGGTTCCCGGGAAGCGGGCGGAGATGGCGAGTACCTGGTCCGCGTCGGAACCGAGAACCGGCAGCACGTGCTCGGCCATATCTCGCTGCTGGGATATGAAGGGCCGATCATCGCACCGATGACGACCGGCGGGCCCGACGAGTCTGCACTGGGCGATCCGATCGAGGTCCTGTTGACGGAATGGGCGCGCCAGGCACGCGCCCAGGGCGGACTCGCCGTCCTCCCGCACTTTCCCAACCCGCGTGCAGAGCACGCTGCAAGCATCGTCAGCGGCGCGATCGACGCACTCGAGATGACGTCGTGGGGCGATCTGTACAGCGGCATCAGCCCCTATTCGCTGTCCGACTGGTATCGATACCTGAACTGCGGCTACATGGTCGCCGCAGTCGGCGGAACGGACAAGATGTCGGCGAGCACGGCTGTGGGCACAGTCCGGACCTATGCCCGGATCCCCGACGGGCAGCCCTTTACCTACTCGAACTGGATGGACGCGGTGCGGCGTGGTGAGACCTTTGTGACCTATGGCCCGCTGCTGGACATGGGCGTCGACGGGCATGCGATGGGAAGCCGGATCGAGATGCGCCGAAGTGGGGGGCGCGTAGACATCACGTGGGAGGCGGCGAGCGTCACGGTGCCCATGTCGCGCGTGGATCTAGTCGCGAACGGCGAGGTGCGGGAGAGTGTGCACGTGTCACCGCACCGCGCCAGCGGGCAGTGGTCTGTGCAGGTCGAGGAGAGCACGTGGCTAGCGCTGCTGATCCGCGGGCACTATCCGGATCAGCCCGAGATCGTCGCCGCGCACTCCTCTCCCGTCATGATCGGCGTGGAGGGATCGCCGTTCCTGGCGGCGGCAGATGCAGTGACGATCCTCGAACAGATCGAGGGGGCCCTGGCGTACCTGGACACGGTGGGGACCCGCGCAGAGGACGTTGCTTACAAGCGCATGCGGCTGGTCCTCACCGCGGCGCACCGGTCGCTACACAACCGCATGCATCACCAGGGGACGTATCACGACCATACGCCGGCGACAGATCACCCGGCGCATCACTAGAGGGACCGGCGACTGCAGGCGACGGATGTGGTCCGTCGGAGCGCTGGTCGACGCACGCACTATGGGGGGCATCCTTCAGGAGGCGAGATGAAAGTCTTGGTAACAGGGAGCAGTGGCAGACTGGGTCCGTATGTCGTTTCAGAGCTGGAACAGGCAGGGCACGAGGTGGCGCTCTTTACGCGGCGCAAGCCCGCTCCCGCGCTGCAGCATCTGCAATGGATCGAGGGGGACATCCGCTCCTTCGATGACTGCACACGGGCGATGGCAGAGGGGTACGATGCAGTACAGCACTTGGCGGCACAGGCGTGGCCCACCGACCATCCCGAGCAACGCGCGATGGCGGATGAGCGCGGGATCCCGTTCGATACGACCATGCGATCGAACATCATGGGTTTGTACTATCTCCTGCAGGCTGCCATACGGGCTGGCGTAGGCGTGTTTGTGATGACCGGCAGCAACTGTGCCCTGGGACACGGTTACCGGATCAGCGACCATCCGTTCCCGTTCAGGTACCTGCCCGTAGATGAGGCGCATCCATCCGCTGTGGAGGACGCGTACTCTTATAGCAAGCTCGCGGGAGAGATGCTGCTTGCCTCCTACACGAGCGCCTATGGGATCCGCACCTATGCCGTCCGTGCAGCCGGGATCTGCAACGAGGAGCGACGGCGCGCGATCGCCGCGCGCGCAGCGCCGATCACGGCGTGGAGCGACTGGCTGTGGGCCTGGGTAGGGAGTGAGGACGTAGCATCGGCGCATCGCCTGCTGATGGAGCAGGCACACCAGATCGAGCCACACGGCGTCTACTTTTGCAATGCGGATGACACGACGGCGCTCGAGCCCTCGGTACAACTGATTGAGACGTTTCGACCTGACCTGCTCCCGCTCGTGCGCGACCTGGATGGGCATGCCTCGTTGTTGTCCAACCGACGGCTGCGTGAGAGCGTGGGCTGGACGCATCGCACCTCGTGGCGCCAGTACTTGGCGGAAAGGAAGGGATAGGCGATGGCAGACCGGATCGGTATGGGCATAGTTGGCGCGGGCGCGATCGGCATCCGGGGCGCGCTCCGGCACCTCAGCCTGCCCGACGTCCAGGACCGTGTGCGTCTGGCGGCAGTATGCGACCCGGTCCCAGGGCGCGCTCAAGCTGTGGCAGAGCGCTACGGCGTCGCCGCGGCGTACGAGCGCTACGAGGACTTGTTGGCTGACCCGAACGTCGATGCAGTCACACTCTGTTCGCCGATCGGCCTGCACTACGAGCAAGCGATCGCTGGCGTGCGGGCGGGCAAGCACGTCCACGTCAACAAGACCATGACGACGACGGTGGCGGAAGCCGATGCCCTGATTGCCCTCGCCGCGCAGGCGGGCGTGTGCTTGGTTGCATCACCAGGGATGATGCTCCATCCGCACAACCGGCGGATCCGCAGGAGAATGCTAGAGGGCGCCCTCGGCAAGCTTGTGTGGGCTGCCGCTGGGGCAGCGATCAGCGATTACCACCTCCAGGAAGAGTTCCGAACGGGGGACGACATCCTCAGCAACGTGGACCCGAGCTGGTACTTTCGTCGTCCGGGCGGGGGACCCCAGTATGACGTCACCGTATACGCGCTGCACTGCCTGACCGGCATCCTGGGGCCTGCGAAGCGCGTGACGGCGCTCTCTGGCTTGGTCCTGCCGACGCGCGTCTTCCGAGGGACACAGATCGCGTGCGATATGGATGACAGCACGTTGATGCTGCTGGACTATGGGGATGCCGCGTTCGCCTTTGTCTACGGGACGGTCGCCGGACGCGTGACGCAGGGCTTCCAGCCCAGCTTCTTTGGCACCGAAGGATCGGTCGTGGGCACGCGCCTCGGTGAGGAGGAACTCAAGCTGCCGGGGGACCACCAGCCGCACGTCGAGGGTGCGCACGCGGGCATGCCCGAGTCCCACGTGTTCGAGGATCTGATGCAGCTCGTCGACTGGGCGCGCGGGGGGGAGCCGTCGATCGCCAGCGCGGAGCACGCACGGCACGTAATCGAGATCATCGAGGCAGGCTACCGGTCGGCAGCCACGGGGCAGGTCCAGGAGCTGCGCACGACGTTCTGCCCGCTCCCGCTCGAGGCCCTGTAGGTCCTTGGCTCAAGGCGGCGCGACGCGCAAAAGGAGGGCATATGCCGGACCCCGATCCAGCGATACGTACGGACAAGCTGACACGCCGGTTTGGCGAGCTGACAGCCGTCGATCGGCTTGACCTCACCATCCCACGGGGCGTGATCTTTGGGTTCCTGGGCCCGAATGGCGCCGGCAAGTCGACGACGATCAACATGCTGAGCGGTGTGCTGCCGGCGACGGCGGGGAGCGCGGCGGTGTGCGGGTTCGACGTGCGCGCGGACCCGATAGAGGTGAAGCGCTGTATCGGCGTGGTGCCGGAGGGGATGAGTCTGTACGAGCGGCTGACCGCGGCGGAGCAGATCGAGCTCGTTGCGCGTCTGCACGGCTTGAGCAGGGCCGAGATCCAACGGCGCATTCCGCCGCTGCTGGACCTGCTCGAGCTTGAGGACAGCGCCGACAGGATGATCCTCGACTACTCACACGGGATGCGCAAAAAGACCGCACTGGCGTGCGCGCTCGTGCACGCGCCGGAGGTGCTCTTTCTGGACGAGCCTTTCGAGGGCATCGACCCGATCTCGACGCGTGCGATCAAGGAGGTCCTGCGCGACATGGTGCGGCAGCGCGGTACAACAGTGTTCTTTTCGACGCACGTGATGGAACTGGCTGAGCGGTTCTGTGACCAGGTGGGCATCATCAACCGGGGACAGCTGGCAGGCCTCGGAAGTATCGATGCGCTGCGCCGGCACGCAGAGCTGCCCCCGGACGCCCCGCTGGAGGACGTTTTCCTGCGTACGGTGGGCGCAGAGGAGGGGGATGAGGGGCTGTTGGGCTGGCTGACGGGCGGGGACGCAGAGTGAGGGAGAGGTGCGAGAGCTAGGAACATTCTTCTGGTTGCAGTGGCGCCTGACGGTGGCGATGTTTCGCACGCGCCGCGCCGAGGACCAACTGCAGGTGGTGCGTCTGCTGTCGAGGGTCGTAGTACTGCTTTTCGTCCTGCCGTTCTTTGTTGGGCTGGGGGTTGGCCTCGGGCTCGCGGTAGCCGTCCTCAGCCCCACGGCTGCGTATGAGCTGCTCGTGATCGTGAACACGTTCCTGTTCGCGGTATGGCTCCTGCTGCCCGCTTCCCAGAACTCACAGCTCGTCGAGCGCTTTGAGATGTCGCGGCTTTTCGCGCTGCCGGTTCAGTTCCGGTCTCTGGTGGTCGGGAGCACACTGGTCTCGATGCTAACCATGACTGGGCTGTGGACGGTGCCACTGCTGGTGGGCGAGATCGTGGGCCTAGCTTGGCACAAGCCGCTGGCGCTGCCCCTGTTTGTGCTGGGTGCACTCCCGCTGCTTGCGCTCCTGGTCCTTACAGGTCGGATCATGGAAGACCTGTTCGACCTTGTCGCGGGCGACCGACGGCTGCGCGCCGTGGCACTGGCGCTTCTCTCACTGCCGTTTGCTGTATGCTGGCTCGGGCAGTATGCCGTGCAGTACATCGATCAGAACGCTGCCTGGCTGCCTGCTGTGCTGCGTTCGCCAGCTTTGCAGGAGCTCGCTCGCCTTGGTGAGCCACAGAGCGCAGCCGAGCTGATCGAGCGCGTGGGGCGCGCGCTGGAGATCCTAACTCCATCACGTCTGCTCGTGTGGACGCCACCGGGCCTCATCACCTCCGGGATGGCGCTCTTTGTGCGTGGCGAGTGGGTGCGGGGCGGCGTTTCGCTCGTCGCCTCCGTTGGTTCTGTGGCGCTCTTGTTGTGGGTGCACGCTCAGGTCACCCGGCGCCTGATGGCGGGGGCATCGCTGAAGGTGGGCGCCGCACGCGTTCGTCGGCGCGAGATGGGCGCTCGGTTGCCTGGGCCCGCTCCGCTGTGGGCGCTCATTGGCAAGGACTGGCGCTACCTATGGCGCAGCCCGATGCCGAGGCGGCTCCTGCTGTCGGCGCTGATGATGGCGGTCGCCGTCGGCTTGCCGCTGCGAGACATGTCGGGTTCGAGCCTTCCCGCAGTTGTCCGGCGTGCACTGCCCTTGGTTGCCTACGTCCTTGCCGCGAGCCTGAGCGGGATGGGGACCAACATGGTGATGGCAGCCAACTATTTCGGGACGTTCGATCGCGAGGGTCTTGCTGTCCTTACCCACTCCCCCGTGGACCGTAGGTATGTGCTCCTGTCGGCGAACCTTTCCGTGCTGCTGTACGTGATGGCGCAGCACGTGCCGCTGGCAGTAGCGATCGGCGTACTCACACGTTCGTGGGAGATCGTGCCTCTAGGGCTGTTCACAAGCCTGTGTACCCAGCTGGGTGTCCTGCCGGTCTGCACGTTGACAGCGATCCTGGCGCCATACCGCACCCAGCTCAAGTTCGGCAGGGGCCACCGGCGCGGGAACGTATGGGGGATGCTGGCATGGGGCATCTCGACGCTGCCGGTGCTCGCGCTCGTGCTGGCGCCCTATGTACTGTGGCAGCCTGGGCTCGTCGCTACGCTACCAGTAGCGGCGTTGTACAGTCTCTGCTTGTACGTGGTGACGCTGAAGCCGCTGTCGGCGCTCCTGATGCGTCGCGAGTACGATGTGTTGCACGCGGTCTCCGAGGAAGCCTAGCCAGCTGCGATGTTGCAGCCTATCGAGACGACGAACGGGGGAAGCACATGACCGGACTGCCGCGCGTGTTCTGCCTGAGCCCTGTGCTGCTGGCTCGAGGGAGAGACCTGGCGAGGGAAGGCGATTCTGAACTGCGCCGTGCCGTCGAGGCATTGCGCGCCGAAGCCGAGGCTGCGCTCGACGTTGCGCCGTGCTCGGTGATGGACAAGAGTGAGACGCCGCCGAGCGGCGACAAGCATGACTATCTGAGCTACGGGCCCTACTGGTGGCCCGATCCTGCACAGCCAGACGGTCTGCCGTACATCCGGCGAGATGGGGAGGTGAATCCGGAAACCCGCTCCAATCGCTCTGACCGGGTCGCGCTGAGCCGGGTGACGGAGGCGGTAGACACTCTGACCCTCGCTTTCTACATCACCGGGGTAGCTGCATACGCTGCACACGCTGCGCGCCTGCTGCGCGCGTGGTTCGTGGCGCCCGACACACGGATGAACCCTCACCTCCAGTTCGGGCAGGCCATCCCAGGTCGAGTCGAGGGGCGCGGGACCGGCATCATCGACACGGGGCGATTGTCGGCTGTTGTCGACGCCCTGGGTTTGCTCGATGGCGCGCCCGCGTGGGGAGCGCGCGATCAGGTCGACATGGTTGCGTGGTTCGGCGCGTATCTGGAGTGGCTGCGGCATAGCGACCACGGGCGCGATGAGGACGCGGCGGGCAACAACCACGGCACGTGGTATGACGTGCAGGTCGCCAGCTTTGCGCTGCTGACGGGAGATCGCAAGCTTGCCGCGCAGACCGTGCATGCCAGCCAACGCCGTCGGATTGCTGCGCAGATTGCCCCCGACGGTCGCCAGCCACGCGAGCTGGTCCGCACCAAGACGCTCGGCTACAGCATCATGAACCTGACCGGGCTGTTCCGGTTGGCGGAGATCGGCGAGCAGCTCGGCATGGACCTATGGACCTACAGGACCGTGGATGGTCGCAGCCTGCGCGCCGCTATCGATTTCCTTGCACCGTACGCAGACCCAGAACGCGAGTGGCCCTTCCCGCAGATCGACCCCCTTGAGCGAAGCCGGCTGTTCCCATTGCTGCGGCGAGCCGCGATCGCGTACGGCGATGCGGCGTACGAGGAGTGGATCGCAAAGCTTCCTGGGGACGCAGTATCTGCGCACCGGGCGCAATTGCTCTACCCGCGCCGGTGAGTGCGATCGGGGCTGGACGCAGACCTCGATAGGGCCGGTTGCCACCACGAGCAACGAGAGGTGACCGATACTGCCGCTTATACCGTGTCGGAGCTACGCCAGCGGCTGCTCCCCGATTCCCGCGGAGTGCTTCGCGAAAGTCATGCCTAGGAGTGCTGCGCGCCAGTCGCCCGCGCAGGCGGGCGACTGGCGGCGGAAGAAGGGTGGTTGACAAGGCATGCCTTGTGTGTTATGCTACGGGCCGTGTGCGCACTCTGCCCAGCCCCTGGAGGGGTGCCCCAGCTGCCGCAAGCTGTCGAGCCGCCGCGCGTTGGTTCGGCACGCGCCACAAGGCAGTAAGAGGGACCAATGGCGGAGATACCACTCGTGGTCCCGGAAAGGGCGTCCAGTCTCCGATTGCCGGGCTACTACGCGGACTCCCCCTCCTCTATGACACATGAAAGGACGCGAGATGACGACGCTACGTGTGGTTGGTGCACCGCTCCCGAATATCCCCTGGGAAGACCGTCCTGCGGGGACGCGAGGGGTCGTGTGGCGCTCGCAGAGAAACCCGATCATCCCACGTGACCTGATCCCGAGCTCGAACAGCATCTTTAACAGCGCCGTTGTCCCATACGATGGCGCGTTCGCCGGTGTGTTCCGCTGCGATAACACCGCGCGCCGCATGGTGCTGCATGCGGGGCGAAGCAAGGATGGTGTCAGCTGGGAGATCGATCACCAGATGCTGGCGTTCTCGCCGGACCCCGCCCAGCCACGGGTCAAGGAGATCGAGTACTTTGAGTATGGGTACGACCCGAGAGTGATCTGGTTGGAGGACCGGTACTATGTGACCTGGTGCAACTGGTACCACGGTCCGACGATCGGCGTGGGCTACACCTACGACTTTGAGACCTTTTACCAGCTCGAGAATGCCTACCTGCCCTACAACCGGAATGGGGTGCTCTTTCCACGCAAGGTCAACGGGCGCTATGCGATGCTGAGCCGGCCCAGCGACCGGGGCCACACGCCCTTCGGCGACATCTTTTACAGCGAGAGCCCGGACATGTGCTACTGGGGGCGGCACCGCTACGTGATGGGGACAGCTGGGGGATGGCAGAGCACAAAGATCGGAGCTGGGCCGAACCCGATCGAGACGACAGAAGGGTGGTTGCTGATCTACCACGGCGTGCTGACGTCGTGCAACGGGTACGTGTACAGCGCGGGCGCCGCTCTGCTGGATCTAGACGAACCGTGGCGCGTGCTGTACCGCACCGAGCCCTACATCCTCTCCCCGCAACAGCTGTACGAGTGCGTGGGCGATGTGCCCAACGTCGTGTTTCCGTGCGCGGCGCTGGTCGACGCGGAGACAGGCAGGATGGCGATCTATTACGGTGGCGCGGATACCGTTGTCTGCCTGGCGTACACGTACGTGCAGGACCTGGTCGACTTTATCAGAGACAATGCGATGGCGGACTGAGGTCCCGGGGCGCGCCGTGCAGTTCAGCGTACCTGGTCGGAGCAACTAGGAGCGACATGAAGGTCCTGGGCCGAACCCAGATGCTATCCGATCGCGGTACGTTAGGCGCACTCGACGTGATCCATGAGCTCGGGTTCGACGGAGCCGAGATCTGCGTTGAGAGACAGGACTGGTCGTGGGAACGCTTTGACGCCGCCCTCGTTGCCGCTACACGGGATCGGATCGCGGCGCTGAGCCTGGCCCCGTGTTCGTTCAGCCTCCATCAGGACTACATCTATGATGATCGCCTGCTCGACGAGACCAAGTGCGCGATCCGGACGACCCGCGCGCTTGGTCTCGAGGTGTTTGTCTTCTCTGGGACCAAGCGACGTACGGGGGACGAGGCAGAGTGGGCGCGCATGGTCACCCGCACCGAGGCCCTGGTTGAGGTTGCGGAAGCGTGCGGGGTCACCTTGGCGGAGGAGTTCGAGCCGGGATTCATCGTTGGCTCGACGGCAGACCTGATGCGCATGTTCGAAGAGATCCCGTCTCCTCGCCTGGCGGCGAACCTTGACCTGGGGCACGTGTATCTGTGCGACTCCGACCCGCTACGGGCGATCGCGCAGCTCGGACCCAAGATCGTGCACTGCCACGTCGAGAACATGCGAGCCGGGGTGCACGATCACCTGCTGCCGCAAGAGGGCGATATGGATCTGCGCGCGCACATCGCAGCACTGCGCGATGCGGGATTCACCGGTGGGCTGGCGCTGGACGTTTACCGGTACCCGTACGAGCAGGTGGCGCCGGACGCCATTGCCTACTTGCACGACCTGATCGAGAGCCTCTAGTTGGTCATGTGCGCACCAGACTCGGGACTGCCGCCCGGCACGGCGCGTTGGGCTGCGCTTGCCCGGGCGTTCTACGTAGCATGCTTGAGCTCAAAGCGTGCTGAACAGCGTGTTCTTTGGGTCGGGAGGAGCGGTGGGAGGTCTGGCTGGAGGGCTGGTGCTCGAGCGCCTCGGGTTCGGGGTGTTGTTCTCTCTTGCTGCGGCAGCCGGGCTCGCGGGCCTGTCGCTCGTATTCGCAACGGGACGGAGGCAGCGCACAGCGCCGCCCCGCCTGTAGCAAGCTGTCAGGATGAGGAGGAAGGGACCGATGTCGGAGGATGTACGGAAGGCAACGGGTGACGCAAGCTGGTTCGTGCACGGGCGGTTGGGCATGTTCATCCACTGGGGGCTCTACGCTCTCCCAGCGCGCCACGAGTGGGTGCGCAACCGAGAGCGGATCCCGCTGGAGAGCTACCAGAAGTACTTTGATCGCTTTGACCCCGACCTGTATGACCCGCGCGCTTGGGCGCGCGCCGCGAGAGAGGCGGGGATGACCTACTTTGTGGTCACGACCAAGCACCACGAAGGGTTCTGTCTGTGGGACAGTGCGCAGACGGACTACAAGGTGACCAACACACCCTACGGTCGGGATCTGATTGGACCGATGGTAGAGGCCTTCCGCGCGGAGGGCTTGCGGGTCGGGTTTTACTACTCGCTGATCGACTGGCACCATCCACAGTTCCCGGTCGACCGGCTACATCCGATGCGCGACGACACGTTGTTCCGCGCCGCCAACGCGGACCGGGACGTGCGCGTGTACGCCGCCTACATGCGCGCGCAACTGAAAGAGTTGATGACCTGGTTTGGGCAGATCGACGAGCTGTTCCTTGACTTTTCGTATCCCGGCGAGGATGGGAAGGGACGCGATGACTGGCAATCGGTCGATCTGGTACGGATGGTGCGCGAGCTGCAGCCCAAGATGCTGATCAACGATCGGGCTGACCTGATGGACTATGACTGGGGATGGGATTTCAGGACACCGGAGCAGGTCGTGGTCCGGGACTGGGTGCGCATGAACGGGCAGCGCGTGCTCTGGGAGACGTGCCAGACGTTCTCCGGGTCGTGGGGCTATCACCGGGACGAGGCGAGCTGGAAGAGCGTCGGACAGCTGATCCGGATGCTGATCGACACTGTCAGCAAGGGCGGGAACCTGCTCCTCAACGTGGGGCCGACGGCGCGCGGCGAATTCGACGGGCGCGCGCTAGAGCGACTGGCGGGCATGGGCAAGTGGATGGCGCAGCACGGGCGCGCGATCTATGGCTGCACGCAGGCGCCAGATGGCACCGTGACCCCGCAAGACTGCCGGTTGACCTACAACCCAGGTACAAACCGGCTGTACGTACACGTCTTTGCGTGGCCCTTCCGACATCTGGTCGTGGAAGGCTTGGCGGGGAAGGCCAAGTACGCACAGCTGCTCAACGATGCGTCCGAGGTGTCCTTTTTCATGCGCGCACTGCACGAGCAGGGTCCCGGCTCGGAAGCGGAGAGTGCGTTGGTCCTCGAGCTGCCGGTGCGCAAGCCAGACGCTGTGGTGCCGGTGATCGAGGTCTGCCTGGAGTAGGAACGGGAAGGGATGCGACGCGATGGACAAGTCGTTTGCCGGTCTGTCCGCTCTCTACCAGGGCGCGTTGCTGGAGGACGTGATCCCATTCTGGGAAGCGCACTCGATCGACCGTGAATGTGGGGGATACTACACCTGCCTCGATCGCGAGGGCAACGTCTACGATACAGACAAGTTCACGTGGCTTCAGGCGCGGCAGGTGTGGATGTTCGCCGCCATGTACAACCGGTGGGCCCCTCGGGCAGAATGGCTCGAGATCGCCCGGCACGGCGCTGAGTTCCTGGCGGCGCACGGCATGGACCGTGACGGGAACTGGTACTTTGCGTTGGACCGTTGGGGCAGGCCCTTGGTGCAGCCCTACAACATCTTTTCCGATTGCTTTGCCGCGATGGCGTTCAGCCAGTACGCCGCAGCTTCCGGGGACAGTAGGGCGGCGGACATCGCGCGCCGTTCTTACGAGAACGTGCTCCGGCGTCGCGACAATCCAAAGGGCCAGTGGAACAAGGTCTACCCAGGCACGCGCCCGCTGCGTACGCTGGCGATCCCGATGATCCTGGCGAACCTCTCGCTGGAGATGGAGTGGTTGCTCGGAGAGAACAAGCTGGCGCAGGTCCTGGATCAGACCGTGGACGAGGTCATGGGCGCCTTCCTGGACCCACAGCGCATGCTGATGTACGAGAACGTCGCCCCTGACGGGTCCCACGTCGACTGCTTCGAGGGTCGCCTGCTCAATCCCGGGCACGGGATCGAGGCGATGTGGTTCATGATGGATGTCGCACACAGGCGCGGCGATCAGGCGCTGGTTGAGCGCGCCGTGGATGTGGTGCTCAGCACCCTGGCGCACGCCTGGGACCCCGAGTACGGTGGGATCTATTACTTTATGGACGCACAGCGCCACCCGCCGCTCCAGCTAGAGTGGGACCAGAAGCTGTGGTGGGTGCACCTCGAGACACTGGTCGCGCTCAGCATGGGCTATGCCCTGACCGGTCGTGCTGCATGCTGGGAGTGGTATCAGAAAGTGCACGACTATGCGTGGGCTCAGTTCCCGGATCCCGCGCACGGGGAGTGGTTCGGCTATCTCAACCGGCAGGGCGAGGTGTCCCTGCCTCTCAAAGGCGGCAAGTGGAAAGGGTGCTTTCACGTGCCGCGTGCGTTGTACATGTGCCACCTGCAGTTCGCCGGGCTGACGGCGCGGGAAGCGAGCATAGCCTGAGGGCGAGCATTCGATCAAGAGCATGGAGGGGCGGCAAGATGCAGATCACGGGCACGTTTCTCGACGAGATCACGCACGACATTCCCTCGAACAACTGGGGCGAGGAGGAGTGGGATACCGAGTTCCAGATCATGCGATCGATCGGCATCGACACCGTGATCCTGATCCGGGCAGGCTGGGGGCGGACGGCAGCCTGCCCATCGGACGTGCTGCGAGAACGGGCTGCGATCTATCCTGTGTACCAGGACCTGGTGGCGATGTTCTTGGAGCTGGCTGAACAGAACGAGATGCGGTTCTACCTCGGCACCTATGACTCGGCGACGCGTGCTCCTCGCGCTTGGACGTTGGCGGAGGAGCTGGATCTCGGTCGGGCGTTCATCCAGGAGTCGTGGCAGCGCTACGGTGGGCGCAGGGCGTTCGGTGGGTGGTACCTGACCTTCGAGATCGGCAAGATGGAGCGACGCCGTGTGGCGTGCCTGCAAGAGCTGGGCGCCTACTGCAAGCAGCTCACACCGCACTTGCCGACGCTCATCTCGCCCTACCTGTACGGCGGTAAGCTCGTGGACGACCCGGTCACGCTGCGGGAGCACTATGCGGACTGGGACCAGATCCTGGGCGAGCTGGAGGGCGTAGTGGACATTGTGGCCTTCCAGGACGGGCAGGTCGACTATGACGTGCTGCCCGACTATCTCGCCGCGAACACGGAGCTGATCCGCAAGCACGGCATGCAGGCGTGGTCGAACGTCGAGTCCTTCGACCGCGACATGCCGTTCAACTTTCCGCCGATCGACTGGCGCAAGCTGTGGTGGAAGATGACGGCAGCCGAACGCTCGGGAGTGGAAAAGCTGATCACGTTCGAGTTCTCCCACTTTATGAGCCCACAGTCGTCTTGGCCTGCCGCGAGGAACCTGTTCCGGCGCTACTGCGAGCACCACGGGCTAGACCCGTGGACGGCTGAGAAGGGTGCTCGACGATGACCTACGACGCGACGAACCGATAAGGAGAGACAGGATGCCAGACTTTCGGCCCTATACGCGGCGCCACTTGCGCGAAGCGCTCCGCAAGATAGGGGAGATGATCTACTACCCGTTGGCACCCCTCGAGATCGAGGCGTGGTGCACGGCTGAACCGCTGCCCTTCGAGGATCGCTTCGAGGGAACGCATCGCTCCTTCCGCACAGGCGACAAGTGGGGCGGGCTGTTTGACTGTGCGTGGTTCCGCTTTACCGGGACCGTGCCGGCGCGGGGCGCCGGGCGCAAGATCGTGCTCTTGCTCGACGTGAACGGCGAGATGTGCGTCGTGGACGACGATGGCACGCCGCTCCGGGGCCTGACGACCATGGCCTCTGGCTATGATTTCCGCCTGGGCAGCCCCGGAAAGCGCGTTCTGCAGTTCCTGACGCGCGCAGTAGGAGGCGAGCGGGTCGACGTCTGGGCTGACGCGGGCTGCAACGACCTGTTTGGCAACCTGCAGGGCAATGGGACGATCGCTCAGGCCGAGATCGCCGTGTGCGACGACGAGGTCTATGCACTGTACCACGACTATGAAGTGCTGCTGGACTGTCTGGAGGTGCTGCCAGCGGATAGCGCACGGTACGAGCAGATTGCGACTGCGTTGAGCGATGCGGTGCACGTGCTGCTGGGACCGCAGGAAGAGCGTGTCGACCTCGCCCGGCAGGCGCTCGCCCCGATGCTGGCGCGGCGAGGCGGGGACCCTTCCCTCCGCATCAGCGCGATCGGTCACGCGCACATCGACTTGGCGTGGCTGTGGCCGATCCGCGAGACGATCCGCAAGGGCGCGCGGACATTTGCCACAGCGCTGGAGTTGATGAATCGCTATCCGGAGTACGTGTTTGGCGCGAGCCAAGCACAGCTCTTCCTGTGGATGAAGGAACACTATCCGTCGCTCTATGCCCGCATCCAGGCAAGGGTCCGAGACGGACGCCTCGAGGTGCAGGGCGCGATGTGGGTCGAGGCCGATACCAACGTGTCGGGGGGCGAGGCGCTCGCACGGCAGGTGCTGTACGGAAAGCGCTTCTTCCGGCAGGAGTTCGGCGTCGACATCGACTACCTGTGGCTGCCGGATGTGTTTGGCTATTCGGCGGCGCTGCCACAGATCTTGCGGCATGGGGGCGTACGGTACTTTCTGACGCAAAAGATCTCCTGGAACCAGATCAATCCGTTTCCGCACCACTCGTTCCACTGGCAGGGCATCGACGGATCGCAGGTCCTGGCGCACATGTACCCCGAGGACACGTACAACAGCCCAGCTGCGCCCCGCTCGCTGCACAAGATCGAGACCAACTACCGCGATAAGGGCGTGTCAACGCACGCGCTGATGGTGTTTGGGATCGGCGATGGTGGGGGTGGTCCCGGGGAAGAGCATCTGGAGCGCCTGCGCCGGATCGCCGACCTCGCGGGCTTTCCGCCGGTCCAGCAGGAGCCCGTCGCAGCGTTCCTGCCGGCGTGGGCATCCGAAGCGAACCGCTTCGCCACCTGGGTCGGAGAGCTGTACCTGGAGCGGCACCAGGGCACACTGACCACCGAGGCCCGCAACAAGTGGTACAACCGCCGCCTCGAGCTCTCGCTGCGTGACTGGGAGTGGATCGCCTCGATCGCCCAGCTTGAGTGTGGGCGTCCCTATCCGGGTGAGCGGCTACTGGACACCTGGAGAGAGGTGCTGCTCTACCAGTTCCACGACATTCTTCCTGGTTCATCGATCAAGCGCGTGTACGATGAGAGCGTGGCACGCTATGAAGAGTTGTACGCGGAGGTAGAGGAGGCAATCGCCGAGAATGGCGCGACCCTGGAGGAAGCGATCGACACGTCCGCGATGCACGAACCGCTCGTCGTCCACAACACGATCTCTTGGGAGCGCGTGGAATGGGTGCGCTCCGGCGATCGATGGCTGCGCGTGCGGGCGCCGTCGATGGGCTACACCACGGTCGACGCGAGTGACGTGAGCGGCGCCGTGCCCGAGGTGGTGGCGACGGCGGAGTCCCTGGAGAATGACGTCCTGCGGGTGCGGTTTGCAGAGGACGGGTCGATCCTGTCGGTCTATGACAAGGAGCTGGATCGCGAGGCGATCGCGGGTGAGCAACGGGCCAACCGCCTCGTCGTGTATGCCGATTTGGGCGATGCGTGGGACTTTGCCATGGACTATGCCGCGAGCGAACCGCGCCAGATGACGTTGGTCTCGGCGACGCCGCAAGTGGATGGTCCGCGCGCAGTGTTGACCCACGTGTACCGGCTTGGCTGTTCAGAGCTGGTCCAGAACGTCTCGCTCGTGGCGGGTAGCCGCCGGATCGAGTTCGAGACGCATGTGCGGTGGCGTGAGCCAGCGACGATGCTGCGCACGAGCTTTCCGGTCGCTGTGCACGCCGAGGCGGCGACCTACGAGATCCAGTACGGTCATCTACAGCGTCCCACTCACTGCAACACGACCTGGGACCTAGCACGAGACGAAGTGGTAGGTCACAAGTGGGTCGATCTCTCGCAGGGGGACTATGGCGTCGCCCTGCTGAACGACAGCAAGTATGGTCACAGGGTCAAGGGGAACGTACTCGACCTGAACCTGCTGCGCAGCGCGTACTACCCGGGCCCGCGCCTGGTCACGGACGAGGACGTCGCGCCGGGCGCCCCGCACGAGGGCTACACCGACCAATGTGACCACGAGTTCACCTACGCCCTGTACCCGCACCCAGGCGATGCGATGGCGGGTGGGGTGGTGCGGGCAGGCTATGCGCTGAATGTGCCCCTGCGCGTGCTCCCGGCGACAGCTCACGGGGGGAGCTTGCCGCATGAGACCTCGCTGATCGCAGTCGATGCGCCGAACGTGGTCGTGGAGGCGGTCAAGAGGGCGGAGGATGGCGATGACTTGATCGTGCGGCTCTATGAGTGCGCACATGCTGGGGCCAAGGCTGCCGTACGCCTCGGGTTCTCTGTGTCTGCGGCGGCAGAGGTCAACCTCATGGAGGAGGATCCACACCCGGTCGTCGTGGACGACGGCATCGTGCGACTGTCGTTTCGACCATTCGAGATCAAGACGCTGCGCTTGAGCCTGTAGCCCGCCCGAGGTTTGACAGATTCGGGATCGCGGCTATAATAGGGACGCTTTGTTCTGCACATTCTCTCTCCCAATGGCGGGGGATCGCGGGAGGCACCGCATGGATGTGGGCCATGGTGGCCCGCAGTTCTGGAGGGAGAGTACGGTTCATGCGCATAGCGATCGATGCCCGCCTGAGTTACTATGTCCAAGGGGGGATCACCCAGTACACGCTCAACCTGATCCGTGCATTGGCGGCAGTCGACCAGGAGAACGAATACCTGCTGTTTCAGCGGAGGCCTGACCAGCGGGTGATCGTGTCGCAGTCCAACTTTCGACGCGTATCGCTCTGGTCGCCGACACACCATCCACTGGAGCAGTACATGCTTGGGATGGAGCTGCTGCTGCAGCGGCGGATCGATGTGCTGCACTGCACAGATTTTATCCCACCCTTCTACTATCGGGGACCAACCGTGGTCACCGTGCACGACCTGGCGTTTCTGTTGTATCCGCACTTCCTGACCCGGCGCAGCGCGCGGTACTATGGCCTGATCGACCGCGCCGTGCGGCACGCGACGCACATCATCGCGGTGTCGGAGGCGACCAAGCGCGACCTGGTACGACTGACCGGTGCGCCAGAGAAAAAGATCACGGTGATCTATGAGGCGGCGGAGCCGATCTACTTTCCGATCCACGACCAGAACGTACTAGCCCGAATCCACGAAAAGTACCATCTACCTGAGCAGATCATCCTGTTCGTGGGTACGGTCGAACCGCGCAAGAACCTGCCCACGCTGATCCGGGCATTCCGCAAGCTGATCGACCGGTACCGGACGGAGGCGGACCTGGTGATCGTGGGCAAGCAGGGCTGGCTCTACGACGACGTGTACGAACTGGTCGACGAGTTGGGCCTGAAGGATCGGGTGCGCTTCTTGGGGCGCGTGCCGACGGCAGATCTGCCCCACCTGTACAACGCGGCGCAGATGCTGATTCTGCCTTCCTACTATGAGGGCTTTGGTCTCCCACCGCTGGAGGCGATGGCCTGCGGTGTGCCGGTCATCGTGTCGGACACGCCGGCGATGTCAGAGGTCGTGGCTGACGCCGGTCTCACGTTTGCCCCCGAAGATGACGAGGGGTTCACAGTAGGGATGTGGCGGTTGCTTCAGGACGATGCCCTCCGCGCCGACATGATCGCCAAGGGTCTCAAGCGCGCAGAGCTGTTCTCCTGGAAGCGAGCAGCCGAGCAGACCCTCGAGGTGTACCGGAGCGTCGCCGACAAGCATTGAGCGAAACGGGTAAGAGGTGAAGCGTTGCATATCCTGCTCCTGACACCTCAGCTTCCCTACCCGCCGCACCAGGGGACGGCAATGCGCAACTATGGCCTCATTGCTGGTCTCGCGTATCAGCATCGTGTGACGCTGGTCTCCCTTCTCGCCCCAGGCGACGACCTGGCTCGCGCCGGGCCCCTCTACGAGGTGTGTGAGGGAGTGTACGCGGCGGCTCAGCCACTCCGCACAGCCTCTGACCGTTTCCGCGCGCTCGCCACTTCTCGACTGCCCGACATGGCACATCGCCTCGCCTCATCGGAGTTCGCCGCTCTCGTGGACCGTGTCCTACAGGAGCTGCAACCCGATGTCGTGCAGTTCGAGGGGATCGAGATGGCGCCCTACCTGCGCGTGCCGCTGGGCCTCCGTCAGGCTGGGATGCGGATCCCACTGCTCGTGCTGGACGACCATAACGCCGAGTACCTGCTGCAGCGGCGCGTGTTCGAGACCGACGTACGCAGCCCGTCGCGATGGCTTGCGGCCCTGTATTCCTTGCTGCAATGGCGCCGACTCTGGCGCTACGAGGCGTGGGCGTGCCGTCAAGTTGACGTCGTAGCCGCGGTTTCGGAGCCTGACGCGCGTGCGCTGCGGCGGATCGTGCCCGGACTGCAGCCGGTGGTCGTCCCCAACGGGATCGACTACCAGACCTACGCCGCCTATGAACCTGCCCCAGGCTTTCTTCCGCCGCAGAGCCTGGTATTCACCGGCAAGATGGACTACCGTCCGAACGTGGACGCCGCGCTCTGGTTCGCACAGCGCGTGCTCCCGCTCGTGCGCGCTGCGGCGCCTCAGGTCAGATTCTATATCGTTGGTCAGCGTCCGCACCGGCGCCTGGATGCGCTCCGGAAAGAGGCAGGTGTGGTGATCACCGGTCGTGTGCCCGAGACGCAGCCCTACATCGCGAGCGCAGCCCTGTACGTGATCCCGCTGCGCAGCGGCGGGGGCACGCGCTTCAAGGTCTTGGAAGCGATGGCGATGGGTCAAGCGGTAGTGTCTACGAGCATGGGATGCGACGGCTTTCCCGTCGCTGCAGGACGAGAGGTGGATCTAGCGGACGACCCGCAGGCATTTGCGACCGCAGTGCTCGAGCTGCTCAGCGATCCCGAGCGGCGCAGGGCGATGGGCGCGATGGGTCAGCGCTTTGCGGCGCGCTATGACTGGTCCGAGATCGTGCCGCTCATGGTAGAGGGATACAGAACCGCGAAGCCGCGCGTGGATAGCTAGCTGATCTGGTATCGGTCCACTAGTTCAGGGAAGTAGCGAGCGAGTTGGCGGCGCAGGTGAATGAGGGCAATGTCCCCGGCGCGGCACTCCAGCATGACGTCAAACGGGCGTTCCCCGCGGGCGACGCCGAGGAACGCGGCGAAGGCAAAGGGATCGATCAGGTCGGCGTGGCGGGCGAGCCGCGGCGCCCGGATGTGGTGGTGCGTACCTTCCCCATCGCGGTAGCGGGTGGCGTTGAGCGTCGTGGTGGGACTGCTAAAGTGGATCTTGGGCGTTTGGTCAAGGGGCCACGTGTTGAGGGCAAGGTGCAGCGCCTCGTCCGGCGCAAGCTGAGGGGTCGGGTTGCACTGGTCGTGCAGCCTGTCATAGACCAAACGTAGGCCCGTACGCCGGTGGATGGCATATGTGTCGCCCAGGGTATAGCAGCGGTCGTCGTTCTCGAGCGCCAGCCGGCGCCGGGTGTGCTCTGGGAGGCGTTCGACACGCTCCACAAAGCGATCCATGGCTTCCGACTTGTCCTCATAGGCGCCGCCAACGTGCACGATGATGACGGCTTCAGCGCCAAGGCCCATGTGATCCAGCAGCGAAGCGTGTGCTTGCAGCGCAGTGGTCGAGCGGAGGATGAGGTCAGGGTCTGGGGCGCTGAGGACGAGGTGGGCGCCAGGATGGATCGAGAGCCGCAAGCCGTCGCGTTGGACGAGCTCCCCGAGCGCTGCCAGCTCGGCTGCGCAGGAGCTGATCTGGTCGTGGAACTGGGGAAGCTCTGGGTGGGTGACGTAGGGAGCCAGGTCTGGGGAAAGGCGGTACATGCGCACGTCGATCTGTCTGAGGTAGACAAAGATGTCGCGCAGGTACGCCAGGCTCACGGACAGGTGGGGCCCATCCTGCCAGCGGCGCGCGTCTCTCGACTTGAGGCCTGCCCTGCCCAGCACGCGGACAGCGAAACCTAGCTTCACGTGACGCCTCCCAACTGGATCATAGCACAGAGGGAGCTGAGCGGCAAGCTCAGGTCCAGCACTGGTCTCGCGCTAGCTGCGGGGCCACTGCCGGTGTGCAGGCGCGCTGGGCGTGGGGTCGGGCGTTTGCACTCCGCGCCAGGCTCCGGTATAATGCCGGGTGACGCGGGTCTACCTGGGTTCGTTGCCGCAGCATGCCTCGCTGCGGTGGAAAGGAGGCTGCACAGGCACACTCCGAGTTCTTTGCTTCGCAGATGGTTGAGCTCATTTCGCTATGCCAGAGGAGGACTAACATGCGTAAGGTGGTTTTCGCCCTAGTCTGTATCGTTGTGCTCGCGGCGCCGCTGGTTGCGTGCCAGCAGCAGCCCGACTGCGCCAGCGAAGACACATTCTGCGTCGGCTTTGTGACCGATACGGGCGGCATCGACGACAAGAGCTTTAACGAGACCCAGTGGAAAGGGGTCGAGCGCGCAGTGGATGAACTGGGCGTGCACGCGCAGTACATCCAATCGGACGAGGCGACGCAGTACGAACCCAACCTGACCGAGTTTGCGAGCCAGGACTATGACCTAATCATTGCCTCCGGGTTCTTCCTGGGAGGCGACTTGGCCAAGGTTGCGGCGCAGTACCCGGATACGAGTTTCACGATCGTCGACTATGCCTATCCTGACCCATTTGGGGTGCCGGAAGGGGTTGTCGGGCATGCTGAGTGCGTGCCGAACGTGGAGGGCCAGGTGTTCAAGACGGACCAGGCAGCGTTCCTGGCGGGCTACCTGGCGGCAGGCATGACCAAGACGGGCAAGCTGGGCTACTTTGGCGGCGCCAAGATCCCGACGGTGACGATCTTTGGGGTGGGCCTCCAGGCTGGGATGGAGTACTATAACTCGGTGCACGGCACCGACGTGGTCATGGTTGGATGGGACAACGAGACGGGTGAAGGTGTGTTCACCGGGGATTTCGCCGATCTGACCAAGGGCAAGGAGGCGGCGGAGTCGCTGTTCGATGAAGGTGTGGACATCTTTGCGGGCGTGGGCGGTCTAATCGGGTCGCCGGGCTTTGATGTCGCACGCGAACGGGGCGGCTATGGCATCTGGGTAGACGTCGATGGCTACAACCTCCTGCCCGATGCGCGGGACGTGCTGCTGACCAGCATCATGAAGAACATGGACACTTCGTGCTTCACCGTGATCGAAGACACGATGGAGGGGAGCTTTAGCGGGTGCGGCGTCTACGTCGGCAGTCTGGCGAACGGGGGTGTGGGCATCGCACCATACCACGATCTGGAGGGAGCGATCCCGGATGCGCTCAAGGGGGAGATCGAGGACCTGCAAGCCAAGATCATCTCGGGCGAGATCGTCGACACGGGCTGCGTCTCTTACCCAGAGCATTGTCCTGGCGGGCTGTACTAGTCGGGGCGAGCGCCACGCATCCGCGCGACCGGGTGGGGGCTGATAGGTAGTGCACGTGCGCCTGCTTTGTGCTGCTGGCAAGGCCTTCCTGCAAGCGTGCGGCACGAACGTGTGATGCATGGAAGTGTCGTTGTCTATGGTTCGGGGTCGAGCCAGGACGCCGGCGAGGCGCCGGCTCGACCTCGCGCCTGGCGGTAGTGCGACCGCCGCCGGTGCGCTGCGTTGGAGACAACCAAGGAGCGAAGCGATGGCCCCGGTCCTACAACTCCGCGGGATCAGCAAGTCCTTCCCAGGCGTGAAGGCGAACGACAAAATCGACCTTGACCTGGGCGAGGGTGAGATACTGGCCCTCCTGGGCGAGAACGGCGCCGGCAAGACCACGCTGATGAACATCCTGTACGGTCTGTACGCTCCCGATGAGGGCGAGATCTATGTACGGGGTGAGCGGGTGGACATTCGTTCCCCCAGCGAGGCGATTGCGCTTGGGATTGGCATGGTGCACCAGCACTTTATGCTGGTACCGGTATTCACGGTCACCGAGAACGTGATCCTGGGGACGGAGTCGGTGCGCGCCGGGGTCCTGCTGGACCGCGACGGCGCGGCGGAGCGGATACGCGAGATCTCGCACCGCTTTGGCCTGGATGTCGATCCGGGAGCGGTTGTCGAGAACCTTCCAGTGGGCCTGCAGCAGCGTGTCGAGATCATCAAGGTGCTGTATCGCGAGGCTGACATCCTGATCCTCGACGAACCGACCGCCGTGCTCACGCCGCAAGAGACAGAGGACCTGTTCGGCGTGATCCGTTCGCTGGTCGACCAGAACAAGTCGGTGATCTTTATCACGCACAAGCTGAAGGAGGTCCTGGCGATCTCGGACCGGATCACGGTCCTCCGCCGCGGTCAGTGCGTGGGCAGCGCTCACCCATCTGAGGTCACGCAGGCTGACCTGGCGCGCATGATGGTCGGGCGCGACGTACTGCTCGAGGTCGAGAAGGCGCCTGCTCAACCTGCCGAAGTCGTGCTGGACGTCCGCGATGTGACCGTGCACGACGACCTGGGCCACACGGCAGTCAAAGGCTTGTCGCTCCAAGTGCGCGCCGGCGAAGTGCTGGGCATCGCCGGCGTGCAGGGGAATGGGCAGACCGAGCTGGTCGAAGCCCTGACCGGACTGCGCTCGATCGATGCCGGGCACGTCGAGATCGTGGGCCAGACGTCGACGTATGCCTCGCCCCGCAAGGTCACCGAGATGGGCACGGCGCACGTTCCCGAGGACCGCCAGCGCGATGGACTGGTGCTCTCGTTCTCGGTGAAGGACAACCTGGTAATGAACACGTACTACGCGCCCCCGTTTGCCAAGGGGGTCGTCCTGCAGGATGACCGGATCGCAGCAGTGGCGGAGGAACGGGCCAAGCTGTTTGACGTGCGTACCCCGAGCACTCTCACGCCTGTCGCCAATCTTTCGGGCGGCAACCAGCAAAAGGTGATCGTGGCTCGCGAGTTCTCACGCCCGATCAAGCTGCTGATCGCGTCGCAGCCCACGCGTGGGCTGGACGTTGGGTCTGTCGAGTACATCCACCGGCGGATCATCGAAAAGCGGGACGATGGGTGTGCGGTCCTGCTTGTCTCGTCCGAGCTCGACGAGATCATGAGCCTGTCCGACCGGATCGCCGTCATGTACGGGGGACAGATCCTGGCGACGCTGCCCGCCGAGGAGGCGACGCGCGAACGCCTTGGCCTGCTGATGGCGGGCGTGGCGGAACCAGAAGGCGCGAAAGCCGCCGGGGCAGGAGATCAGGGCGCCGTTATCGGCGAGCAAAGGAGGCCGACTTGAGCACCGAGCCAGGTACATCGGAGCGCAGTACGGGCACGGACGAGCCCAAGCAGGGCATCCTCCGTGCGATGTTTGTGCGAAAGGGAGCCCTGCAGGGGATCGTGTTGCCCCTCCTGGCTGTCTTGACAGCCTTGGTGATTGGCGCCGTGATCGTGGTTGTGTCCGACCCCGACGTGTGGGCTGCGTGGCGCAATGTCGGCGAGGCTCCCCTGAGGGCGCTGTCGACGACCGGGCTCTCGATTGTGAACGCCTACTCGGCTCTCTTTCAGGGCGCGTTCGGCAGTCCGGTGCGCGTGGTCAACGGGATCGGTCGCCTGATACAGACGGGCGACGCGCGTCCACTGCTTGAGTCCTTGCGCCCGATCGGGGAGAGCCTGGTGATCGCGACGCCGTACATCTTTGCCGGGTTGGCTGTCGCGATCTCGTTCCGAGGCGGTCTCTTTAACATCGGGGCGGAGGGACAGCTGTTCGTGGGTGGGCTCGCCTCAGTATGGGTCGGGTACGCCATCTCAGGGCTGCCGTGGTTCATCCACCTGCCGCTGGCGCTGTTGGCTGGGGCGCTCGCCGGCGCAGTGTGGGGTGCGATCCCGGGCTTGCTCAAGGCGCGCACGGGCGCGCACGAAGTGATCAACACGATCATGATGAACTATCTGGCGTTTCGCCTGACTGACTTTTTGCTGCAGGGCGGACCGATGGCGCGTCCGGATGGCCTGCCGATCACGCCCGAGATCCTGCCCAGTGCGTACCTGCCTGCGTTGCTCCCCCGTCCTGTGCGCTTGCACTGGGGGTTCTTTTTGGCGTTGGCGGCTGCGGGCGCGCTGTACTGGTTCCTGTGGAAGACGACGTATGGCCTCGAGATCCGGATGGTTGGCGCGAACGCGCGCGGCGCGCGATACGCCGGGGTGAGCATCACCCGCACGATCGTGCTGACGATGGCGCTCAGCGGCGCACTCGCAGGGCTTGCCGGGGCGAACCAGGTCTTGGGGCTGGACCATCGCATGGTGCGCAGCTTTTCCACAGGCTATGGGTTCGACTCGATCGCGCTGGCACTGCTGGGAAACAGCCATCCGGTCGGCGTCGTGCTCGCCTCGCTGCTGTTCGGCTTTCTGCGCGGCGGGGCAGCGCGCATGCAGTCGGTGGCTGGCGTGCCGGTGGAGATGATCCGGATCGTGCAAGGCGTGATCATCATTTTCATCGCCGCACCTGAGATCATCCGGCGTCTGTACCGACTACGACGGGTCGTGGCTGGGGAGACAGCGCACATGAAGGGCTGGAGCTCATAGGAGGTGTCCCCGATGATGCAAGCAGACGAGACTACGGATGGCGGACGCTCGAGGCGGGCGATCGCTGTCGGTGTGCTCTTTGTCGTGGTGGGGCTGTTGATCGCGATACCGCTCACGCTCGGGACACGTGGGCAGCAGTCGACGTTCGCTCTAGCCAGTCAGCGCGGCGGCGTGGAGATCCCGGGACCAGACCTCGTGCTACCGACGACCGCGTCCCTCTATGTACTCGGGGCGATCGTGGTCGTCGTCGGTGTGTGGCAGCTGGTGCGCGGTTTCCGGCGGACCAGTCTGACGGTAGTCGTCGTCGCTGCGACTGCGATCCTGGCGTTCCTGGTGTGGGCGAGCCGCGGGCAGTCCGTCAACCTGACGGGTATGTTGGTCAGCAGTGTGGTGAGAGCTACCCCGATCGCGCTCGCTGCCCTGGGCGGCATTTGGTGCGAGCGCGCTGGGGTCGTGAACATCGGGATCGAGGGAATGATGCTCGTGGGCGCATTTCTGGCGGTAGTTGTCGCCAGCGCTACGGGCAGCATGCTGCTGGGTGTGCTCGGCGGCATCGTGGCGGGTGTCGCGTTTGCGGCGCTGCACGCCGTACTCGCGATCCGATATCGGGTCGACCAGGTGATCAGCGGCACAGGGATCATCATCCTTGCGCTGGGGCTGACGAGCTTTCTGCAACGCGCGGTGCTCAACGAGAATCCGGGACTGAACACACCCGGACCGGCGATCGCTGCGGTGGGCATCCCGGGGCTGTGGCGGATCCCGGTGCTTGGGCCCCTGCTTTTCAACCAGAGCCCGATCATCTATGCCCTGCTCGTACTGCTGGCGCTGACGCACGCAATCATGTACTACACACCGTGGGGCCTGCGGATACGCGCTGTGGGTGAGCATCCCCGGGCAGCGGACACGCTGGGGATCAACGTGCTCGCCATACGGTACGCCGCCGTGCTGATCGGAGGCGCGATCGCCGGGCTGGGCGGCGCCTACATCAGCATCGGCTCGGCAGGTCGCTTCAACGAGGGCATGACGGCGGGGAAGGGGTTCCTTGGCCTGGCGGCGATGATCTTTGGGAACTGGAACGCGGGGGGCGCCCTCTTTGGCTCGCTTGTCTTTGGCTTCTTTGACTCGTGGCAGGAGAAATTGGCGATCCTGCAGGTCGGCGTGCCCCCCGACTTGCTCGGAATGGCGCCCTACCTGGCAACCATGGTGGTCCTGGCGGGCATCGTGGGCCGGGCACGCGCGCCCGCGGCGGATGGGGAGCCATACGAGCCGTAGCGGTTCCCGCCTGACCCGGATCGGGTGGTGGGTTTGTACTCGGTGGAAGGGGAGCGCAGAGTTGGGGAGGCCTCGCTGCCTAGAAGGGCAGCGAGGACGACTTGCAGCAGGATGGAGCGCCCGGAGGCAACCATCGGCATCGAAGAGCGGGCGGCACTCGTCACAGGCGCTTCGAGGGGGATTGGGCGCGCGATCGCCGTGCAGCTCGCTGCCGCCGGCGCCGGTGTGGCGGTCAACTTTTTGCGGAACGAAGAGGCGGCGGCGGAAGTCGTGCGCGAGATCTGCGCGGCAGGTGGACGGGCAGTGGCGGTGCAGGCGGACGTGCGAGAGGACGAGCAAGTACGGGCGATGGTCGCACAGGTTGAAGGTGCCCTTGGACCTGTGGGCGTGCTCGTGAACAACGCGGGCATTGCCCGGGACGCTCTCCTGGCGCGCATGACGGCAGAAGAGTGGGCAGACGTGATCGCCACGAACCTGACGGGAGCCTTTCACTGCAGCAAGGCGGTCCTCCGCGGGATGATGCGCCGGCGGTGGGGCAGGATCGTCAACGTCACGTCCGTCGCCGGGTTGGCGGGGAACGCGGGGCAGGCCAACTATGCTGCGGCGAAGGCTGGCTTGGTCGGCTTGACCCGCGCCATGGCGCGAGAGGTGGCGTCGCGCCACATCACGGTCAACGCCGTGGCACCAGGCTTTGTCGAGACTGACCTGACAGCGGGCTTGCTTCCCGAGTGGCGGGCACAGGCGCTGGCAGCCACGCCAGTGGGCCGGTTCGGGACCGCGAGTGAAGTCGCTCACGCAGTCGTGTTCCTGGCGTCTGAGGAGGCGGCGTACATCACCGGACAGGTGCTCTCCGTGGATGGCGGACTGGGGATGCGGTAGCCGGGGGCACGCAGATGGACCAAGAGCGGCAGGGGTCGTCGTTCGAGTCGTTCGCAGTGGGACAGGCGTTCACCACTGCGGGGCGGACGATCACCGAGGCAGAGATCGTCGCCTTTGCGGGCCTGTCGGGTGACTATAACCCGCTGCACACTGATGCCACGTATGCGGCGCAGGGCCCCTATGGGCGTCGAGTCGCGCACGGTCTGCTGATCCTGTCTGTCGCGACGGGGCTCGTCGCACGTCTGGGGTGGTTCGAGCGGTCGGTGCTCGCCTTCCGCGAACTCCGCTGCAAGTTCCGGAAGCCCGTGTTTGCTGGCGATACGGTCCGCGTCAGGATCGAGGTGGTACGGACGCGCGTGCTTGCGCGCGTCGAGGCAGGTATGGTCGAACTGGACGTGCGCGTCTCCAACCAGGACGATGAACTGGTGCTCTCGAGCGAGTGGAGTGTGCTGATGCGGAGCGGTGGCGAGGGCTAGCGCGCGCCGCGCACGAAGGAAGGGAGCAAGAGATGGGCGTCAAGCTGCTAGAAGGAATGCGGTGGCTCGGACACGATAGCTTTGTGTACGAGGGCGAGGTCACGATCTACTTTGATCCGTGGCGGCTGTCGGGCGAACTGCCTGAGGCGGATCTGATCCTGGTTAGCCACGAGCACGGTGACCACTGTTCACCTGAGGACGTCGCGAAAGTGTCTGGAGCCGCGACCGTGGTCGTGGCAAACGTGGGCGCCGCGCCTCAGCTCAAAGGCGACGTGCGCGTGCTGCGACCAGGTGAAGAGCTCACGGTCGGACGCGTCAGGGTGGCTGCGGTGCCTGCCTACAACGTGGACAAGTTTCGGGCGCCAGGTGTCCCGTTCCATCCCAAGGAAGCGCAGCACAATGGGTACGTGGTGAACATCGAGGGGGAACGGCTCTACTTTGCCGGCGATACGGATCACATCCCCGAGATGGCAGAGATCGAGTGCGACGTCGCGCTGCTTCCGGTGAGCGGCAAGTACGTGATGACGGCGGAGGAAGCCGCCGAGGCTGCGCGTACGATCGGACCGCGCGCGGCGGTACCGATGCACTACGGCGCCGGTGTCGTGGGTACCAAGAGTGACGCCGAGCGGTTCAAGGCGCTGTACGCGGGCAACGTCGTGCTCTTTTAGCCCGCGCGGTTGAAAAGCACACGAGAGCGACCGGCGGACGTCGCTCTCGTGTGAGTACAGCCTGTGCGGGCTTGCCAAAGCCGCTAGTTCACTGCCGCCTTTTCTCCGACCGGGCGGAGCATCTCGCCCAGGACGCGCTCCATCGCCATCGTATGACTGCACACCCCGTGTGAGGCAAAGTAGCTACATTCGCACTGCCACTGCCCCTGATCGTAGCTGACTATGTGGTCGTGGTTGTCGCCGTGGAGGATCACTGTGAACTGCCGGAACTCGATTCGGTCGCGCTCCTCCGCGTACTGTTTGGCCTTCTGGATCTTGCCGATCATCCCTGAATCCATCCAGATCCCTCCTTTTCGTGAATGCACAACCATCACCAAACAAAAGACACCAGGACATGATTCTGCCCTGGTGTCAGGGGTATGAGCCTGCTTGGACGTACGCAAACGCCATTGGGCCTCCCATGCCGCCGGCACAAGCGTCCAGCGGTCACTTTGACCCTAGTATACGCCTGTCGCAGTGATTTGTCAACAGGCTTTTGCCCTCCGATTCCCATACGCAGGTACGGTTCTCGGCTCGGTCGACGGGTGGGACCAGGCTCGCGCGAAGCTCGCGTCTCACGTCTCCGACGCCTCGTCCTCGGTCGCCCGCGGTTGAGCGCGCGCGTTGACTGCCGCCTCCATCAGCGCCTCCAGGCGCTGGACCATGTCCGCTGGGCTGGGATGGGTCCCTTCCAGCAGGAGCTGGTTGTCGTACAACTGCTCGATGGTCAGGTCGATCGCGGGGTCAGCCGGGAGTTGGGCGATCGCAGCGACCAGACCGCGGATCAGCGGGTGCCGCCGGTTGACCTCGAGGATGCGGGCAGGCGTCTCGAACTCTTCATTCAGGAGCCGGTACACCCGCTGGACATCGCGCCCTGCTGCGCCCTCTGGGACCACCAGCCGACAGGGACTGTCGCGCAACACCTTCGACTCCCGCACCTCAGCTACCTTCTCGCCTAGAACGCGCATCGCACGGGCGATCAGCGGCTGCAGGTCACCCTCGGACGTGTCCTCTTGCTGCGGTGGTTCACGCATATCTGGCAGCTCGAGAGATGGGTCGTCCGCGCTGTGCAGCGGCTTTCCGTCGAACTCGCGGAGCGCCATCACCAGAAAGCTGTCGATGGCGTCGACCAGGTAAAGAACCTCGAGGTCGTTGGACCGGAAGTAGTCGAGATGCGGGCTGCGCTCGATCGACTCAATGCTCTCCCCGGTCAGGTAATAGATCGCCGTCTGTTCGGCGGGCATGCGTTCGACGTAGCTCTTGAGCGAGGTACGCCCAGCCTTGCCATCGCGGACTGTGAACGAGGAGTGGAAGCGCAGCAGGGGAAGCAGGTCCTGCTGACCTACCATATCCGTGGCGACCCCTTCCTTGACAAAGATACCGAACTCGTCCCAGAAGCGCGCGTACTTGTCGGCATCGGCTTCAGCCAGGTCCGCGAGCTCGCGCACGACCTTGCCGACGAGTGCCTTCTGAATGCGGCGCACCGCTGGGTTCCGCTGCACCGTTTCCCTCGACACGTTAAGGGGAAGGTCCTCTGACTCGATGACGCCTTCGAGGAAGCGGAAGTAGTTCGGCAACATCTCCTTGTTGTGCTCTTGGATCAGCACGCCCCTGGCATACAGCCGCAGGCCATAGTCGGCGTTGAGGGTGAGGAGGCTCCTGTCCCGGCGGCTGGGCACGTACAGTATGCTGCGTATGTCGACGGGTACGTCCGCCGTCATCGCGATGTGCAGGATCGGCGCCTCGGTGTCATGCGTCAGGTACCTGTAGAACTCGTCATACGCCTCTTGTTCGACCTGCTGGGACGGTTCCCGCCAGAGCGGCTTCTGCCGGTTGATCGCGCGATCCCCGATGTAGATCGGAAAGGGCACGAACTCTGAATGCCGCTTGACGGTTTGCTCGAGGCGCCACTCGCTCGCAAAAGCGCTCTCTTCTTCCGTCAAGTGGACCACGACATCCGTGCCACGGGTCGCCTTTTCCGCGGGCCCGACCTGGTAGCTGGCGCTGCCATCCGAGATCCACTCACAGGCGTCTGCATCGGGCCTGTAGGATCGGGAAACGACGCGCACCTTGCCGGCAACCATAAAGGCGGAATAGAATCCCACGCCGAATTGCCCGATCATCTCGATCGGCGGTCGTTCCTGCGCGTCCATCTCTTGTACGCGCCGCACAAAGGACGCCGCGCCCGATTGGGCGATCGTCCCCAGGTTCTGTACCAGCTCATCGCGCGTCATCCCGATCCCGGTGTCCGAAACCGTGATCGTCTTGGCCTCTGCGTCGAACGAGAGACGGATCGCGAGCTCGACGTCTGGGTCGTGGACTTCGCGGTTCGTGAGCATCTCGAACTGCACCCGGTTCAGCGCGTCGACAGCGTTCGAGATCAGCTCACGCAAAAAGATCTCTCGATCCGTGTAGAGCGAGTGCACCAGGATGCTCAGCAGCTGCTGGATCTCTGCCTTGAACTCGTGTTGTTCCATCTGTTCCTCCCGGTCTCAGTCTGTGGCGACCCGATTATACTCACGTACTTGTGGCGTGTCAACGCGTCTGTCAGTTGCTCGCCCACTACAGGCATGCTATACTGGCTTTCCCGCTGGGGGAGCGCGGCGCGAGGCGACTCGCGCACCAGGTCGCCCCGCCACCTTTGGGCAGGGCTATGTCGAACGGCTGTCACTTATGCGTGAAGCACGGGCTCAGGATCGACGCTTCCTAGATGCGTCTCAACTCGTCAGGGTGAGCATCCTGTTGGTGCTCTTGATCGCGTTTGCCACGCGCCTGATCCGTCTCGGCGACAAAAGCGTGTGGTGGGATGAGGGGCTGGCGGCGTGGGCAGCGCGGCAGATGTTGGGCGAGATCGCGCGATGGACGTCGGCTGACGTCCATCCGCCCCTGTATTTCTGGATGCTGCACTTCTGGCGGTTAGGCAGCGGGGACACCGAGTTCGGTCTGCGCGCCATGTCCGCCGGGATCGGCGTGCTGACCGTTGCCTCGGTATATGGGCTGGGGCGCGCAGTTGGCGGGCGGTGGGTGGGCTTGGCAGCCGCCCTGCTCATATCCGTATCGCGGTTCGGCGTGTGGTGGGCGCAGGAGATGCGCATGTACGCGCTTGCCGCGTTTCTGTCGGCGCTGTCGCTCTGGGCAGCGATCCGATTCTGGGATCGCGGAAGTTGGCGCGATGGCGCGCGCTACGTCCTGGCGACTACGGCTGGGCTGTATACGCTTTACCTGTATGCATCTGTCCTGGTCGTGGTCAACCTGGTCTGGCTGGCGGTGCTGTGGCGGTCTGCGAACCGGTGGCGGACCTTTGTACGCTGGGCAGCGGCACAGGCGCTCGTGCTCGCTCTGTTTGCTCCTTGGCTGGTCTATGCCATCAGGCGCATGCCAACCTGGTCCTCAGCCTCGCCCGTTGCGTTTCCCGTGTTCCTGCGCATTTACTGGACCGTGCTCACCCTCGGCGTGCCGACCGAAGTGGAGCGGTTTGGGTGGCTTACCCTACCCCTCCTGGTGACGTTTACTGCTGGCGTCGCCGCGCTGCTGTGGTCCGCTCGCCGACGGTGGCGCACGGCGCGGGATGCGGGGGTCCTGCTGATCGGGCTGCTCCTGCCAGCGGCAGTGGTGTACGTGGTCTCGTTGCCGCGCAGCACGTTCTTCTACTCTCCTCAGCTCGCCCCGAGGTACTTGCTGGTCTTTGCCCCGGCGTTCTATGTGCTGTTCGCGTGGGGCGCTGCGGCGATCGGTCAGCTCTCGCGGAGATGGATTTCCGGCGTACTGGTAGCGTTCGCCGTCGCCGCAGGTGTGTATGGCTTGTCGAGCTATTACCCCGCGCGGATGATCCGGGATGACTACAAATCGCTAGCCGCGACCCTGCACGCCTTTGTGCGTGACAGCGACAGGGTCGTGCTCTACACCGACAAGGACTGGCCCGTCTTTGCGTACCATCACCCCGGACCGTGGCAAGGCGTGCCACACGCGCAGCAGATCACGGTCGAGTGGGCGGACGCATTCCTGGCTCCGCTGTGGGATGCTGGTGAGGGGGTGTGGCTGGTCGTCACGCCCTATGCCGGCATCAACGATCCGGCAGGTCGGGTGCCGGAGTGGCTTGCAGAGCACGCAGTCGGGCTGACTGAGTACCGGTATGGCGACAAGGCGTTGCGCTTTTACGCGCGCACCGACCAGCGCGCTCGGTTGGCGCACACGCCTGTGGTGTCAGGTGCCCGTGCGGCGCCGCCCGTACAGATCGCGCTGCCAACCGGGGCGACCCTCCACAGGGTTGAGAGGACCGTCGACACCTACTATGCTGGAGATACGGTACACCTGTTCTTGTACTGGCAGTGGGAAGGGGAGCGCGCGCGCGAGACAGCGTTTGAGGTGGCGGCGAGGGACGCTGGCGGACAGGTGGTCGGTTCGGTGTCGGGCGCCCTGTCCCGGCGCTCGCTGTCAGGCGTTGAACGGCAGCAGGTCGACCTGTATCTTCCAGCCGACGTCGAACCCGGAACGTACGCCTTGGAAGTCCGCGAAGAGGATGGCGGCGTGCTGGGGAAGCTCTGCCAGATCAGCGTACGGGACAGCAGCGCCGCGATGCTCACCGCGGCTGACGTGGTGATCCCGCATCGCCTGAATGTGCTCTTTGCGGATGACATTCGCCTGCTCGGTTACGATCTCGAACCAGAAGCGCTCCGCCCTGGCGAGACGGTGCGCCTGACGCTCTACTGGCAGGCGCTGGCGCCGGTGGAGCGCCGGTACAAGGTCTTTACACACGTGCTTGGCGAAGCTTTCAACGCACAGGCAGGTGGCTTTGTGTGGGGCCAACAGGACAACGAACCTGTGCACGACACACGCCCGACCTCAACGTGGCGCATCGGCGAGGTGATCGAGGACCCCTATGCGTTGTCCCTCGCGCCGCACGCTCCACCGGGCGCGTATGCGATCGAGCTCGGCATGTACGATCCGGCGACCGGGGAGCGGTTGCTGGTCCTGGATGATGCAGGGAGCCCAGCGGACGATCGCGTGCTCCTTCCTCCACTGCCGGTCGGCGCGCGGTAACGCACGTTCCGCGGGGTCAGCGCCGCGCCATCTCCTCCCGCGCGCGCGCGATCTGGGCTTCGACAGCATCTCGACCGGTGCCGCACGGTACCTGCCTGCGCGCAACCGCCCGTCGATGATCGAGCGCAGCATAGAGCTCACGATCAAAGCGCTCGTCGAGGGCGCGGTATGACTCGAGCGGGAGCTCCCTCAACGCACACCCTCGCTGTTCCGCGAGGCGCACGGCGCGTCCAACCAGGTGGTGACTCTCGCGAAAGGGCACGCCGCGGGAGACCATATAGTCTGCCAACTCGGTCGCCAGCAAGCCGTCGTCCAGCGCGTCCGCCATCGCGTCTTCCCGGACGTGAAGCGTGCCTATGGCGCCGGCAGCTACGGGCAGTGCGAGCAGCAGCGTGTCGATCGCGTCGAACAGGGGTTCTTTGTCCTCCTGATAGTCCTTGTTGTAGGAGGATGGTGTCCCTTTCAGCACGGTGAGGACGGCAACCAGGTCCCCGGTCAGCCTCCCGGTCTTTGCACGCAGCAGCTCCAGCGCGTCTGGATTGCGCTTCTGGGGCATGATGCTGGAGCCTGTGGCGTAGCGTTCGTCCACCTGCACAAAGCCATACGCTGGTGTGGACCAGAGGACAAGGTCCTCAGCGATCCGGCTGAGATGAACCTGCAACAGGGCTGCCCAGAAAAGAAACTCGGTCACAAAGTCACGGTCGCTGACTGCGTCGATGCTGTTCTCGGCGATGGCGGCAAAGCCCAGATCGCGCGCCAGCGCGTGACAGTCGATGTCGAAGGCGTTGCCAGCTAACGCGGAGGCGCCAAGGGGCAAGACGGAGGTGCGCTCTCGCACCGCGGAGAGGCGGTTGCGATCGCGCTGCAGCATCCAAAAGTACGACATCAGCCAGTGCGCAAACAGGATCGGCTGCGCGGGTTGGAGGTGGGTGTAGCCGGGCATCAGCGCATCGAGGTGCGCTTCTGCCTGCCCGGAAATGGCGCGCTGCACCTCCACGAGCAGTCCGTCCAGGGTCGCGATCTGTTCGAGGAGGTAGAGCCGCGTGTCGGTCGCGACTTGGTCGTTGCGACTGCGGCCCGTGTGCAGCTTGCCAGATGTGGGGCCGATCAGCTCTCCCAGCCTGCGCTCGACGGCGGTGTGGATGTCCTCGTCCGCTGCCGCCAACTCGAATGTGCCTGACTCGAACTCGGCAAGCACCGCGTCCAAGCCACGTGCGATCTGCTGACACTCGTCCTCCGTGAGCAGGTTGGCGCGCTGCAGCGCGCGTGCATAGGCCTGGCTACCGAGGATGTCAGCTCGGTACAGCCGCCGGTCGAAGCGGATCGAGTTTTGGAACTGGTCCATCAGCGCATCCGTCTGTGCGTCGAACCGTCCACCCCAAAGCTTGCCCACCTTTCCCTCCTGTGTGTGGGCTCCTGGCGGCGCTGCGGGCGGGGATGGCGGGCTCATTGGGCCTCACCATCCCCGCTCGCGCGCATCCGGGGCTCCCGCAGCTAGCGAGGCTCGGCGCCAGCAGCCTGCTCGATCTGCATGAGTGCGCGAACGGTCAGAGGCAGGCCAAAGAGGTTGATAAAGCCCTCGGCGTCACCTTGATCGTAGACGTGATCCCGCCCAAACGTCGCGAACTCTTCGCGATACAGTGAGTTGGGCGACCTGCAGCCCACCTTGGTGCAGCTGCCCTTGTAGAGCTTGAGGCGCACGGTTCCAGTGACCGGCTCCTGCGTCGTGGCAAAGAACGCAGAGAGCGCTTCACGCAGGGGCGTGAACCACTTGCCATAGTAGACCAGCTCGGCGAACCGCTCGGCAGCCAGGTACTTGTAGTGCATCGTGTCGCGGTCGAGCGTGATCGTCTCGAGCGCCTGATGGGCTGTGTAGAGGATCGTGCCGCCGGGCGTTTCATAGATGCCGCGGCTCTTCATGCCCACCAACCGGTTCTCTACGAGGTCCAGGCGCCCCACGCCGTGCGCCGCCCCCAGCGCATTCAGGCGTTCCATGAGGGGTACGGGTGCGAGCTGCTCGCCATCGACGCCTATGGGAAAGCCGTGCTCGAACTCGATCTCGACGTACGCCGGCTGATCGGGGGCGTTCTCGGGCGATGTCGTGACCACGTATACATCCTCGGGCGCCGGCGTCCAGGGGTCCTCTAGAATGCCCCCTTCGTGGCTCATATGCCAGATGTTGCGGTCGCGGCTGTAGATGGACTTGCGCGTAGACGTGATCGGGATACCGTGCGCTGCCGCATAGTCGATCGCGTCCTCGCGCGACCGGATGTCCCACACGCGCCATGGCGCGATCACCTGGAGGCGGGGGTTGAGCGCCTTCACGGCGAGCTCAAAGCGCACTTGGTCGTTGCCCTTGCCCGTGCACCCGTGGGCGACCGCGTCGGCGCCCTCGGCGTTCGCGATCTCGATCATTGTCTTGGCTGTGATGGGGCGGGCGAAGGACGTACCTAGCAGGTACTGCCGTTCGTAGACCGCCCCGCTCATCATGGTCGGGAACGCGTACTCGCGCAGGAACTCGTCGCGAATATCGACAATGTACGACTTGGATGCGCCGCTTGATCGAGCCTTCTGCTCTAGCCCGCCCAGCTCCTCTTCCTGCCCGAGGTCGGCAGTGAATGTGATGACTTGGGCGTCATAGTGCTCCACCAACCAGCGGCAGATCACCGACGTGTCGAGTCCACCCGAGTACGCGAGCACGATCTTGTTGATCACCGACATCTTTTCCTCCTTGAGCGGATCGATTCGCCTGGCGTAACCAGGACGAACCGGGATGGACAGCGCGATCGCATCGTGAGGCATTCGACACAACAAAAAACAGCTCTCCGGTCTGGAGAGCTGTTCGACTATCGCCTTCGATGCGCGAAACACGACAACCCAGACACGGTGTCTGGTAGCTAGGGTTGTCGTCGGTACTGCTCGTTTGCGGCGCTGTCTGGTTGCTCCATAGTGCGGCTAGTATAGCTCAAAAGGGTCAGGTTGGCAAATGCCGCCCCGGATGAAGGAGCTGTTTCGTAAATTCCTTGACAAAGGCATGCCTTTGTGATATCCTTGTCGCGCATCCACTACGACGTGGTTGTGTAGTGAGCTAGGTTGGAGGCGGAACCGATGATGTATCCTCGGAGCGAGATCCTGTTCCCGCACCGTTGTGTCGCATCCCTGAAGCACATGAGAGGTCCAGAGTGGCGTGCGCTCGTGGACCGTATCGCAGAGCTGCCCGATACGCACATGGATAGCCTGGCGTTTGCGTTGATGATGATCAAGCTGACAGGATGCCTGAACTGCGATCTGGACAGCTACAAGGCTTCATTGGGCTGCTGTACGTGCGCCAAGCGAGCGATCAACGCGTTCAAGGGCAGTGACAAGGTCCTGCTCACCAAGTTCGCAGAGGCACAGAGGGAACTTGAGCAGTACTGGGCGGAGCACGAGGCGACGCTGGGCCCAAGAGGGGATTTGTCTCATTCCTAGCCTCTGCACTCGGAGACGAGGAGGCCCGTTCTCTACAGGGAGGACGGGCCTCTGTTCATACGGCAGACTGGATAGGCTGCACAAGGAGGGGCCGTGCGCGCACTGGTCTTGGCTAACGGGGATCTCTGTTCTTCAGACGCCCTGCCCGAAGCGGAACTGCTGATCTGTGCGGATGGGGGCGCGCGTCACGCCATTGCGCGCGGACTGTCCCCTGACATCGTGGTTGGGGACCTCGACTCGCTGCCGCCCGGAGTGCGGTCTGCGCTCGGGAACGGCGGTACGCAGTTCGTCCAGTATCCTCGCGCAAAGGATGAGACTGACCTCGAGCTGGCGCTGCTGTACGCAGTAGAGCGAGGGGCGACCGAGATCCTGGTGTACGCTGTGCGTGGCGGGCGCGTGGACCACGAACTGGGCAATCTCCTTCTCCTGGCACATCCCGCCCTACGCGCGGTGGACGTGCGTCTACGGGCGGGGATGCAGGAGGTCTTTTTGGCCTCTGGGCAAGCTGTCTTGCGCGGTGCACCGGGCGACCTAATCTCCCTGCTCCCGATCGGCGGCGATGCGCACGGCATCACGACCGAAGGTCTACAGTATCGACTCTCCAAGGAGACGCTGCTCCTGGGTGCGGCTCGTGGCGTCAGCAATGTCCTGGTCGGCACAGACGCGCGGCTTGACGTCGAGCAGGGCCTTCTGCTCGTCGTGCATACCCATCAGCACGCGCCATAGGTCAGCCGGGTCGCCTCGGATTGACCGATGTCTCCCCCAGCCTCGGAGCGACCCAACGGGCGACACGATGCCTCCTGCCCAGATGGTTTGACAGCGATCGTGCGCCGGGCTATAATCCCACGCTGAGTCCGAGATCCCAAGACGGAAGGCAAATGTGCCGAGACGGTATGGCATTCTCATCCTGCTGAGCGTGTACCTGATTGTGGCGACGAGCTACAGCGTCATGACGCCAATCATGGAGGCCTCGGACGAGCTGTGGCACTATCCTATGGTCCAGTATATCGCGGACCACTGGTCACTGCCGGTCCAGGAGCCAGGGGTGGAGACGGCGTGGCGGCAGGAGGGAAGCCAACCGCCCCTCTACTACCTGACGGGGGCGCTTCTGACATGGTGGATTGACACCTCCGATCTGCCGGACGTGCGCCGCATCAACCCACACGCTGACAACGGGGTCATCCGCCAAGATGGCAACACGAACTTGATCGTGCACACTGATCGCGAGCGGATGGCTTGGGGAGGCGCAACACTCGCGATTCACATCATCCGCCTGGCTTCGGTGGCGATGGGTGCGGGCACTGTGTACCTGACCTATCGGCTCTGCCGCGCGGTGTGGCCGAGTGAGGGGTGGCTTGCCCTTGCTGCGGGTGGGCTAACCGCCTCTAACCCGATGTTCTGCTTTGTCAGCGGTTCCGTGAACAACGACAATCTCGCGATGTTGCTGGGCGCCGCTGGGATCTGGTTGATCGTGCGCTTGGTGGCGCGCCACAGCGGCGACGTGCCACAGGGACGCCCGGTGTGGCGGCAGGACGTCGCCGTCCTCGGCATCGTGCTGGGACTCGCGGTCCTGACCAAGTCGAGTACGGCTGCCCTTCTCCCTCTCACGGCGCTGGCGGTCTCGTTCATCGCATGGCGGCGGCGTTCCTGGTGGCACTGGTTGAGCGGGGGCGTGGTGACCGCAGGCCTGGTGATCGCGATCGCCGGGTGGTGGTTCGCCCGCAACGCGATCCTCTACGACGGCGACTGGACCGGGATCGACCGCTTCATGGTCATACTGGGTTATCGTGACCCGCCGGCAACGCTCCGCCAGCTATGGGACGAGCGGCGTGGGTTCATGATGGCGTACTGGGGTCTCTTTGGCGGCGTCAATGTCCCCATGCCGGACTGGATCTACCACGTGCTGAATGGCAGCGTGGTCGCCGCTCTAGCCGGCTTGCTCTTGACCGTGGCTCGGCGCTTCTGGGATCGCGTGGTGCGAGGACATACGCCCAGACAGCCGGGAAGCGCTCGCGCAGTAGAGGCGGCGCTGCTCGTGCTGTGGCCCGCTGCCGTAGCTCTGCTGTGGGTCTCCTGGGCCCTCCGTACCTGGTCGTCCCAGGGGAGACTGGTCTTTACCGCGATCTCGGCGTGGTCGACCTGGCATGCCGTAGGACTCGGGCGACTCGTACCGCGGCGCTGGTCTGCCCTGGCGCCGGGCTTGCTGGCTGTCGGGATGCTCGGCGTAGCAGCGTGGGCGCCGTGGGGCGTGATCGCGCCTGCGTACCGGCCCCCTGTCGTGCCAGAGGGCGCCGCCATCTCGCCGCAGCACCCACTCCTCGCGGACATCGGCGGGCAGGTGCGCCTGCTGGGGTATGACCTGGAGAGCAGTTCCGTGCGCCCCGGTGAGCACTTGTATTTCACCCTCTACTGGCAGGCACAGCGTCCGATGGACCGCGACTGGAGCGTGTTCTGTCACCTGCTCGACCTCGAGACAGGGCTACCGATCGCTACGCGCGATCGGTACCCGGGACAGGGACTGCTGTCCACGAGCGATATGCCAGCCGGACTACATTGGGCAGACCGCTATGCGCTCGGTGTGCCCACGACGGCGCATGCGCCCCGAAGTGCGCTGCTCGAAGTCGGGCTCTACGATCTTGAGACGGGCGAACGTCCCCCGATCGCGATCGAGGGCAATGACGGCGCAGCGGTCGTCGACAACGCGCTTCGCTTCCAGCCGGTGCAGGTGGTGCCGCGCGAGGGAGCGTATCCGAATCCCCTCAACGTGAGCTTTGAGGACAGGATCCGGTTGGTAGGATGGGAGATCGACCGGCTGGTCGCGCGCCCGGGCGATACCCTGAACCTGGTCCTCTACTGGGAATGTGTCCGCGAGATGGACGAGGACCTCACGGTCTTTGCCCAGATTGTGGACGACAGGGACCAGAAGTGGGCGCAGCGGGATGCGTGGCCCGCAGATGTGGCTACCTCGGGCTGGCAGGCTGGGGACACGTTCGAGGATCCGTACGCACTGACCCTCAACGGTGACACACCGCTCGGGGGCAAGACGCTGATCGTCGGTGTGTACCGGCGAGATGAGGGTGGGGGGATCGAGCGCCTGCGGCTGATCAATGAAGAGGGCCGCATGTTGCTGCATACCTACTTGGCGCTCGACTGCATTGCGGTGCAGGAGCGGGCGCAGTGAGTGCGCGGCAGACGACCGCCGCTCTGGGCGCGATCCTGGCTTTGTACCTGTTGTTGGGCGCGGTGTACGGCGCGGTCACCCCTGTGTTCGAGGCGCCTGACGAGTCGTATCACTTTTTCGTGATCAAGCACATCCTCGACCGTGGCGCGCTCCCCATCCAGGGGTCTGATCAGCGTGGCCTGTGGGAACAGGAGGGAAGCCAACCTCCTCTATACTACCTCCTCGGCGCGCTCTTGATCTCGGGGATCGACGTGTCGGATGCCGAAGACATGCTGTGGCGCAACCCGCAGGCCAATATCGGCGATCCGACGAACCCGGGGAACAAGAACGTCTACATCCATCATCCGGAGCAGGCTTTCCCTTGGGTCGGCACTGCGCGGGCGGTACACGTGATGCGGTTCGTGTCGCTGGCGATGGGAGCGGGGACCGTGTACCTTGTGTGGCGTATCACCTCCGTGATGTTCCCCGAGCAGCAAGTGCTGCCCCTGGCTGTCGCCGGCGGGGTGGCGTTCATACCGCAGTTCCTATTCGTGTCGTCGTCTGTCAACAACGACAACGCGATGGTGCTCCTCGCTACGGCGGTCCTGTACCAGATGTTGGTGCTTGTGGAACGGTCGGCGGGGGAGGATGTACCTGGTGCGCACCTGCTCTGGGCGAGATGGGCGCTGCTGGGGCTCCTCTTGGGGCTCGCCATGTTAGCGAAACTGAGCGCACTCGCCCTACTGCCACTGGTCATGGTCGCGGTCGCGCTGGCGGGCTGGCATAGACGGTCCTGGCGCACGTCAATTGCACTTGGTGCGGCGACCCTTGTACCGGCAATCCTCGTCTCTGGTTGGTGGTACGCGCGGAACGTCGTGCTGTACGGCGATCCGACGGGCCTGAGCGCGATGTGGGAGACCGTAGGGCTGCGGCAGGACTTTGGCGAGAACCTGTGGGGCGAGTTCCGAGCGCTGCGCTACTCGTTCTGGGGTCTCTTTGGGTGGTTCTCGATCGCCATGCCCAACTGGACCTACTTGGTACTGGATGTGCTGTCGGGCCTGGCGGGATGCGGCTTGTGTGCGTGCGCGGGTCGATGGCTGGTCAGCGAGAGGCGCCGCGGCGCCTGGCGCGCATTCGCGGGGCATGAGCCAGGGTGGGGCGCGGCGTTCCGCCCCCTGGCGCTCGTGCTCGCCGCAGGTTGGGCACTGGCGGTCGTGGCGTCGCTCGTCCGCTGGACGTCGATCACGCCCGGCACGCAGGGGCGCCTGCTCTTCCCAGCCGTCGCGCCTTTGGTGCTGCTCTGGGTTCTAGGCATCCGCGCATGGCTGGGGCGCTATCGCGATCCGGGAAGCGTAGCAGTCGTCGGGGCGTTGCTGGCACTGTCAGCCGTGGTGCCCTGGGCGTGGATCGCTCCTCACTATGCCCTCCCGGTCGAACACCAAGTACTGC
Organism: Anaerolineae bacterium; assembly: GCA_016929775.1. Next base: position 45,383 of record JAFGIE010000216.1, read on the forward strand.
CGGACGATGCGATCCCGATCGACCTGGTCTTTGGCGATGCCATTCGCCTTCGCGGCGTGGGTTACGGGCAGGAGGCTGTCCATCCCGGCGAGACGCTCGAGGTCCGTATGTACTGGGAGATCGCGCGCCCGATCTCTCCAGATGAGGAGTTCATGGTCGCGCTGCACTTGTCTGATGCCAAGGGGACGTTTGCCGGCGTGGAGAACGCGTTCCCGGGCGCTGGTAGGTCGCCAGCCTCGCTGTGGCCCACTGAGCGTGTGATCGAGGGACGGCAATACGTGCGCGTGGCAGACGACCTGCCTGTGCCCATGGTCGTGCGAGTGCGCGTTGGCCTGTACGCGGTGGGAACTGGCGCGTCGCTTCCCTGCTCGGGCGGGGAATCGCCGATCATTGGGCGGACTAAGGTGATCCCATCTCGCTGGCCCAAAGCGGACCCAGCGCTGGTCGTGGCGCGCTTTGACTGGGCAGGCGGAGGGGCCGAGGATGAACGCGCTGGAGTGCTCGTGATGGCCCCTACGTGGGAGGACCAGATCGGTCCCCAAGACGAGGTGACCCTGTCGCTGACGTGGGAGGTGCTGTCGGCGCCAGATCGTGACTACTCGGTCTTTGTGCACCTAGAGGACCAGTTGGGGAACGTATACGGGATAGGCGATGGCGCGCCACGAGGAGGGCTCTACCCAACCTGGGCCTGGGAACGCGGCGAGGTGATCGAGGATGCGTACCAGGTTGTGCTCAAGGGGGGTACGCCCCGCGGGCGCTACCGGTTGCTGGTTGGTCTCTACGATGACGGTGGGCGGGTGCCGGCATACGACCCGACAGGGTCCCGGTGGGACGCAGATGCCGTCCAGCTAGGCACAGTCGACGTTCGGTGAAGGGCAAACATGCCGCGCCCACCGGGGAGAGCACGTGGCGAACGGCGCCGGGCGAAGAAGGTCCGCGGCTGAGTGACGTAGATGTGGAGTTGCCAATGGAGCAATTGATCGATAGTCAGACGGCGTCACGCTGGCGCGCGTGGCTGTCAGAGGGTGGGAGACGCCGGGTGAGCCCGGGCTTGGTCGGGCTGCTTGTCGCGGTGGCGATCGTGGTCGGGTCTCTTCTCGTGCTCCTGACACCAGTGGGCGGGATCGCGCTCTTGATCGCAGCGGGCGGCGCGACCCTGGTGCTGCGGGACGTGCGCTGGAGCTTGTTTGCGCTTGTCGCCGTGGCGTGTATCCTGCCGTTCGCCTCGCTGCCCTTCAGCATCGGCTTTACGCCCACCTTTCTCGACCTCGCGTTTGGTGCGCTGTATGCGGTGTGGGCGATGCGGCTGATCACGAGGCGACAGGATGACTTGCGGCTCAGCGCGGTGGGGCTGCCGGTGGTCGCGTTTGTCGCGCTTGCGGTCTTTTGCTTCGTGCTGGGCCTGTCGCACTCGCGTCCCTCAGCGAACGATCTGCGCACCTTTGCCGAGGTCTTGATGGGGTTCGGGATGTTTTTCGTCGCCGTGAACTGTGTCCGGGAGGAGGGACTCCTTCGCCAGCTGACGGCGGTGATCATCCTGTGCGGCGCCGCGGAAGCCGGGATCGGCGTCGCGTTGTACGTGCTTCCCGTCTCGTGGGCTGTACAGCTCTTGAGCCCGCTTGGCAGGCTGGGCTACCCGGTCGGCGCGGGGGCGCTGAGATACATCAACGATGATCCTGGGCGCCCCATGCGCGCGATCGGCACCAACGTGGACCCGAACATCTTGGGCGCCCTGTTGGTGATCGTGGTCGCCCTGACCGCGACGCAGCTTGTCGCAAAGCGCCCCGTGCTGCCCCGGTGGCTGCTGGGAGGTGCAGTCGCAGTGATGGGGCTGTGTCTCTACCTGACCTACTCGCGAGGCTCCATGGTGGGCGCTCTGGTGGCGGTGGGAACGGTGGCGATGCTGCGCTACAGGCGTCTCCTGGTGGTGATCCTGGTCGTGGGACTGCTGCTTCTCCTGCTCCCACAGACGCAAGCCTACATTTCCCACATGCTGCAGGGCATCCGGATCGAGGACCGTTCGACACAGATGCGAATGGGCGAGTATCGCGACACATTCAGGTTGATCGCCCGCTATCCGTGGCTGGGCGTGGGCTTTGTCGGCACGCCGGATATCGATCTGTACGTCGCCGTCGCAAGCCTGTACTTGGCGATCGCGGCGCAGATGGGCATCGTCGGCTTGGTGGCCTTTCTCAGCGTGATAGTGGTGTACGGGGTGACGGTATGGCGTGCCTGGCGTGCGGCAAAGCGTGGGAGCGCGCTCGAGTCGCTGCTCCTCGGCTATGGATCCGCCGCTGTAGGGAGCCTCGCTGCAGGGGTCCTCGATCACACGCTTCTCACGTATCCACACGCCGTCGCCCTGCTTTGGCTCGTCCTCGGTTTGGGCGCGGCGGCAGCTGCCCTGGCGCTGCACTCAGAACCACAAGCGGCCTGATCCCTCGGCCCTCGCACGGGCTGGTAGAAGGGCAGGGTCCCGGTGTCAATCCCCTCTGCCTCACTCAGCGCGTTCCACGGCGGATCTGGCAGGTCCAGGCGGCGCCTGCGTATCGCCTCGTCCGCGCTTGTGTTGACAATATCAGAGCGAACGTTTATACTGAATATGCGCTGCCTTCCCGATAGTAGAGCGAGAGTGGCATGGCCAAGATCCTGTACATCGAGGATAACCTGACCAACCGTGTGCTCGTATTGCGCGTACTTGCGGCAGAGGGGCACACGGTGCTTGAGGCCGAGAGTGGCGCTCAGGGCATCCGGGTCGCTCAAGAGCAGCGCCCTGACCTGATCCTGGTAGACATCAACATGCCGGACATGGATGGGTACGAAGTCACTGGACGACTGCGCCAGATGGTGGACCTGCAGGACGTTCCGATCGTAGCCATCACCGCGAATGTCCTTCGCGGCGACCGGGAGCGCTCCTTGGCGGCGGGCTGCGATGGCTATATCCAGAAACCCCTCGACGTCGATCTGCTGCCGTCACAGATCGAGGCATTCCTGCAGCAAGGCCCGGATTGACCGGCAAAGCCGGCGCACGCCGGGGAGTCCATATCCAGCTCAGCGCAGTCGCTCCACTATGTGGGGGAAGAACAAGATGGTTCAGCCTGCAGATGCACACGTCCTGGTAATCGAAGACAATATCTACAACTATACCCTGATCGCACGCCTGCTCAAGTTCCTGGGTGTCAAGTACATCGACTGGAGTCGCACGGGTCGGCAGGTACAGGGGTTGGGGAGCTCGCTGCCGTGCGTGGACCTCGTGCTGCTGGACATCCACCTGCCCTTCGAAGATGGATACGCGACGCTCGAGCGTCTGCGGGCGAACGAGCGCTTTGGCGGGACGCGTGTCGTGGCTGTGACTGCGGAAGCTACCGAGGACAACATGCGTCGGGCGCGGGAAGCGGGATTCGACGGGTTCATTGCCAAGCCGATCGACCCTGACCGGTTTCCGGGGCAGGTGAGCGATCTGCTTACCGGGGAAGAGATCTGGGACTTGGGGGGCGCGCTCGCCGCCGCGGCGCAGTAGGGACGGTTGGGCAACTGATGCGTGGCTGTGATGGCAGACTGCCATGAAGCGAGGGATGGGTCGCCGTCAACGGCAGGATAATAACGTGACCAGGGCCGTCGCCGGGATGCGCGGAGGCCTAGGTCGGATCCTGTTGACGGCGTTTATGCTGCTTGCCATCGTTCCGCTCAGCGTTGTGAGCTTCCTGGCGGTCCGGCGCGTCCAGGCGGATGCGCGCCGCTCAACAGAGGAGGATCTCGCCTGGGTCGCGGCATCTGCTGCGAGTCAGCTCGATTCCTGGCTTGGCATGCAGGCGCACGTGGTCTCTCTTCTGTCCCGGGACCCGACGCTGGTGCGCGCCGTGCGTGAGGAACGCTGGACAGCGGCGTGCACCGAGCTGTGGTCTGTGGAGAGTGGACTGCCCGCCTTTGCACTCGAAGACACGAGCACGGGCAGGGTTGACTGTACGGTGATGGACGAGAGAGCCAGCACGCTAGGGCCGCCGCCGGTTCCGGTCGCTGTAGTGTCAGCCCCAGTGCTGGATGCCGAGCAGCGCCGACTGTGCACCTTGGTTGTTCCCTTTGGCGCACGGGAATTGGCAGAGGCTGTTGCCCCTGTCGTGTCGGACCCAGATCTGGGCGTCTTCCTGCGCGATGGCAACGCAGTCTGGTGGTCGTTGGCCCCTAGCCAAGAAGATAGAGCTGAGGCGCCTGCCTCGCCACCAGAAGCGGAGCTAGGTGACGAGGGCGGCAGTGGGCGTTTTGAGGTCGCGCCTGGTGAGTTCGTTGTCTCAGCCTACCGACATCTGCACGGGCACAGCCTGGCGCTGTGGGTGCAGCAGCCGGAAGAGGCGATCGCAGCGAGGGAAGACGATCTGGCGGCGATGCTGATCGGGAGTACGTTGGCAGTCGCGCTGCTCACCGCCGTGTCTGCCGCATTTGTCACCCGTCAACTCACACAGCCCCTCGTGCGGCTGACGATGACTGCGGTCCGGATCGCGAGCGGCGATCTCGACCAGACCGTCGAGGTCACGCGGCGAGATGAGATTGGCGTCCTGGGCCATGCGTTCAATGTGATGAGCACAGAGCTGCGCTCGCTGTACGACGGACTCGAACAGAAGGTCGCCGAGCGCACCGAGCAGCTGACGGAGGCGAACGAAGAGCTGCGCTACAAGGCCATGCAGCTCAAGCTCAGTGCCGAGGTGGGGCGCGTCGCTACATCGATCCTGGACTTGGAGCTTCTGCTTGACCGCGTGACTCGCCTGATCCTGGACACCTATGCGCACGTCTATGCTGTGCGCTATGTGGCCATCTGGCGCCAGGATGAAGTGGGTGAGAGAGTAGAGCGCCTCTCCTCTCGCGGGCGGGATGCGGATTCGGACGTGCGGTATGCATTGGCCGGAGATGGCAACCTAATCGGGCAGGCGATCGCCGATGGGGCGCTGCGCGTGCGCGCGATGGACGACACGACCACTCAGATCGTGGTCCCGTTGCGCATTGGCACGCAGGTGATCGGCGGGTTGGAGCTGCACTGCGCGCGCGGTGAAGCCATCGGCGCGGACGATATGGAGGCCCTGCAGAGCCTGGGCGACCAGATCAGCGTGGCTATCGAGAATGCCCGTCTCTACGCCGTCGAGCGGCAGGCTGTCGAGCGGCTGAGTCGACTCGATGACCTGCGCTTGGCTTCGTTGGGCATCGGTTCCCGCGAGCTGGCTACCGAGCTGAACACGATCATTGGCTTTTCGCGGCTCATGCTCAAGGGCGCAGACGGGCCGTTGACCGACCTGCAACGCGCAGATGCGGCGGCAATCTATAAGAGCGGGTACAAGCTACTCGGCCTGATCGACAACGTCATCACCCTGGCGGAACTGGAAAGCGGCGCACAGGCAGTTGCGCGAGAGCCTGTCGATCTCGAGGTGCTGCTGGAAGAGGCGGTCACAGCGGCGCGGCAGCGCGCGGTGGACGTAGTGGGCGGGATGGTCGTTCACGCCCCGTTGACTCACGTGCTGGGCGATGCGAGGTTGCTTCGCCAGGCGCTGGTCAGCCTGATCGGGGCGTGCGCCGATCAGACCCAGCAGCCTTGTGTGCCGATCGAGGTGGGCCCAGGGGAGCGGGATGGTGCGTGCCTGTTGATCCGGATCGGATGTACCGCCGCGACTGACGAGCAGGTGTCGAGCGGCAGGCCTCCCGAGTACGAAGCAGAGGAGATGGAGGTCGGCATCGCGCTGGCGCGGCGGATCATCGCACTGCACGACGGTGAGCTCCACATGGTTTTCGACGCCAGTGCCGGTCTGAGCAGCATGATCGTGCTGCCGGTCTACTCGGGGGAAGTCGCGGGGAGGGCGCCGCTCGATGCACGATAGCTTTTCCGGAGGACAGGCGATAGGCAAGACCGTCGGTTTGCTCATTGGCTCGGTCTCCGATCCACGGGATGCGGCAGTGTGGGCAGGGGCAGTCGATGCGGCACTCGCCAGCGGCGCAGGGCTGGTGTGCTTTGAGTGCCGTCCCGGCGGCGACTGTAGCGATCTGGTCTGTCGACTCGTGAGCTCTGAGTGCGTCGACGGACTGATCGTCGGAATAGACCTGGGACAAGACGACCTGAGCGACGTGCTTCCGGCGGCTGTCTCTCTGCCGACGGTCGCTCTTGATGGATCGGACAGGGGCGTGGACGGGATCACGCTCGACTATGCCGAAGCGATGCGGACTGCCGTGCACCATCTGATCGAGGTGCACAGGCGGGGACGGGTCGCGCTCATCGTGCGGGAGACCAGCGGGCACGCAGATCGGCAGCACCTCCAAGCGTATGTGAGCGTCCTGCAAGCGCGGGGTCTCGCGTACGATCCTGACCTCGTGATCGTGGGGGACGAGGGGCTGTCATCGGACGGCGTCATCCGGACGCTCTTTGACGAGCGTTCAGCGGCGCCAGACGCGCTTGTTGCGACCTGCAGTGAGATGGCGTTCGAGCTGATCGATGGACTGGTGCGACGGGGCCTACGCGTCCCACAGGATGTCTCGATCGTGGCGCTCAGTGACGAGGGGGCAGAGCGATCGGAGGGGGGACTACTGGCTACCGTCACCCAGCCCTGGGCAGAAGTGGGGCGGCGTGCGGTCGAGGCCCTACTGGCGCACTGGGGCGGAGATGCGATGCCTGGCGACGTTGTCCTGCAAGCGCGGCTTCGCCCGGGCTTGTCCTGCGGATGCGTGTCCTCCCAAACCGAGGCAACGCGGTCGAGTGACCCGGAGGCAGCTCGTTGGGACGCCGATCGGGGTATCGACCGACGGTCTCGGGAGGCCCAGGATCGCATTCTACGCCGACTTGCCGCCATCGCTTCGCTCGATGACCTGAGCGCTGCGTTGCGGGAGGATCTGTCCAGGTGCGGGATACCGCGGGCGTTTGTCTGGCTGTCCGAAGACCGGTCCGCACGCCCTGGATGGGCCAGGCTCGTAGGGGCGTACGACGTCGACAACTCGTGCGCCGAGACGACCTCGGCGCAGCCGATTTCGGCGACCCAGCTCGTGCCCGCAGGTTCTTCGCGTGCCCAGACTCCGCGTGCCCTACTCGTGCAGCGTCTCTACGCACGGGGACAGGAGATCGGTCACGTGGTCTTTGAGGCGGGCTCAGAACAGGGCGCACTGCTGGCTGTAGTCTCTCCCTCTCTCGGGCCGATCGTGGACGGCTTGGCGCTGGTGCAGCACGTGGTGGATCAGCTGGCAAGTGCGCTCGAGACGTCGAGCGTGCGGTCTGAGCTGCCCGCCAGCCTGGCGGGTGCGGAGGCGTTGGGAGAGCTGGGGGAGCAGATTCGGCGTGCGGATAGCGAGGCTGCACTGCTCCACACTGCGGAGCGAGCGGTCTCAGGGCTGCTCCGTGTACCGGTACGTATCGAACCAGTGCGTGGGCCTGCGCCGCGTCCCACAGCAGGGCTTTCGATCGAGGTCGACGGGATCACGGGCTATGTCCTGACGATCGACGATCAGAAGCAACGCTCGCTGAGTGTCGAGGAGCGGGGGATCGTGCAGCAGGCTTGCCGGCAGATAGGAGACGCATTGAGCCGTCTGCGGCTGCTCGAGCAAGCGGCGACGCGAGCCGAGCAGGAACGGGTGGTCGGCGAGATCGTACGCAAGATCGAGCAGGCGCCCGATCTTCAATCCCTGATGCGCATCGCGGCAGATGAGCTGTCACGTGCCTTGCGCGCGTCACACGCATACATCCGGATGGGAACCGAGGACGAGCTACTGGGGCGCTAGAGGGGAGTGGGGGAGGGCGGGATGGACGTGGCGTACAGGCAGAGGAAGGTCGGACCGCCGTCGGAGGACGTGGTCCCGGCAGCGATCGGCGACCTGCGCGAGTGGCGTGAGGAACTCGCTCGTGGTATGCTCATCGCCCTCCTGGCGATCGGCGGGTTCGTCGTGGCTGCCGGTTCTTACTATGCCTTCCTAAGCGGTCAGTCGTGGCTGATCCCGATCTATGTGGGCTTTTACGCAGTGGTTGTCGTGATGGTGCTCTGGCGGCGCGCGCCCTATGTGCTGAGGGCGGGGTTCTTGGTCTCAGCCGCCTACGGATTGGCGGTGCTCGAGTTCTTTGAGGACGGTCGCGGTGGCAGTGGGCGGGTGTTCCTGGTGATCGTTCCGTTCCTGGCTGCCCTGTTCTTTGGACGCCGGGTGGGCATCGTGGCTCTCGCCGTAAGCATAGCGACCATGATCGTGGTGGGCGCCGCCTTTTCCGTGGGCGTCGTGACCATACTCCCCCAACATGAGTCAGGCTCGAGCGACCCCGCTGCTTGGCTCAGCAACACGCTCGTCTCGCTGATGGTCGGACTGCTCGTGGTCGTATCCCTGAACTACCTTCTCCCGCGCCTCGTCGCCGCACTGTCCCAGAGCCGTATGCTGCTGCAGGTCACCGAGGCACAGCGCGCGGGACTCGAGGAAGTGGTAGCGGCTCGGACACAGGGGCTGCGCGCAGTCAGCGATGTCGCGCGAGCCACCACAGCGGTGCTCGACCCGGACCTGCTTCTCCCGCAGGTCGTGGACCTGGTGCGCGATCGGTTTGGGCTCTATTACGTCGGGCTATTCCTGGTCGACGACGAACGAGCGTATGCCGTGTTGCGCGCGGGAACAGGGACGGCAGGCGCCCAGATGCTGGCGCAAGGGCACTGCCTCGAGGTGGGTGGAGAGTCGATGGTTGGGCGATGCGCTTTCACGGGCGTTGCGGATGTGCAGCTCGATGTCGGACAGGCGCCGGTCCGCTTTGACAACCCACTGTTGCCTGACACGCGATCGGAGCTGGCGCTGCCCCTGCTCGCACGCGAGCGGGTGATTGGCGTGCTGTCGGTCCAGAGCGACCAGGAGGCAGCGTTTGACGAGACCGACGTCGCGCTGCTACAGACGATGGCCGATCAGGTTGCGGTGGCGATTGACAACGCCCGCCTGTTTGCCGAGAACCAGGCTGCACTACGGGACCTGCAGACCGCGCAGCGTAGGTACACGGGCACAGCCTGGGGTCGGTTCCTGCACGAGACGCAGTACAAGGGATACGACACGAGCGCGGAACACTTGACGCTTCCCGATGGCGCGATAGCTGCGGAGATCAGGGAAGCGGTGCAGCGTGGGCAAGCAACGGTACTGCCGGAGCCGGGTAGTACGTCGGAGCCACGCAAGTCCCGGGCAGGCAGCGCGGTGGTCGCACCGATCTTGGTCCGCGGGCAGGTGATCGGCGTGCTGGGGCTGCACGATCCAGTCGGCGACAGGACCTGGAACGAGGACGAGATCGCGCTCGTGGAGACCGTCGTGGAGCGGGTGGGCGCGGTTGCGGAGAACCTGCGTCTGCTGGACGAAGCGCAGCGTCGAGAGACAGATGCACGGGCGGTGCGGGATATCGCAGACCGGATGCGCCGCGCTCCGGACATGGATGCCCTGATCCGAGTGACCCTACAGGAAACCGCCTCAGCGATCGGCGTATCGGACGCCTTTCTGCAGCTCCGCACGCGGGAGGAGGATGTGTGATGGGCGGGCGCGACGGGGTGGCGCGCACACGAACGGAACGCGGCCCTGCAGGCAAGACGTTTCGTCGCCAGAGCAGGGCACCACTGACAGCGAGGGAGTGATGTCGAGGGAGCTGCCGAGTGAGGAGACAGGGTCTCGCCTGCCACCCTGGCGCCAGTTGGGTTGGCGTCTCGGTGCGAGCTATGTCTTCCTGGTGACGCTCGTCGTCGTGGTGATCGGCGCCGTCGGGCTGGCGGGCGCTGCAGGGCTGGTTGCCGAGGACTCGACGATCGAGGCGCTGCATGCGTGGATACGTCTGCGTACCCGGATCGTCATCGCTGGCGTCCTGTTGGTCGCCGCTGCTGCGGCGTCGGGCGCGCTCGTCGTCCTCCAGATCGGGAGACCGGTGCGCCAGTTGGCAGAGGCTGCACGCAGAGCGGCTGCTGGTGACCGCACGGCACGGGTTCCTGCCTTGGGACAGGCCGAGTTGGCAACCCTAGCTCAGGCTTTCAACGACATGGTGGCAACGTGGTCTGCGTTGGTCGACTCGCTCGAGCTGCAGGTGGACGAGCGCACGCGCGCGCTGAGCACAGCCGCCACAGTGTCTCGTGCGGCGAGCACGGAGCTCGACCCTGAAGTCCTCGTGCAGCGCGTGGTAACGCTCATTCAGGACCGCTTCGGCTTGTACTATGTCGGGCTCTTCCTCGTTGACGAGAGCGAGCGGTGGGCAGTCCTCCGGGCTGGTACGGGGACGTTCGGAGAGGTGATGCTGCGCCAGGGACACCGGTTGCAGGTGGGCGGGCAATCCATGATCGGCCAATGCATCCAGGGCAACCGGCCCATCGTCGCGCTCGACGTGGGAGAGGCTGCCGTGCGCTTTGACAACCCGTTGCTGCCCGACACACGGTCCGAGTTGGCGCTGCCAGTGCGTTCGCGAGGAGGTGTGATCGGGGCTATGACCATCCAAAGCACCTCGCCTGCAGCCTTTGACCGGTCGTATGTCGACATCTTGCAGTCCATGGCTGACCAGGTGGGTGTGGCGATCGATAACGCGCGCTTGTTTGCCGAGGCCCAGTTCACTCTGCGGGAGCTGGAGGCAACGCAGCGGCGTTACCTCGGCGAGAGATGGTCAGGATACGTGTCGCAGCGGCATGCGCAGGGCTACACGCTGACGCGGGGGCGCATTGCTCCGCTCGGGGATCGGGTCTTGCCAGAAGCGAGCCAGGCGATCGAGCTCCAGCAATCGCTCGTGTTTTCCCCTGCACCAGCCCGTGACGGCGAACAGAGCGGGGTAGCGGAAGGTACGCCCGGTAACGGCGCTTCGCTCGACGTCCGAGCCGAGCAGGAGCGCTCGGTCCTGGTCACGCCGATCACGGTGGGCGGGCAGCCGATCGGCGCGCTCGGCGTGCGCGGCGGTGAGGAGAGGGAGTGGAGCGCTGCGGATGTCGAGCTCGTGCGCGCGGTCGGCGCGCAGTTTGCCGAGGCAGCCGAGAACCTGCGGCTGATCGAGCAGATGGAGCGCGGGCAGGCGACGGAGCGCATGTCGCGCCGCGTCACTGAACAGATCCGGGCAGCGGTCAGCGTCGAAGACGCGGTGCGGCGTACGCTGGATGCTTTGGCGCAGACGCTGGGCGTCGACGATCTGGTGGTGCACGTTGGCGCCGAGGATGTCGTGCGGTCCCGGCTCCCAGCCCAAGGAGACGGGGATGAGTAACGGAGGCGGTGCGCGGATGGCGGCGGCTGAGCCGAGCCAGGACCAGGTTCGCGTGTTCCGCTTGACTGTCGGGCCATCGATCATCGGGGCGATGGGCGTGCTGTTGATCTGCGCTGTGCTGGGCATTGTCGGATCATCCACTCCCCTCTGGGTGCTTGGATTGCCGGTCGGTGGGTTCAGCCTTGGCAGCCTGGCAGCGTTTTGGCTGAGTCGGCGGGGCAAGCATTGGGCTGCAGTGCTGCTGTACCTGGCAGCCCTGGCAGGTGCGCTTTTCGTGGTGGTTCACCTAGTGAACGGGAGCACCGGTCCATTTGCGGTCGCGCTGGTATCGATCCCGATCCTCGCTAGCCTGCTTGCGGGAGGGCGGGCGGCATTCTGGACGGCGGTGCTCACGATCGTGCTCCACGTCGGTCTATTCGGGCTCGAGCACTGGGATGTGCTCCCTACGCGGGCTGTCCTGGGCCCGGCTCTTCCCTGGGCTGACCTGGCGATGCTCGTGGCTTTGGTCATCGCGATAGCGTCGGTCGTATCCACTTCCGCGGAGCAGGTGCGCCGCAACCTGGCGCTGGCGCGGGAGCGCGGTTCTCAGCTCGCCGCCGCGGTGCAGCGCGCCGAGATGGCGGCGCAGGCAGAGAGCGAGGCGCGGGGCCACGAAGAGACAGTCACCCGTCAGCTGCAGTGGGCGGTGCAGCGGTTCGTGACGTTCCTGGAGCGTGTGTCCGCAGGCGATTATGAAGCACGTCTCTCGACGGAGGGTCTGACCGGTGGGGAACCGGGGATGGATGAGTTGCGGCGGCTCGGGGCCTACCTGAATGCCACGGTCGAGACACTGACCAATGCCCTGACGGAGATGCGAGTCCTCCAGGACCGGTACGCGCGAGAGGCGTGGGCAGCGTTCACGCGCTCTGGGCGTGTGCCGATCACCCTCCGCTACCAGGACGGACGCGTGCGGCCCGAGCCGGAGGGTTGGCTGCCGGTGATGTCGCGCACAGTCGAGGCAAAGGCGCCGGTGGCTGCGGAGAGCGAACTCGGCGTGCCGATCATGCTGGGAGGCGAGTTGATCGGCGTGCTCGGCGCGCGGCATGGGCCGGGGCCCGACGGAAGGGCGATGGGTTGGAGCGAAGAGGAGCGGACTGTCATCGAGGCAGCGGTGGGCCAGCTGTCGCAGACCCTGGAGGCTCTCCGCCTGCTCGATACGATGCAGCGGAGTGCATCACGTGAGCAGCTTGCCCTGCGGATCTCGGAGCGCGTCCGTGGGGCAATGGACATCGAAGAGATCCTCCGTGTCGTCTCGCATGCGTTGGGTCGCGAGCTTGGCGCGTCGGAGGTTGTGGTGCGCTTGGGGACGGAGAGAAGCCTCCTCGAGGGGGAGCGTCCGTGATGCCGGTCTCCCCAGGGGTCCTGTGTAGCGCAAGGAGTGGCAATGGCGTCCTGGCTGGAACGTCTGCTCGGTAGTCCAGCGTCCCCCGAGGACTGGTCCCAGGGATCCTCTAGGTCGTTGTACGGGCTGCCCATCGCGCTGCTCGTGAGCGGGCTCGCGTTCGCTGTGCTTGCCCTGCTGGCTGTCCCGGCGGCGGCGGGGATGGCGTTAGGTGCAGGGCTGCTTGCCGTCGCTGGAGCGCTGGTCACGTGGCCAGCGTTGCGCCACGGTCCTCCACGGCGCGCCGGTTGGTGGTTCGTCCTGACAGCCGTCGTGGCACTCTCGGCGGCGATCGCCTCTTCGGGGGGACTGGGCAGCGGGGCGACGAGTGGCTATCTTGTGCTGGTCGTGGTTGCGGGGATGCTGAATGGCTGGCTCGGTGCAGGGATAGGATGCTTGCTCTGTGCCACGTCTGCGGCAGGTCTGTTCGTCGCCCAGCGTGGGGGATTGCTCGACGCGCCGTCGAGCGGTGTGACAGGAGCGGATCTGGTCGCCCTGATCGGCGCGATGGTGGCGACTGCTGGGGTGGTTATCATTGACCGACGCAAGGCGCGCAGCCGCGCGCAGGAGGCGCAGCGGTCAGCGGACAGGGTCGGCGCCGAGGCAGCGTCGCTGCGCACGCTCACTGCCGGGCTCAGGCGGCGTGTGCTGCTTCAAGATGCTGCAGCTGCGGTGTCGTCGCGAGTCGCGTCGATGGCGGACCCGATCGCACTGGCAGAAAGCGCAGCCGGTCTGGTCCGCCAAGAGTTCGGGCTGTCAGGGTCTGAGCTGTACCTCTCGGAAAGCTTGTGGGAGGGGGATGAGGGGAGCAGCACGGGGCAGAGGACGGCGTCCGCCGCCAGACCGGCGTGGGAAGAACTGGCAATGCTGTGCGTGGTGAGCGGCGTTCCGCGGTTGGCAGGGCAAGCCGAGCTGTCCAAGTTGCGAGCGGAGGGCATCCAGGCAGCCCTGGCGGTTCCACTCAGCGCTGACGGCGCTGTCCTCGGCGCGCTGGTGGCGTATAGCGACGAGGCAACGTTCTTTGGTGAGGAGCACATAGCTGCGCTCCAGGTGGCAGCGGACGCGATCGGCACAGCGTTGTCCAATGCCCGCGAGTACCGACGCGCGCGGGAGAGTGCAGCGCTGTCGGAGCGCGTGATGCGCAGGTACGTGCAAGAGTCGTGGGATAGGCTCGTGGAGGCGGAACCCCAGGTCACTGCGTACCGCTACCTGTCCGACCGGGTGGCGCCCGTGCCTGCACCGACGTGGCTGCCGGGAATGCGTGATGCGGTGCGTCAACGGCAGATGGTGGTGCGCGATGAGGGGACGGGCGGCGTTGCCCTTGCGCTGCCGCTGGTCCAGAACGAGGTTGTGATCGGGGCAATTGGTCTCCGGCGTCCGGCAGGCGGTAGGTGGGATGAGGACGAACAGCTCCTGGTGCGCACGGTCGTAGAGCAGATGACGCAAGCACTGGAGAACCGCCGTCTGTTCGAGGCTGCGCGCACCCGCGCGCAACGGGAGGCGCTCATCCGGCGGACGACGGAGCGCATACGGACGCAGCCCGACCTCGACGCAGCGCTCCTGGCGGCGGCGGAAGAGATGCGGCGGATCGTGGGCGCTTCGCAAGTGTCCATCCGTCTGGGGAGGGCGGAGGACCTCGGCGAAGGCGGAGCAGACGCCGTTTCGGAGGCCTAGGGGGCGGTCAGGGACTAGGCCGATGCGCGGCACTGCAGCGGCGTGCTGTACGCATGCTGCGATGCCCCGGTCGGCGGTACGGGCAAGAGGACGCTGATGGCGGATACAGAAGACGATTACAGGAGCCAGGTCGAAGCCGCGGAGCGCTTGCTGGTGGCTGTACTAGAGGGGGCAGTAGAGGACAGGAGCACGAGCGGCGGGGTGCCCGACGATCCCCATGCGCCGCTACCGCGCCTGACCGAGGCCATACGTGGCGCGGTGAAGCGTCTCCAGGAGGCACGGGCAGAGTGCGCGCGGCTCCAGGCGGAGCTGGCAGCGGTCCGCCACGGGCCTGCTGTCGCCCCACCTGGCAATGGTACCCGTGCGGAGCATTCGGCGGACGCCGAGCCTGCCGCAGGCGGAGCAGGCGCTCGGGTTGGCGCGCGCGAGAGCGCTGTCGAGTTTCAGGTGCTGTATGAGTTGGGTCGTTCTCTCTCCGCCCAGTTGAGCTTGGCGGACGTCATGCGCGAGACCTTCGAAGGGGTGTCGCGGTTGGTTGACGCCTCGAACTTTTACATTGGTCTCCTGAACCGAGAGCGCAACCAGGTCGACATCTCGCTAAACGTGACCGAGTCGGTCGTTGACCAACACATCACGGTTATCGGCGCGGACGAGGGGCTGACCGGCTATGTCCTGCGCACCGGCGAGAGCTTGCTGGTTGGCGAGGACGTCGTCGGCTGGCTGGCAGCGCATGGGATCGAGGCTGTCGGTGATCCGGCGCAGTGCTGGCTCGGCGTGCCGCTCATCGTTGGGGATGAGGTCCAGGGAATCATGGCTGTCCAAGACTATCGCACGCCGCACGCGTTCACCGAGGCGCACCGTGATGTGCTGGATGCGATCGCGTCGCAGGCGTCGATTGCCATACAGAACGCACGCCTCTTTGCCCAGATCGAGCGCCGCGCCCGCTACGAGCAGGCGCTGCGAGAACTGACGGCACGCGTGCGAGGGGCGACGGATCCGGATGCCATCCTTCGTACGGCGGTGCAGGCGCTGGGTACCACGCTGGGCAGACGCACCTTTGTGCACCTCGGGGAACCGGACGCATCCACACGGCAGGACGCACGCGCGGATGCCAGGGGAGATGAGTAGGATGCGCGCACTCGCGTCGGCGATCGGTGAGCGGTTCGATACATACGCTGCCCAGCTTGCAGCGCGCTTTCTCGACAGCGCGGCGAGACTGTACGCGTCGCAAGCGGACGCGCGGGCGGGCGCCACGCGGTGGCTGTCTGGCGTTATCGCCTCTCTGGAGCGTGGCGATACAGCCACATTCCAGGCGCTGGCTCGGGAACGGGCGGTGACGCTTACCGGCGATGGTGTGTCAGCGCTCAGCGTGCTCGCGGAGCTGCACGAGCTGGAGGGCCTGCTGCGGCCTCTCGCGGTAGACGCCGAGGCCACGCGCTTCGTGTGGGCCATGATTGGGGATGCGCGGGAGCCTGTGTTGCGGCTCGTTTCCGAAGGCGCGCACGCTGGCTTGGCAATTGCTCACGACGTCTCTGCCCGCGCAGAAGCCGAACGGGAGCGGACACGGCAGTACGAACGGCGCGCCGAGCAGGTGCGTGCGGTGGCAGAGATCTCGCAAGAGCTGTCGGCCGTGCGCGGATTGGACGAGCTTCTGCGGCAAGTTGTCACCCTGATCAAGGAGCGGTTCGGGTACTATCACGTCCAGATCTTTCGCTACGAGCCGGCGCTGGACGCGGTGGTGCTCGTCTGCGGATACGGGTCCGTGGGCCGACGCATGCTCGATCAGGGGCACAGCCTGCCGATGAGGCGGGGCGTGGTGGGAACGGCGGCGGCGACGCGGACCTCCGTGCTCGCCCCGGATAGTGCACAGGCGCCAGGTTGGCTGCCGAACCCGCACCTGCCGGCGACCCGAGGTGAACTTGCCGTGCCGATCCTGATGCACGACCGCGTCCTGGGGATCATCGATGTGCAGAGCGACGTCGTCGGTGCGCTGGATGACGATGACCGCCTGCTCCTCGAGGCGATCGGCGGTCCGATCGCGCTCGCGATCCAGGCGACCGAGCTACGCGAAGAGATGGAGGCGAGCATCCGCGAGCTCCGATCACTGCAGCGCGCTGCCAGTGCGGAAGGATGGCTGCGCTTCCAGGAGGCGGGGGGTGTACCCGAAGGCTATGCGTTCGACCGGCTTGCCGTCCGCCCTGTCGCCGGCGCCACATCCACGGTCGCGGGACCGCAGCGTGCGCTCGCTGAGCCAACGGCAGAGGCGAGTCGCAATAGGGACAGGGAGAGGGTTGGCGTCGAGATCGCGGACATCGAGATGAACGAAGAGCGTATCGGCGTCCTGGGAGTCTATGAGGAACCGAGCCATCCGCTCTCAGCGGATGACGTTCAGCTCGTGCGGATGGCAGCGGAGCAGGTTGCGGCTGCGCTTGAGAACGCGCGCTTGGCACAGACCACGCGCGAGGCGCTCACAGAAGCACGCGTGCTGTACCGTTTTGGTGAGTTGGTCAGCGGTGAGCTGGACGTGCGCCCGATCCTCGATTCCGTGTCGCGGGCACTGGTCGACGAGTTGGGCTATGTGGGTGCATACCTTGCTGTGATTGCCTCTGACGGCGATGAGGTCGAGGAGGCCTCCGCGGTAGGCATAGCGCCGGCGTCGCGGACGATCACGCGGTTGGCGTTGGCTGCACGGCAACCGCTCGTGCTGAACGACGTCGGGCAGGATGAGCGCTTGGCTGATGAGCGTGCCTCCTGGGCTGGACTCGAGCGCGCCGCAGCGGTGCCGGTGCGCGCCGCGGACCGGGCGATCGGGGTGCTGGCGGTCGGGCGATCTCGCGATCAGCCCGCAATCGGGGAACGCGATGTGCGCGTGCTCGAGGCGATCGCCATCCAGGTGGGCAACGCCATTCAGCGCGCACGCCTCCTTGAGCGCACCCAGGAGGCGCTCGCTGCCGCCGATGCCGCGACTCGCCGATACCTGAGAGATGCATGGGATGCGTTCCTCTCGGAACGCCCATCCCAGGCGCGAGAGTACACTGTGGGATCGGGCAGCGCGGCTGTCAGAGATCGTGCATGGACGAGCGATATGCGCGAGGCGCTCCTGCGCACAGAACCCGTGACGGTCGAGGAAGCGTGGGGTGCGTCACTTGCTATGCCGCTCTCGGTGCGCGGTGAGGTGATCGGCGTGGTACGCCTGGAGCGCGAGGGACCGGGTGAGGTCTGGACACCCCGTGAGAGGGAGACGATCCAGTCGCTGCTCGAGCAGATCGGCGAGAGCATCGAGAGTGAGCGCCAATTTGCACAAACCCAGATGACACTCGCAGAGACGGAGCGGATGTACCAGGCGAGCCAGCAGATTGGCGCGGCGAGCGACGAAAGTGAGGTCGCGCAAGCCCTGGTCGATACTGCGCGGAGCATGGCGGCGGATCAGGTGCTCGTCTTCCTGTTTGACCGCCCAGTCGCAGAGGGCGCGCCTGAAGTTCAGCGCCTGGTTGCCTTCTGGGACCGCGATGGCGTCCCCGCTCCTGTGCCGATGGGTCGACGCCTGGAAACGGGGGCATACCCGCTAGTTGGCATGCTGTCGAGCGGGGAGACGATGACGGTTGCCGACGTGACTGTCGATCAGCGCCTTGCGAGCGAGGTGCGCGCGCTGCTGCAGGCATCGCATGCCGCTGCCTTCGTAGCCACCCCGCTCACTGCGGGCGGTGAGTGGTTCGGCTACTCGGTGGTTCTCCTACGGACAGCCCGCAGCCTGACCGCGGGCGAGATGCGCATCTACGAGTCGGTGCATGACCAGGCAGCAACCGCTCTGCGTAGCGCGTGGCTCTATCGTCAGGCGCAGGACCGCGCACGTCGTGAGCAGCTGATCCGCGAGATCACGTCCAGAATGCGCGCCACGCCCGACCTGGATACGATCCTGAACACGGCTGTTGAGGAGCTGGGAAAAGCGCTGGGTGTGTCGCGTGCTTTTGTGCGCCTGGGCACCAAGCCCGCCGCCCCTTCGGCGGAGGCGGGCGAAGAGCAGTAGAACGAAGGCGCTGCCCGCGTGGCACAGCCGTAGGACGGTCAGAGGGCACAGAATGGGGGCAGCAGTATCGCGCCCTCGCAGAGGAGTTGATGCGCGATGAGCGCTGGGAATACGGGCGACTCGACGCTCGACCTCTTCTCAGAGCGTGCTGCATCGGCGCCCGCCGAGACAGGCGGAGCCGACGCCGCAGCAGGCCTTGTTGAGGCGCCATCGCAGGGCGACGTCGGGGCCGAAGAGGATCGGGCTGTCGAGCCGGATGGGGGAGAAGGACGGCCTGGGGAGGAAGGGATCGAGCGCGAGCGAGAGCGCATCCTGCGCTTGTTGCTTGGTGGGGCGACCGCTTCGGGCTCGATCGCAGTTGCCGTCATGCTTCTGGGCAGTGTGCAGGACCCAAGCCGGTTTCCAGCGTTCCTGCCGTTCATCGTGGCGTACTTGGTCGTAGTGCTGGCATATGTGCTACGCCGTGCGCCTTTCGGGTGGCGTGTGGGCGTGCTGATTGGGGTCTCGTACGGCGTCAGCCTGTTCTCGGTACTGCAGAATGGGCTGACCGGCACAGGGCCTTGGTATCTGCTCGCGATACCGACGCTATTCTATGTGCTGATTGGGGCGCGTGCAGGTCTGGCGGCGAGCATTGCGAACGCTCTTGTCTTCTTGCTCCTGACGCTGGCGTTTCACCTGGGCTGGTTGCGCGAGCTTGACACGATCGAGATCGGAGAGAGCCTGTCGCAGGCTCTAGTCGTTGCGGCAAGTTTCGTGCTGATCAGCGCGGTGGTGACCGTGGCGCACTCGCTGTTCGCCCGCAGCCAGCGCCGTGCGCGCAGCGCCCTGCAGGAGCAGGGCAGTGCGTTGGCTTTGGCTCACGCCGAGGGTGAACGACGGCAACAGGAGTTGGAACGGGCGAATGCAGCTCTGCTCACACAGGCGCGGCACTTTGGGCTCAGCATCGAGGTAGGACGCATCGCCGCGATGGGGTTGGGTGTCGAAGAGCTTGCACAGCAAGCGGTCTCATTGGTCTGTGCGCGCACTGGCGTGGACGTGGTCGGCCTGTTCCTGCTCGATGAGGAGCGTCTGTACGCCGATCTCCAGGCGGCTGCCGGGCTGGCGCCAGAGGAGCTTGCGGGCGCACAACGGCGCCTGCACATCAGCGATGACCTGCTGCTGCGTCAGTGCGTGAGCAGCGGTCGTGAGCAGGTCGTGCTCGGCATCGACCACGTGACGAGCCTGACTGGAGGAGGAGAGAGTCCACTCTTGCGCTCTGACACGCGTGCTGCGTTGGCGCTTCCACTGGTCTCGCAGGGCGTCGTGTTTGGCGTTCTCACGCTCCAGATCCGCTCCGCACTTGCGTTTGGCCGAGATGACGTTGTCTCACTGCGCACTGTGGCAGACCAGGTAGCGACGGCACTCACGAGTGCGCGTCTCGCACAGGAACTCAGGGCGCAAGTGCACGAGATGGAGACGCTCCAGCGCTACTACGTCCGCGAGGCGTGGGAGGAGTTCCTGACGACATATGGCGCAGAAGCGTTCACGGATGTCAGTTCTCTCGTCGACGACTCGGGTGACACGCTGCCACGCGATGGCGGCGTAGTCTTTGGACCTGCTCCATCGCCTCGGGTTGCAGGGCCTGTCTCGGCAACTGGCGCGTTGGTCGCCCCGATCGCGCTCCGGGACCAGGTCCTGGGTGTGCTCGAGTTCCAACACTCGGACGCCGACGAGGGCTGGTCGGAGGACCAGCTTGCCCTGATCGAGGCGGTCTCGGAACAGATGAGCATGATCCTGGAGAACTCGCGGCTGTTCGCCGAAGCGCGGCTGCGCGCTGCGCGGGAGAGACGTGTCGGTGAGATCAGCGCACGAATGCGTGAGTCGCTCGACGTGGAGCGTGTGCTGCAGACCGCTGTGGGCGAGATTGGCAAAGCGCTCGATCTGCACGACATCACGATCCAGCTGCGACCTACGGCGCGCCAGACACCGGAGGGGAACCTGACCCCATGAGAGATGGCGAGACGCTGGCGCACGCGCGCCCACCGCAGACCATGCGATCCTCTGGGCGCCCCCCCCGCGGTGAACCGTGGCAGGAGCACGTAGCCCGGCAGGCAGTGCCGCTCGCGGCGCTCCTTTCGCTTCCCCTCGTGGCGCAGACCTGCTACGACGCGTACTTGTTTGGGTTGCTGTGGGCGATCCCGGCAACACTGGTGGCATACGCTGTCCTGGCAGTCGCCGCCCTGTGGACAGGGCTTCCGTACGCCGTCCGCGTCGGCGCACCGGCATTCACCCTTCTAGTCGCTGCCGTGGTTCAGTCCGTTGGACTCGGGCGTGCTGGAGAAGGGGCGGTGTTGTTCCTTGCTGGCGCGGTGCTCCTCGCGTTGCTTTTTGGGGCTCGGGTTGGGGTTGGCGTCTTGGCGGCAGGCGCTGTGGTCGTGGGAGTAGCCGCCTCACTGACCAAGGCACCCGCTGAGATGACTGGCTCTGCAAGGTGGATAGGTAGCACGGTCGCGCTCGCGACCGGGGGGGGCGTCGTTGCCTCGGTTGCGGCGCAGCTTGCCCAACAGGTGGCAAGGGCGCCGCGCAGAATGGAAGAGCCAGGTCCTCGTGGCGCGCCTGACGAGGGGGCGCTCGCCAGGCGCGTAGCAGAGCTTGAGGAAGCCAGTGTCCGGCTAGAGGGGCGAGCAGAAGCGCTGGGCGCGCTGACTGGGATCGCCGGTCCGGATGCTGCCGAGCTGGGTCTAGACGAGCTACTGCGGCGCGCCGCGATCCTGATCAGCCAACGGTTTGGATTCTACCACGTAGGTATCTTTCTCGTCGATGTCGCCGGGAGCTGGGCGGTGCTCGAGGCAGCGTCGAGCGAAGGGGGAGGGCGCATGTTGGCCCGGCAGCACCGCTTGCGCGTGGGAGAGGAGGGGGTGGTAGGCCATGTGGCGGCAAGCGGCGAGCCCCGGGTGGTGTTCGACGTGAGGCAGGACGCGCTTTACTACCAGAACCCCGACCTGCCAGAGACCCGTTCAGAGATCGCCGTGCCCTTGCTCTACGAAAAGAGGGTGCTTGGAGTTCTGGATGTGCAGGATACCGCCCTGGGGGCATTCCGGCCAGGCGATGTGTTGTTGATGCAGACGCTGGCAGAGCTGGTGGTCGTGGCGATCCGGAACGCGCGCATGTTTGCCGAACTACGGCAGGCGATCGTCGCCGAGCGCCGCTCCTATGCCGAGATGAGCGAGCAGGCTTGGCGGGAGCGGATGCGGCATGCCGGACCGATCGAGTACCGCTACGAGGACGGTGAAGTGTCGCGAGTGGGAGACCTGGACATCGGGCCTGACGAGGGTGGGGAGCCTGCGACGGCGCTGCCCGAGCTCAGCCTCCCGGTCAGCGTGCGTGGACGCGTGATCGGCGCCTTGCGCGCGCACAAGCCAGCGGATGCCGGGCAGTGGTCGCTGGGAGAGCGCGAAGCGATGGAGACCCTGGTCACGCAACTCGACGCGGCACTCGAGAGCGCGCGGTTGTACGAGGACACGCAGGAACTTGCCGCCCGAGAGCGTGTGCTTGCTCACATCACGGCGCGCATGCGCGAGACGCTTGACGTACAGACCATCCTCTACACGGCTGCCGACGAGGTGTACCGGGCACTCGGCTTGGAAGAAGTAGTCATCCGCCTTGTCGATTCGGGGCAGATCGGCGAGCCCGCGGACGGGAGGTAGGCATGCTCTCGCGGCTATGTCGCGCTGTCGCGCCGCCCTCGTACGAGCGTCCGGAAGACGCGCGGCTGGCGTGGCTGCTCTGCGCTGTGTCGTGGGGCGTCGCCGTGACGACCGTGGTATGGGGCGCTGTGCGAGCCGTGAGCGACGCGGGGAGGTCCTGGGCGACGGCGGGTGACGCGCTGTTGGCCCTCCTGCTGGTAGCAGGTCCGTGTGCAAGCCTGATCCTGATGCGATCGGGACGCCTGCGTCAGGCTGTGTTCTTGTTGGTCTCTGTTCTCTACGCAGGCTTTACGCTGACAATTGGGTTTGCCGGAGGCGTGCGCACGCCAGCCAGTGGCTTGTACGTCCTGCTGGTCGCGGTCGCCGCCGCCCTGCTCGGGTCTGCGCTGGGTGGCGTGGTCGCGATGGTCGCGACGTTGACTGCACTGGGTTTCGTGTATGCAGAGGCGCTGGGTTGGTTGGCTCACGTACCGAGCGATCCATTGCGCGCTTGGGGCGCAGTCGCGGCGATTGGGCTTGCCACGGGGGCGATCGTTGCTTTGTCGGACCGTGGGAGGCGCGCCGAGATCGCTGCCATGCGGGACGAAGCAGAGGGGCTCAGATCCCAGGTCGAGCAGTTACGCGAGACAGGGCGCGCACGCACAGCTGCCCTGGATCGCCAGATCCGATACCTAAGCGCGGTCACGTCGGTCTCGCGCGATATCGCATCGCTGACGGACGTGACAACGTTGCTCCCCCGCGCAGTCTCCCTCCTGGCAGACCGGCTGGGACTCCATCACGTGGGGATCTATGTGTTGGATGATCGGGCCGAGTGGCTGGATCTCGCGGCATCCGCTGACCCTGAAGCAGAGGATTCCCGGCTGCTGTGGGAGCCGCGTGTCCAGAGCGATGCATCGACCCTCGTTGGACGTGTTGCTGCCACGGGCAACTACTACCTGGCGCCCGATGCGGAGCGTATGGGACAGGAAGAGGAGGGGAGTCGCTCGGGCGGAACACGTGCGCGACTTGTCCTTCCGATCGTGCACGAATCTCGCGTACTGGGTGTGCTCGACCTTCACAGCCGGGTAGAGGGCACATTCCAGCCCGATGACGCGGGCGTGTTCGCCACTTTGGCCGATCTGATCGGTGCAGCACTGGCTAACGCCGCAGCGTTCCAGGAGGCCCGGCAGCGCAGCGAGGCACTGCGCGCAGTCTATGGACAGTCGGTCGCCGACGCCTGGCGCCAGGTGCTCCTCACGCGCCCGCCACTGGGCGTGGAGCGGACGGCGCAAGGCTTGGTTGCAGCACGGGGTGAGTGGCGGAAGGAGATGCGCGCCGTGGTGCGAACTGGTCGCACAGTCGTCTCAGGTGAGGGCGAGCGGTCCGTTGCCCTGCCGGTCTCGGTGCGCGGACAGGTGATCGCTGTGCTTGATGCCAGCAAGCCTGCTGACACGAGCGGCTGGTCACGAGCGGAGTTGTCTCTACTAGAGGTCGTATGCGCTCGCCTGGGTGAGGCGCTTGAGAACGCGCGCCTATACGAGGAGACACAGCGCCGCGGCGTGCGCGAGCAACAACTGCGGCAGATCGGGGCGCGTATGCAAAGCACGGTGGACCTTGACGCGGTCTTGCAGGGAGCGGTCGAGGACCTGGCGCGGGCGCTTGGCGTCTCTTCGGCCTTTGTGCAGCTGTACGCGGGGCGGTTGGCGCCCGGGCGTGGAGAGGGAGCTGGCGCCGAGCGGGCGGGCAACGCGGAGGAATGGCATGACAGCAGCGGGCGGTCGGGATATGCCGGCTGAGGACCGACAGGGCTTACGCGCAAGCCTGCTGAATGTGCTCGTGTGGGCTGGGCTGGCTGCCGCAGCCCTGCTTGCATTCCTCGTCGCGGCACTACCGTCCTTGGGAGCGGAGTGGCTCGCTTCGTCAGTGCTGGGGGCAATGGCTGCCGGCTTGACGCGGGACTTTCTCCGACGGGAGCGGCATGGGAGCGCAGCGTGGGCCTGGGTGACCGGAAACGGACTCGCGATCGGTGCACCGATCGTGCTCCTAGCGGCTGAGGCGTCGATGCGCCCGGGACTGGAGGCGCTCTATCTGGCTTGGCCATTCAGCGCGGTACTGGTGGTGCTTCTGTCCGGGGTGCTGCTGCCGCCACAGGGCGCGCTCGGCGTCTTGGCAGCGCAGGCCGTATCCACGCTGATGCTGCCAGCTTACCTCCGCGGTGTGGTCGCACCCATGCACGTTGCGGCGTTTGCGCTGTCCTTGCTCGCCGCCGGCTTGGAGTGGCTGCTCTGGTCCCTCTACGGGGAAGTGATTGCCGGTGCGTCGTCGGGCGCGCATGTCGGTCGGCGGTCGGAGCAACTCCTGCGCGTTGCGCAGGCTGACCTGGAGCGACTGAACGCGGAGCGCGACGTCCTCGGCGAACGCCTCCGGGGGGCGGAGGCAGAGACGGCACGAGCCGCGCAGGACCTAGACGCCGCAGTCGAGATGTCGAGACTGGCTGCCTTGGATGCGGAGCTGGGATCCGTGCTGCAAGGGATGGCGCTGGTGATCGGTCGCCGCCTGGACGCGTTCGCTGCGCTGTACCAGATCGAGGAAGGGGAGGGAGAGCACTGGCTCAGGCTTGCTGCTACGAGCGCGGACCGCGCAGATCTGGCGCCGCCCTGGAGTGAGCGCGTAGCGGTGAGCGAGCGCAGCGCGCTTGGGCGCTGTGTGCTTGAGCGTGCGTCACGGCGGATCTCTGACGTCAGAGGAGATGGCGCCGCGCTGGATCACGTGCTGCCGGACGCGCGTTCTGAAGCCGTGGTTCCGCTGATCGCGCGTAGCAAGCTGCTCGGTGTGCTGGATGTGCAGAGCAGTGACATAGGGGCCTTTGGCGAAGGGGACGTCGCCCTACTGGAGGTCCTGGCGAACCAGGTCGCCAGTGCCGTGGCGTACGCTGAGGTAGTGTGCAAAGCGCAGGGGGCCTTTCAGGAGCTGGCACAACTGCAGCAGCGGTATGTCCGAGAGGCCTGGTCGAGATTCGCCCCACAGCTCGCAGCTGCCGGGTACCGGTTTGAGCAGGGGGCGGTTTCGCCGCTCGGGCATCATCCGCTGCCAGAGGTCCGCCGAGCTGTCTCCGCTGGGCGTACTGTGGTCCAAGAGGACGACCACGCGGTGGTCGCCCCGATCGCCCTCCGTGGGGAGGTGATTGGCGCCCTTGGCCTGCGGGATCCCGGTGGCGAGCGGCAGTGGACCGAGGAGGATCTGGCGCTCGTCGACTCGGTAGCTCGGCAGATGGCAGTGATCATTGACAATGCGCGGCTTGTCCAGGAGACGCAGCGCAGTCTGGCAGAGATCACCGAGCTGAACCGCCGCTACGTGCGGGAGGCGTGGAACGAGTACCTGCCGCAGCGTCGCCGCCGGGAGTACGTCTTTGCGCAGCCCGGTGTGCCGATCGAGCGACCGCTGCCCGACGAGATGGAGCGGGCGTTTTCGGCATCCAAGCCTGTGACGCTGCGACCCGAGGGCGGCGAACCTGAGAGTGCGCTGATCGCCCCGATCAGCCTGCGTGAGGAAGCCCTGGGTGCGCTGGGGATTGAGGAGGTCGGGCAGACGCGCGAGTGGAGCGAGGAGGACCTCGAGTTGGTCGATGCGGTGGCGTCGCAGATGTCGTGGGCCATCGAGAATGCGCGCCTGTTCGAGGAAACGGAGCAGCGCGCCCGCGAACTGGAGGCGACGGCGCGCCAGCTGCAAGAGACCGACCAATTCCGGGCCCAGTTCCTGGCCAATATGTCTCACGAGCTCCGTACCCCTCTCAACTCGATCATCGGGTTCTCGCGCGTGATCCTGAAAGGGATCGACGGTCCGCTGACAGAGCTCCAGCGCACTGACTTGGAGGCCATCCACAGCAACGGGCAGCACCTCTTGGCCATGATCAACGAGATCCTCGACATGTCCAAGCTCGAGGCGGGGGCAATGGAGCTGGTGCTCGAGGATGTGAACCTGGACAGCGTGATCGGTGACGTGATCGCCACGTCAGGGGCGCTGATCAAAGACAAGCCGATCGAGCTCCGAACGCACATCGAGCCGAGGCTGCCGATCATCCGCGGCGACGGCACGCGCATTCGTCAGGTGATCACCAACTTGATGGGCAACGCAGCCAAGTTCACGCAGGAGGGGGCGATCACCTTCAGGGTGTGGACCGACGAGGAGATGGTGTACGTGAGCGTGGCGGACACAGGCGAAGGCATTCCCGCCGACAAGATCCCGCTCGTCTTTGAGCCATTTCGCCAAGCAGATGGCTCGCCAAGTCGCCGCGCCGAGGGCACGGGCCTGGGCCTGCCCATCAGCAAGCAGTATGTCGAGATGCACGGCGGGCAGATCTGGTTGGAGAGCGAGTACGGGCAGGGGTGCACTGTCACCTTTGCCCTGCCGATCGAGGGACCTGTGGGCGAGATACCCGAGCTCGATGGCGTCCGCGTAGACGGCAACAGGCGCCTGGTCCTGGCGATCGATCGCCACGGCGGCGAGCTGGGCGGACTCGAGCGGCATCTCGATCAGCGGGTGTATCAGCTGGTGGTGCTGACCGACAGCAGCCAAGCAGTGAACTGGGCACGTTACCTGCGACCGTGGGCCATCCTGCTGGACGTCGACCTGGAAGGCGCGATGGGCTGGGCAGCCCTGGAGGCCCTCAAGTCCCGACGGGCGACGCGGGCATACCCCGTCGTCGCCTGTTCGGCGTTGGATGTCGGCGCACGCGCCGTGACCCTGGGCGCATCGGGATACGTCCGGAAGCCGATCGCGACCGATGCCCTTGCGGGTGTGTTGGTACGGCTGCACCATTAGCCGGTGCGGGCTTCACGATCCTGGGCGCTGGAGGCGGGTCTGGGCATCAGGAGGGAGACAAGATCGTGCTAGAGATGTACCTCTCGTGTGACAGCTGTGGGTGGCAAGAGCTGTACTTGCGGACGAGAAGCGCTTGTCCGCGCTGTGGCAATGACCTGCTAGATATGCGCTATGACTATGCGCGCGCCCGCATCTTGTGGGACGAGGAGTACAGTCGGCGCCCCTTTGGGATGTGGCGCTACCAGGAGCTCCTACCACTGCGCGATGCGGCGAACCGGGTGACCATGGGCGAGGGGGGCACGCCGCTGTTCCGCGCCGTGAATACCGGCATGATGCTCGGCCTGCGACATCTGTATGTCAAGGATGAACGGCAGGGCCCCACAGGCTCCTTCAAGGACCGTCAGGCTTCGCTGGCGATCTCGGTGTTGCGGGAGATGGGGGTCACGGAGGCTGTGCTGGCTTCGACGGGGAATGTCGCGATCTCGTACTCGGCGTACTCGACGCACGCCGGCATCAAGCTGTGGGCCTTTCTTCCGAGCATGGTGCCCGCCGAGAAGATGCGCGAGATCGCCCTCTATGGAACTGAGGTGATCAAGGTCGCCGGAACGTACGATCAGGCGAAGCAGGTGGCAGCCGACTTTGTCCGCACGCGAGGTCTGCACTATGATCGTGGTTTCAAGAGCATCGCCGCACGAGAGAGCATGAAGACCCTTGGCTTCGAGGTAGCCGAGCAGCTCGCCCGTGTACTCGGTCCAGGACCGGGCGCCCCACTGCAGACCCCCGACTGGTACTTCCAGTCTGTGAGCGGCGGCATGGGGCCGGTCGGCTTTTGGAAGGCATTCCAGGAAATGCGTGAGATGGGGTTGGTGACGCGCCTGCCCAAGCTGGCAAACGTCCAGGTCGCCGGGTGCGCCCCAATGGTGGACTCTTTCAGCAAGGGGTTGGCTGTTGCGGAGCCGGTCCTGAACCCGCAGACGCTCATTTCGACTATCTCGACCGGGAATCCGGGCGCAGCCTATCCTTTCCTACGCGATGTGGTCGTGGAGCACGGGGGCGCCTTTGTCAAGGTGGAGGATGAGGAGGCGTTCCGGGCGATGCACGTCATGGCCAAGATGGACGGCATCTCTATGGAACCAGCAGCCGCCACCGCCTTCGCCGGGCTGTTCAAGATGGCATCGGACGGGCGTGTCAAGCCAGACGACGTGATCGTCGTCAACTGCTCGGGACACACCTTCCCAGTGGAAAAGTTCCTACTCGGAGATGACTGGGAGCGAAGCGTCCAGGTTGCCACTGCCAGCGGCGCCGCTCCCGAGGCCCGGGAAGAAGGGCTTCTCGCTTCCCTAGAACACCTCGATGGACGCACGCGCAAGGTCGCGATCATCGAAGATAACCTGGACTCGGCACGGCTGCTGCGCCGCGTGCTCCAGGCGCAGGGCGAGTACCAGATCGAGGAGGCGCATGATGGGCGATCTGGCCTCCACATGGTTCGTGAGAACGTACCGGATCTGATCCTGCTGGATCTCATGATGCCAGAGCTGGATGGGTTCAGCGTGCTCGATGCGCTCAAGCGCGGCGAGCAGCTGCGCGATGTCCCGGTGATCGTCGTGACCGCTGTCGACCTCTCTGCAGCTGAGAAGCGGCGCCTGGAAGGAAAGGTGCACCGTACGCTGCAAAAGGGCACGTTCCTGAGCACGGATATCCTAGCCGACATCGACCGGGTTCTGAGCTCGGAGAGCGGGGAGTGAGGAATGGCTTCTGACCGCACCGGGCGGGACGCTCGTGGGCGTGGCATCGTCTTTGCGCTGCTCTCGACGGTCTTTTTTGGCACCGCTCCCATCTTTGGCAAACTGGCTTACCGTGCCCAGGTGTCACCGTTCACGCTCGTGGCACTGCGCACGGTATTCGCGGCTGCGGCGCTCTGGCTCCTGTACGGCCTATTTTGGCGCCCCGCGATCCGCACGACGTGGCGGAATCTCATGGGATGCGTGGGCATGGGCGTGGCGAACGGCGTGGGCTCCCTGTTGTACTATTCTGGGCTCACACGCATCGATGCCTCGCTAGCGCAGCTGCTGTACACGCTGTATCCGATCTGGGTATTCGTGTTCCTGATCGCCGCCGGGCATCACGTGTCAGCGAACTCGCTCGTCCGGTTGGCGCTCGCGCTCGCGGGCGTTGTGGCTCTGACGTACACTGGCTCCCAGCGTGTCGATATCCTGGGAGTCATGTTGCTGTTAAGTTCGGGCGCGTGCTACGCCTGGCACCTGGTCCTTGGGCAGTGGACCTTGGCGGATGTCGACTCGCGCACGGTGACGTTGTATGTTCTAACTACGATGTCCGTAGTGGTCATCGTGGCGCGACTCGCAAGCGGGGCGCCGTGGACGCCCATCTCGCCCGAGGGGTGGATGGCGGTCGCCGGGCTGACCCTGCTGCCAACCATCATGGCCCGGTTGTTTGTCTTTGCGGGACTGCGTAGCCTCGGCGGCGTGCAGTCGTCGCTCCTGGGCCTGGCGGAACTCGTGGTGGCGCTCCTGATCGCCTACCTGTTGCTGGGAGAGCGCATGACGGCGCTGCAGTGGCTTGGGAGTGCGCTGCTGATCGCGAGCGTCGCCCTGGGGAGCAGGGAGAGCGATCTCGAGGTGACCTGGGAGGATCTGCTGCGGGATGGTGGATGGCGCGAGATCGGCTCGCGATCAGCGCCGGACCAGTGAAGCCGGCACCCAGCCGGTCTGGCCTTCAGCCGAAACCTGGACGAAGATGCGTCCGTCGATCGAGGAACGCCGTTCCCGCAGCACCGTGACGGCGGTGCCATGTGCCAGCTCCCCCGCCTCTCCTTCCTGGAAAAAGCCGCCCCCGGTATCGGCCCAGAGCACAATTGGGAGGCCCTGTTCCTGACAGGAGGGGCACCAGAGCACGGCTTTGTAGAGCTCGCGCGGGCTGTCCGTCGCTCGCTGCGTTGTGGCAGGCAGGACGATGCGCAGCAGTAGGTATAGCAGCAGCGCCGCACCACAGAGCGCGCTCAGCGTCATCGCGCCAGCAAGCAGCACCCAACGCCGGGCGCGCTGGCGTATCGCCTCAGCGTCCTGGGCGCCGTAGCCGATCGTAGTACCTTCGCTCGGAGCATTGTCAGGCGGGCGCAATCGGCAGTCCCTGACTATTTCTGATAGAGGGTGCGCGTCGCGCCTGCGCTGGTCTGGCGACGCGCACCCGTCCCCCTAGCTGACGCGCTTGACACCTACCTGGACCGTCTCGTCGCCGATCTCGAACACCTCGACGTGAGAGCCCTCAGCAGACGGTCCCAGCTCTATTAAGTTAGCCAGTGTCTCCGCCGCGATATAGTCTCCATGCGAGGCAAACACGGCGCGCGTCTCCGGTCCAGCCTGATAGGAGATGGCGATGTGGTCCTCGATCGCAAAGTCGGCGTTCTTGCGCGCATCCTGGATGCGTCGCACGATGTCACGCGCCAGGCCTTCCTGCACTAGGCTCGGGGTGAGTTCGGTGTCGATGCCGACGACGATGCCCTCACTGTCCGCGACGGCAAGCCCCTCACGCGCCCGCATGCGCACCTGGGCTTCCTCGGGCAGGAGCTCGATCATCTCGCCCTCGACCTGCACGTCTACGCTGCGCCCAGCTTGCAGTGCACGCGCCAGCGGCATGGGATCCATGCCTGCCACTGTTGTCCGCAGGGCAGGGTAGAGCCGACCGTGCTTCTTGCCTAGCAGGCGCGGGTTTAGGCCGATCTCATAGTGCACCAGTTCGTCGGCTTCGCGCACGAAGGCGATCTGCTTGACGTTCAGTTCGTCGACCACGATATCGGACAGATGCTCCAGTCGGGCCTGCTGGCGCGCGTCGGCGACCACGGTCGCTCTGGCAAGCGGCTGGCGGAGCTTGACGTTCGCCGAGTTGCGCGCCGAACGTCCGAGAGACGCAACCATGATCGCCAGTTCCATGTCGGCGATGAGTTCTGCGTCGAACAGGTCCATGTCTGCGACGGGCCAGTCCTGATGGTGCACGCTCTGCGGCGCGTCCGAATCCATCGACCTGACCAGGTTCTGGTACATCTGCTCGACAAGAAACGGGACAAAGGGAGCCAGCACCTTGCACAGCGTGGTCAGCACCGCGTACAGCGTGCTGTAGGCAGCATCCTTGTCGGCGTCCGCTTCCGCAGCGCCGCGCCAGAAGCGGCGTCGGCTACGCCGCACGTACCAGTTGCTGAGGTCATCGATGAACGGCGCCACGAGATGAGCGGCGTCATAGATGTCATAGTCGTCCATCTCAGTCGTCACGTCGACGACCAGCTCTTGAAGCTTGCTCAGCACCCAGCGGTCGAGCACGCTCAACGGTTTTTCGGTCAGCGGGACCCCATCGGGCTGCCACCCATCGAGCCGCGCATAGTTGCAGAAGAAAGCGTAGACATTCCAGAACGGGATCAGGAACTGGCGCCGCGTCTCGTCTGCCCCGCCGTAGCCAAAGAGCAGGTCCTGCTCTGGCTTGTGGAGGCAGTACATCCAGCGCATCACGTCCACGCCGATTGTCTCTGCTGCGTCGTCGAACCAAATCGCGTTCCCCCAGCTCTTGTGCATCTGGCGCCCGTCCTCGGCGTACAGCAAGGCATAGGTGTAGCAGTTGTGGAACGGCGTCTGACGGGTCATGACCGTGTTCATCGTCAGCAGCGAGTAGAACCAGCAGCGGAACTGCCCTGGGAAGCTTTCGCTGATCAGGTCGGCGGGGCTCCACTTGTCCCAGTATGCTCGGTCGCTCCGATAGCGCACCGTCGAGAGCCCGACGATGCCGGCATCGAGCCACGGGTTGCCCACGTCTGGAATGCGCTGCATTGGCCTACCGCACTTGGGGCAGGCGATCTTGACAGCGTCGATCCAGGGCCTATGGGGCGTGTGCCCCTCAAACACATCCCATCCCTCAACGGCGCGAGACTTTAGTTCCTCGGGCCCGCCGATGACCTCATAGTGTCCACACGTGCACTCCCAGATCGGGAGGGCGAGTCCCCAGTAGCGCTTCTTGGAGATCATCCAGTCGTGCATGTTGCGCAGCCAGTCCATCTCACGCTCTAGGCCAAAGGACGGGTACCAGTTGGTGTGGTTCTGCACCACGTCCATGATCTGGTAGCGCAGCGTGCTCTCCTTCTCCTCTGCCGTGACCTGCTCGAAAGGCTTCCCCGGCTCACCGCCCATACGGATAAACCACTCGTCCACCAGACGGAAGACCAGCTCTTCGCCACAGCGCCAGCAGACTGGGTAGCGGTGCGTGTAGTCCTCGATCCGGTACACGAGTCCCTTGCGCTGTAGGTCCTCAAAGATGGGCTCGCGAACGTCATTCACGTTCATGCCGCTTAGCCACGCGAACCCCGCAGTGTACGTGCCCAGTTCGTCGAGCGGCGCGACCGCAGGCAGGTCGTGCTCTAGGCCAAGTTGAAAGTCCTCCGCTCCACAGCCGGGCGCGATGTGGACGATGCCCGTGCCTTCTTGCTCGCCGACATCGTCCCACCGGATCACCCGGTGCGGGTTAGGTCGCCCGCGGTATGCCTCCAGTGCGGCGGAAACGGCGGGCAACTCGTCAAAAGGACCCGTGTAGGTCCAGCCCAGCAGGTCCTGCCCGCGCCGCTCCTCAAGCAGTGCGTACTCGCCGCGCAGGGCGTTGGGCACAGCTCCCTTGGCGAGCCAGAACCGCTGTCCTGCTTGCTCGACCAGCACGTATGGCAGCTCGGGATGGACTGCCGCAGCCATGTTGCTGGTCAGGGTCCAGGGCGTAGTCGTCCAGACCAGGAGCGACTCGTTCTCCCGCTGGCACAGCGGAAAGCGAACGTACACGCTGGGATGGGTGAGTTCGACGTAGCCTTCGGTAACGATCTCGTGCTGTGAGATGCCCGTTCCGCAGCGTGCGCACCACGGCATCACGTCGTGGCCCTTGTACAGCCAGCCGCGCTCGTGGCAGGTCTTGATCATCTGCCAGATCATATAGTTGTTCTCGTTAGAGAAGGTAAAGTAGGAGCCCCCCAGTTCAGGCATGCCAAGGCGCCCTACGATCTGCTCGACCCGGTTGGTCACGGGTCCCTGGGGACCATGCACCGTGATCACCTGGGCGGGGTCTTGCGCCATCGCAGCCTCCAGGGCTTCCAGCGCCCCGGGATCGTTCCAATCCATCCAGTACCCTAGGCGAATGCTCTGCGCCGTCTGCTCTGCCGCGTACTTGAGCACGCGGCGCTTGCACAAGTTGACAAAGTCGCCAAGACCGTGCGCTTCGATGTCACGTTTGCTCTCGTAGCCCAGTTCCTTCTCGACCTCGACCTCGACCCACAGGCCTTGGCAGTCGAACCCATTCTGGTAGCGCGTGTCATAGCCCTTCATGGCCCAGTAGCGGTGGAACACATCCTTGTAGGTCCGTCCCCAGGCGTGATGCACAGCCATGGGGTTGTTTGCCGTGATCGGTCCGTCGAGGAAGCTCCAGGTCTTTTTGCCCGCGTTGAGCCTGCGTCGGGTCTCGAACGCACGCACGCGGTCCCAGAACTCAAGGGTCTCGTGTTCCATTGCCACAAAGTCCGGGCTTGTGGACACCTTGCTGAATGTCGCGTCCATCTCTACTCCTCCAGCTCGATGCGCAATCGCTTGTTGATCCTGCCCTTACTCTCGTGCCCGACGACGCGGATACGGCCCACCTCCCGCGTGTTCGCCACGTGCGTTCCGCCGTCTGCCTGCAAGTCGAGGCCGACGATCTCGACGACGCGTACCTGTTCGATGCCCTCGGGCAGAAGGTCTATCTTGGTGCGAATCAGGTCGGGAATCTGGAACGCCTCGGCGCGGGGCAGGACGCGCACAATCACGTCGCGCGCAGCGGTCACTTCGGCGTTGACCTTGGTCTCCACCTCGGAGGCAAAGTCGGCGCTCATCTGCTCCAGCTCAAAGTCCATCCGGGCGCGCAAAGGGTGCATATTGCCGCCGGTCACCAGGGCGCCGTAGTCTCGCCAGATGACGCCGCACAGGATGTGCAGCGCCGTGTGCGTCCGCATCAGCTTGTAGCGACGGTCCCAATCGACGTGGCCCTGTACGGCGCTTCCCACCAGCGGGAGTGGGTATGCGTCTTGCTTCTGGACCCAGTGAAGGACAAGGGCGCCCACCTTGCGCAGCTTGGCTAGGGCATAGTCAGCGTTCAGGTAGCGGATCGTGCCGTGATCGGCTTCCTGCCCGCCGCCGCCAGGGTAGAACGCCGTCCGGTCCAGGACGAGCGCCCCGTCTTGTGTGTCGATCACCTGGGCCGTGAACTGCCGCACGTAGGCGTTTGTCTGGTACAACAGCTCTGTCACCATGATGCTCCTTCGCAGGAAACAGAAAGCGCTTCCGCCCGACAGGGGCGAAAGCGCACACGCTTCCGTGGTACCACCCTAGTTGCCCCACAGGGGGCCGCTCTGTGGGGTACGCCTCATACCCCCGTTCTGCTAACGGTGAACGATACCGGCCAAGCCTACTCGGAGCCCGTTCGACGGTCCTTTCGGTTGGCGACTCCGGAGGGATTTTCAGCCCGCGCACTCATATCCGGCTCACACCTCTCCCGGACTCTCTGAATGAGACGCACGTGCCTACTCGGCTCCATCGCTGTCTTTCATATTGACGCCATTGTAGCACGGAGTGGCCCGCGTGTCAACTAGGCGCTCTCGCGCAGCATCACGTCGTAGAGGTGGGACAGGTTCGCCTGATGGAGTTCCTCAGCAAGCCCATTCAGCGGGATGCGAGACTTGTGGCATCGCTCGATGCCCAACCGGCGCAGGTTGGCCTTTGGGATGCCCCGCTCAACGCGCCGCCGCACCTCTTCTTCGATCGTATCCAGGTACTGGATGCTCGTCTCGATCGCCTCGGGGATCTCGCCGCGCAGGAGAACGTCGCCATGGCCCTGGACTAGATTGTCGAGCTGAAGCCGGCTGAGCTTGCGAAGGGACTCCCTCATCACTTTGTGGTCGCCGTTGACGATGTACGGTACGGGCATCACCAAGTCGCCTGCAAAGAGGACTCGGTCCTCTCGGACGTAGGCGGAGATGCCATCCGAAGTGTTTCCGGGAGTGTGCATCAGGACGATGGTCTTTCCCCCGACGTGCAGCGCGACGGTGCCACGGTCAAAGACGGTCTCGGGGAGCCGGATCCGCACATCGCACAGCTCGGGATTCTGCATCCTATCGTCCTCCAGGAGGCGCTCCCCGTGCCGCGCGAGGATGCGGCGGCATCGTTCGTGCGCGATCACCTCTCCTTCCAGGAAGCAAGCGCCGTATGAGTGGTCTGGTTGGTAATGCGTCAGGACGACGTACCGTATGGGAGCTTGGCTGCGTCGCCTGATAAACCGCAGCATCTCGCGGGTTTCCTGGGGGAAGGGAAGTGTGTCGATCACCACGACGCCATCTGGCGTCAGGATGGCGCTTGCGGTCGCCTGCAAGTATAGATCGCTGGTGAAGACAAAGATGTCTTCGGCCACCCGCTCTCGGAGCATACGTACCTCCTGGGTCAGTCCTGCCGCGTACACTGCCCCAGAATACCATAACGGCTGGTCATTGTCAAGGAAAACAGAAATCCACCGGCCTGCGCCGGTGGATTGGGCCCCACTATGCCGTGTGCGGATTGGTTTTGAACCTGCTTTCGCAGGTGGGCGCCTACCTGTAGAGCCGACGGCCACATGGACCGTCGCCTCCCTCCAAGAGTTCGGCGTCCTCACTTATCGGTGTTGGCTCAAAACGTCAATGACGCATCACCAACATAGTAGGGCACACAGAGATCTTAGCACACAAGCCTCGAAAGCGCAAATCGGCCTCGGCCTCGGCTTCGCACGGACGATTGTCTTTTTGTGGCGGACGTGGTACAATCTGCCAGCAGTCTGCGAGAACAGAGACCCAGGCCGATCATGCTCAGGAGGGATCATGCCACGAACCGAGGTACCATACACGCATCGACTTGATGCGACGCTGGACGCCCTGGCACATGGCGGTATCCTGCTCGCATCCACGCGCGGTTCGGGCGAATCGAACCTGATGACCATCGGGTGGGCGACCGTGGGGGTGGTGTGGGGACTACCGGTCATGGTGGTGCTCGTCCGTCCATCACGACATACGTTTCAGTTTGTGGAGGATTCGGGCCTCTTCTCTGTGAACGTCCCCAGTCCAACGATGCGCGAGTATGTTGCGATGTGTGGAACCAAGAGCGGACGCGACGTAGACAAGCTGGCTGGCGTGCCGACCTCCATGGGCCAGCGCGCGCACGTGGTCACCCTTGACCAGTGTCCGCTAGTATACGAGTGTCGCGTCGTGCATACGAACGATGTGGCGCCCGAGCAGCTCGCGCCCGAGGTCCTGCGGCGCGCGTATCCACAGGGCGACTACCACCGCCTGTACTACGGCGAGATCCTGGGTACGTTCAGCCTGTGAGCGTCCGGTGACATCGGCGCAGATTCCCAAAGGGACCGAGGAGCTGGCGGGCAAACGTCGGCTGATCCGAGCCTTGGTGGCTCCGACCGATCCTGCCGATGCGATGACCGCATACTATGCCCTCGAACACCCAGCGGCGCGCGTACAGCTGACGCTCCACCGGACACCGTCTGGTCGTGTGGACGGGTTCGTTGCGGTGTGCCAGACCGGTCGCGAGCTGTTCGTCCCGTTGGTGGTGATGCGCGGGCCCCATGCTGCGCTGGTGGAGTTGCTGCAGCACGCGCTGTTGCCGGGGCGGCAGTACCTAGTGGTCGTGCCGCTCTACCTCCGCGGAGCGGTCGAGGACGCGCTAGATGTCGTCTCAGGCCAGATCAATGTGATCCACACACTGGTTCCCGGGATGTTTCGACCCGTCCTGAACGTGATGGTACAACCGGGGCAGACCCGGTACCGCTATGAGATCTGGGTGCAGGCACACGTCGTAGCCGCAGCAGGCGTCAACTGGCGCACGGACGCTGTCGCCGATGTCTATGCCTACACAGCCGGCGACTACCAGGGGCGGGGGTGGGGGCGCGCTGTGGGGGCAGCCTGCGTCCAGGACCTGCTGTCAGACGGGCTCTTGCCGCTCTATACGGCGGGCGAGGCGAATGCAGCGTCACGGGCGCTCGCGGAGGCACTAGGTTTCCGCGACAGTGGGGCGCGGGAGTTCGAGTGTCGCGCCTCCATGCGGGTTGAGAAGAACAGGTCCGCGCCATGATCGAGCTGGACGGTGCGTACGGCGAGGGTGGGGGACAGCTCCTACGGACGGCGCTCGCCTTATCTGCGGTTACTGGCAAGACATTTCGTATAGCGAGGATCCGTGCACGCCGTTCTACACCTGGCCTTCGCGCCCAACACCTGACTGCAGTACACGCCGTAGGCGATATCTGCCGAGCACAGATAGAAGGGGCAGAACTGGGCTCCCGTGAGCTGGTCTTTGCGCCGACAGCGCCGACACAGCCGGGTAGCTATCGGTGGGAGGTGGGGACTGCCGGCTCGGCGCCCCTGATCCTGCAAGCAGTGCTGTGGCCGATGGCCCTGGCACCCGGACGCTCGGAGTTGGAGCTCGTCGGCGGAACGCACGTGGCGTGGAGTCCACCGGTAGACTATGTGATAGACGTCTACCTGTGGCTGCTTGCCTCGCTCGCGGGCGGTCCAGTCGCAGAAGTGCACGTCGGAGTGTGGGGTTGGTATCCGCGTGGCGGAGGTGTACTGCGGGCTGTGATCCCGGGGGAGACGAGCCTAGCTGGGCTTGACCTGGTGGAGCGGGGCAGTCTGCGGTACGTGTCCGTCCTCTCGGCAGTATCCCGCTTGCCGGCGCACATTCTCGAGCGTCAGGCTGCACACGCGGAGCAAGCGCTGCGCAAGCAAGGGATCAGGCCTCACGTAACCCGTGCGACGCCGCCATCCCCTGGTCCTGGGACGATGGTCTATGTCCTGGCTGAGTACGATCGCGCTCGCGCGGGGTTTACAGCATACGGCGAGCTCCGCAAGCCTGCCGAGCGCGTGGCGGAAGAGGCGTGTCAGTCGTTTTTGCGCTACCACAGGCGTGCCGAGCCAGTGGACAGGCACCTGGCGGATCAGCTCGTGCTGCCTTTGGCGCTGTGTGGGGCGCCATCGCGGTACGCCGTCTCGTGTGTGACCCAACACCTGCTTACTCAGGCCTGGCTGGTCCAGCGTTTCCTGGGAGTGGAGATCGCTGTCGAAGGCAGAGAACGAGAGCGGGGAATGGTGCGGATCGGCGGTTCGGAGTAGGGGTGCGGTGCGTCGCCACTGGCCTGTGCAAATGCGGTAGGAGCCTATGTTTGAGCTGGTGTTTCTCGGCACGTCTGCGTCTGCCCCGTCCGTGCACCGGGGTCTATCGTCGGCCATGGTCCTCTATCAAGAGTACCGCTTTCTCGTCGACTGCGGCGAGGGAACGCAGCGCCAACTGCTGCGCAGCGGGCTGGGTTTCAGGCGCCTTGACCGGATTCTTCTCACGCACGGTCACCTGGACCACATCCTTGGCCTGGGAGGCATCCTGTCCACGTTTGAGCGCTGGGAGGCGGTCGAGCATGTCGAAATATGGGGCGGGCGCTGGGCGCTCAACCGGGTCGAGAGGCTGATGGATGTCGTCTTTGGCCCGCACCGGCGTCCGCTCGAGATCGCGCTGTACGACGTTCACGCTGGGCTCCTTATGGAGGATGAGACCTTTGCCCTTGAGGCGTTTCCCGTCGTGCACCGTGGTCCCGGGTGCTACGGATACGTGTTCTCAGAGAAGGCGCGTCGCCCGTTCTTGGCTGAGCAGGCGGAGGCGCTAGGCGTGCCGCGGGGTCCCGAGCGCGCGCGGCTCGTGCGTGGTGAGGACGTCGTGCTGGCTGATGGAATGGTGGTCCGCCCCGGGCAGGTGCTAGGACCGGAGGTGCCTGGGGCGCGCTTGGTCTTTGTGGGGGATGCTGGCTCGACAGAGGGCCTGATCGAGGTCGCACACCGGGCGGACGCGCTGGTGATCGAGGCCACCTACCTGGAACGGGAGCGGGATCTGGCACGGGACTTTGGTCACCTGACAGCCCAGAAAGCCGCAGAACTCGCGCGCGACGCCGAGGTCGAGGCGCTGATCCTGACCCATCTGTCGAGGCGCTACCACGAACGTGAGGTGCTGGAGGAAGCCCAGGCTGTGTTCGCACGCACATTCGTCGCCAGGGACTTTGATCTGTTCAGAGTAGGCAAGGGCGGCGACGTAGAGCACGTTCGCAAGGCCGAGTCGGGCCCGCCGGGGGTCGCCAGATGACAGAGCGCAAGCGAAGGCCGGTTCACAAGCAACGGCGCGTCGTGGTAGAGCGGGCTCAGGTGCAACGCGCCCAGCAAGCGCGCGCGGCGCGGGTCCGTGCGTGGCGAGTCCAGCTCTTCACCGTGGTTCTCCTTTTGTTTGCTGTGGCGCTGCGTGCAGCCAACCTGACAACGCAGAGCCTGTGGGCCGATGAGGGAAACAGCGTGCGCCTGTCCGAGCGTCGGCTCCCGCTGATCATCGACGCTGCGCGGGCTGACGTACACCCACCCGGGTACTACCTGCTGCTATGGGGCTGGGTAAGGGTCTTCGGGCAGAGCGAGATTGCGGTGCGGGCGTTGTCGGTTGTCGTGGGGACAGCGACCGTGTGGATGGTCTACCTACTTGGTACGCGGGTCTGGACCGCCCGTACCGGGTGGCTCGCCGCGTTCTGCGCGGCGGTGTCGCCATTCCAGGTCCAGTACTCGCAGGAAGTGCGGATGTACATCCTGGTGGCTTTCCTGGCTGCTGCGACCTTGTACGCACTTGTGCGCTGGCTGGAGGCGTCCGCTAGCGCAGGGCAGATGGGCTGGGGATGGGGCGTCACCTACGTAGCTGCAGCTGCGGCGGGGCTGTGGACACACTACTCGTTCCCGATCGTGCTCGTGGCGGTCAACGCTGCCGTGCTGTGCTGGCTGTTGGCGAGTCGGGGGCGGGGAGAAAGTGCAAACGGGGTCAAGGGGCGGAACGCGCTGCAGTGGGCTGGTCTGCAGGTCGCCGCGCTCGTGCTCTTTGTGCCCTGGCTGCCCATCGCATGGGCCCGCATCTCCGCCTATGGGGCTATCAGTCGCAGCACGCCGCTTGTTCAGGTCGCGGGACAGTGGCTCAAACTCCTGAGTGTAGGTGAATCAGTAGCGACAGATGACCTCGCCAAGTGGATGACAGTGGGGATCGCAGGTCTAGCGGTGTTTGGCATCTGGTCGGGACTGGGTTCGCTGTCGCGCCTACGGGCAGGGGAGTGGCGATCGGTCGCCGCGCTGGGCCTGACGCTCGTAACGGTTGCACCCGTGGTGATGATGGCCTCGCTCGAGTTGGCGGGTCGTTCGGCCTATCGTCCCAAGTTCTTTCTTGTCGCTAGCCCGGCGTTCAGCGTGCTCGTTGGCGCGGGCATCTCGCTGTTGGAGCGCCCATCCGACGCAGGACGGACCATGGCAAACAGGCTGTGGCTCCTGCTGGGCATCGGCCTGGTTGGGCTTGCCTCGGCGCGCTCTCTGCGCAACTACTATGCCGATCCGGCCTACGCGCGCAGCGACTATCGCACGATCGCCGCCACGGTCAGCGCTGAGGCGAGCGCAGGCGATGGCATCCTGCTCAATGCGCCGAACCAGTGGGAGGTGTTCACCTACTACTATCGCGGCGACCTACCCGTGTATCCGCTCTGTCGTTCGCGCCCTCCCGTAGGGGACGATGTGCACGCAGAGTTGGAGGAGATTGCCGCCGCACATGATCGCCTCTATGTCGTGCTCTGGGCACTTGACGAGAGCGATCCCGAGCGGATCGTGGAGCGCTGGCTACAGCAGCACGCGTACAAGCTGTCCGATACGTGGTACGGCGATGTCCGATTGGCGACGTATGCGACAGCCGTGGATGATGAGGTCGCACTCGTCAAAGACGCGTTGGATGACGTCCGCTTTGGGGATACGATCGCGCTGCGCGCGTATCGCGTCGCTCCCACGCAGCTCGCGCCGGGTGATGCTGTGCGCGTGACGCTGTCTTGGGAGGCGCTTGGCGTGTCGGCGAACCGCTACAAGGTCTTCTTGCACCTCGTGGCGCCGGACGGGCAGATCGCGTCCCAGTACGATGGTGAGCCGGGAGGGGGCCTCAACCCTACCACCAGGTGGGCTCCCGAGCAGGGCGTGTTTGCCGAACGCTGTGGGCTCGTGGTGCCGAGACACGCATCAGCCGGTGAGTACCATCTCCTGATGGGGTTGTACGATCTGAGTGGGGCTCCCAGGCTGCCGGTCAGCGTGGCGGGCGAAGGCGCGGTGGATTCGATCGATCTGGCGACCGTATCGGTCCGCTAGCAGCTTGCGCTGTGCAGGAGAGATGCACATGAGGACTCCGGCGGGCATCGAGTGCCGCTTCTACTATGAGGACTATAACCGCGGGAGAGAGATCCAGGAATGCCGGCTCTTGGTGCAGAACGCCAGCTCGCTACCGTGGACGCCCGATCTTTGCAGCAGCTGTCCGGTGCCGCGGATCTTGATGGCTAACGCCTGCCCAAACATGGTGCTCGAGGCGCGTGTCGGACGCCGATGGCTGATCCGCAAGCAGGTCCAGGTACAAGCATTCTGCACGCGGACCAAGGAGCGCGTGGAGGACCCGTTTGTGGGATGTGGGCACTGCCACGAGTCGAGCTGGCAGGAGACCGTGGGGGGCGCCACTCCGCGCGACAGCGCGTGAACGGCGGATCGCCGGGCAGTCAGCGGCGTGGCACGATACGTGCCGTGCCGAGGTGCTAGCGCACAGCCGCCGCCGCGAGCCGGTCTCTGAGGTCTGTCCA
Organism: Anaerolineae bacterium; assembly: GCA_016929775.1. The sequence goes on from JAFGIE010000216.1 coordinate 86,941, forward strand.
CCGAACGCCTTCGAGGTTTGGGAGCACCACGTGCGCGTGCCCCACGCGCTCGCGTGGACCAATGCCGACCGTCCACATGCCCCCTGCGAGCGCGGCATCGACCCCAGAGGCAGCATCCTCGACCACGACGCACTCGTCCGCGCACATGCCCAACTGGGCAGCGGCATGGAGGAATAGGTCTGGCGCTGGCTTTTGCCGCGACACGCTGTACCCGTCGGCGATGGCGTCGATTCGGTGCGCGATCTGCAGCCGCTCGATCACGGTGTGCGCATTCTTGCTCGCTGACCCGATTGCCACAGCGATCCCCGCGTCGTGCAGCTCGTCGAGCAGCTCGAGGGCGCCAGGAAGCAGGTCAGCCGGTGTGACCAGGGCAATATACTCCTGGTAGTAGCGGTTCTTGCGATCCATCATCTCAGCGATTTCGTCCTCGCTCGCCGGTCGTCCATCCAGCAACCGCATCAGGGATTCGCGGCGTGGGACCCCACGCAGTGACTCGTTCGCGTCCCGGTCAAAGGGGATGCTCTCCTCATCGGCGAGCCGCTTCCAGCCAAGATAGTGGTATTCGGAGGTGTTCGTGAGCACGCCGTCCAGGTCAAAGATGACGGCACGGAAGTGAGGGGGTCCGACCCTGGGCTGTAGATCCAACTCATAGCGTTTCCCGAGGTGGCTCAAGCGGAAACGCAGCCTGCGCCAACCACGAGGCAGGCGAGGCAGCGCGACGGGGCCCGCATCTGTCAAGCGGACGCCGGCAAAGCCAAAGACGACCGCCTGCCAAAGGCCTCCCGCGGAAGCCGCGTGGATCCCCTCGGCCGAATTCCCGCGTACGTCGTCGAGATCCACGCGAGCGGCGCGGAGGAAGTGAGTGTATGCTTCATCGGGGCGCCCCAGCTGTGCGGCAAGGGCGGCATGGACTGCTGGTCCCAACGATGACCCATAGGTGTGGTCCGTGCGAGGCGCATAGTAGTCCCAGTTGGTACGCAGCACCTGGTCCGTGAACTCGTCCCGCAGCAAGTAGAGCAACATCAGCACATCTGCCTGCTTGAGCACCTGCCGCCTGTTGGCGCCCTCGATCCCCAGCAGGACCTGCATGGAGCGGTCACGTGGTTCATAGTCGTCCAGATCGATGTCCTCGAGTGCAAAGAAGCCCTCGAACTGCTCGATCAGCCCCCTCTGTTCGTCAGTCGGCACATAAAGACGCTGCGCAATGTCTTGCCAATGGGCGATGCGCTGCGCAGAAAGGTCCAGCTGAGAGGAGAGACGCTGTGCGTCGCTGGGCCATTCCTTGCGCAGCCATTCTAGGATACGGGCAGCTGCCCCGAGGTGCCAAGCCACGATCCGGTCGGTGAAGGCGTTGTTGTTCACGTGCTCGTGGTACTCGTCTGGCCCGATCACGTCCCGGATCTCATACCGCTGGTGTGCTGCGTGCCACTCGGACCTGCTCTCCCAGAAGCGCGCCGTCTCCAGGACGATCTCGGCACCACGACGTCGCATCCACTCGTGGTCACCTGTGGCGCGCCAGTACTGGTACACGGCGTAGGCCACGTCGGCGCTGATATGCAGCTCGATGTCGCCACACCAGATGCGGATCAGCTCCTTGCCGTGAGGGCCTGGTACGAAACGCGGCGTCACCTCATCGCCGGTGGCGGCGCTCTCCCAGGCGAACATCGCGCCGGCGTGTCCTTCCGCGCGAGCTTTGCGGCGTGCTCCTGGAAGGGTGTGATAGCGGTAGCTTAGCAGGTTGCGCGCCAGTGCTGGCTGCGTGTAGGTCAGGAAGGGCAGCACAAAGACCTCTGTGTCCCAGAACACGTGTCCACGGTACCCAAAGCCCGATAGGGTTTTGGCAGATGGGCTGACTGTGTCATCGCAAGGGTGCACGGCAGCCAGTAGCTCGAAGAGGCTGTGGCGGATTGCGCGCTGCACCTCGGCATCGCCCTCCAAGATGACGTCGCTATCTGCCCATAGTTCCTGCCACGCCGCTTCGTGCGCCTCGAGCAGGGCAGGATACCCCGGCAGGGCCAACAGGCGCTCGTGAGCGGCTGTGAGCGGATCCGCCGAGTCGCGCGTGGAGTGGACAGTGACCAGCTTGCAGATCTCCACGCTTTCCCCGGGACGCAGGCGAAGCGTGGCACGCTGTCCTGGATTGTTGTGACAGAGGAATGGCTCCACGGATGGCGCCCCCGGCGCACACACGACGAGCTGCATTGCCATGGCGAGCTCGATCTCGGTGTGCCGCGTGCGCATGCGCAGCCACGCCGTGTTGTCCGTGCCGCCCTGGTCGACCCACTCCCAATGCATCAGCCCGTTGTTGTCCGGGTAGCCGTCGATGCCCGCCTGCACGGCGATCGTGACAGAGGCGTCAAGCGCGGCGATCTCGCAACGGAGCACAAGGACGTGCTGATCGGCCATGCTGGCAAAGCGCTCGAAGGTCAGCCGGACTTTGCGACCTAGGGGGCTCTGCCAGTGTACACGGCGCGCAAGCAGTCCCCGCCGCATATCCAGGGAGCGCTGGTAGTCCAGTGTGCGCCCCCGGTTGAGCGCGAAGCGTTCGCCGTCAACGAATACGTGCAGGGGGAGCCAGTTGGGACAGTTCGCCAGTTCTGTGTAGACGATGGGAGCATCGTCGAACACGCCGTGGATCAGCGTAGCAGGTTGGTCGCCCGGATACCCTTCCTCGAAGCTCCCGCGTGTCCCCAGGTAGCCGTTGCCGATGGTGAAAACCGTCTCCATGTGGCGCACGTCTCCTGGATCGAACGTGCCTTCAGATACGGTCCACTCCTCAGTTCCCATTGCACGCTCCTCGCCTGTGATGTACAGTCCAGTATATGCTGACTTGGCTCGGTGGTCAAGAGAGATGCGCGCACTCTCGAGCGCTGCGTTGCGCCGCCACGTCACGCCCAGAAGCGACCGGTGCCTTTCCAGTAACAGCGCGACGTGACTGCACGGGGTGCGCGGGGTTTAACCCATGGAG
>JAFGIE010000217.1 GCA_016929775.1 Anaerolineae bacterium
ATGGGCAGACGCGATCGCCGAGTGGGTCGAGCACGGCTACCCGACGCGCATGGTCGAGAAGGAGGTCGGCGATACCCGGTGGCGGCGGGAGGATGGGCGCTGGGTCGACGTCGAGCGTGCAGGGATGTACGAGGAACCGGTGCCTGCGTGGGAGCATTTTGGGTACGACATGGTGGGCGTCGGTCCGTGGGTTGACATCATGCCGCTCCGCGGAGATGGCGAGCTTGTGGAAGAGACCGATGAGTGGGAGGTGCGGCGAAATGGCGCCGGCGCCGCGCTCAAGTACTGGAAGCACAAGTCTGGCACCCCAGAGCACATCGACTTTCGGATGACCACGCGCGAGATCTGGGAACGGGACTACAGGCCACACTTGCTCGCCCTCGACCCGGAGCGCGTCGACTTGACAAAGATGACGGAGAGCTGGCGGACGTTGACCCAGGCGGGCGTGTGGCGTCACTTTGGGCACATGTTCGTGTGGGAGTCCGCGCGGCAGAGCATGGGCGATGTGACGCTGTACCAGAGCCTGCTTCTCGACCCGGGCTGGGTGCACGACTACAACCGCGTCTACACCGACTTTTACAAGGCGCACTTTGCCTATATGTTCGAGCGGGTGGGCGTGCCCGACGGGATCTGGCTCTACGAGGATCTGGGCTACAAGAATGGGCTGTTCGCTTCACCCCAGGTGTTGGCTGAGCTGATCTTTCCCTACTATGCGGAGTTGGTGGCTTTCTTTCACAGCTACGATCTGCCCGTCGTCCTGCACACTTGCGGCAGCACGGCTGCGGCCCTGCCTCTGATCGTGGAGGCAGGCTTTGATGCGCTGAACCCAATGGAGCGCAAGGCGCGCGACAACGACCCGTTCGCGTTCGCAGAGCAGTACGGGGACGTACTGGCCTTTGTGGGCGGGCTCGATGCACGGGTGTTCGAGACGAACGATCGGGATATCATCCAACGCGAGGTTGCGGCGTACGTGGAGGGCATGAAGGCGCGTGGTGCGCGCCTGGTGTTCGCCTCGGACCACTCGATCTCGCCGAACACGCGCTACGAGAGCTACCGCTTTGCGCTGGACGTGTACCGGGAGCACATGGCGTACTAGGTTGCCACGTGGGGCGGCGCCCACAGGCGGCTAGGGGACAGACAGAATGCTAGGCCAGCCTGCGCTGCCTAGCATTTCCATATGCCCCGGAGAGGACTCGAACCTCCACGCCGTAAACGGCACAGGTCCTCAACCTGCTGCGTATGCCATTCCGCCACCGGGGCGCAGTTAGGTATTATACTCGTCTGCCCCGGATTGTCAATTCACGATCCGGCGCAGGAACTGCCCGGTGTAGCTCGTCTCCACGCGGGCGACCTGCTCTGGTGTGCCCTCGGCAACGACGTACCCGCCCGCGTCGCCGCCCTCGGGTCCCAGATCGATGATCCAGTCCGCGCTCTTGACGATGTCGGGCTGGTGCTCGATGATGATCACGCTATTCCCGCGGTTCACGAGTCGGTTGAGGACCTTGAGCAGGCGGGCCACGTCGGCGGCGTGCAGGCCCACGCTCGGCTCGTCGAGGACGTAGAGGGTGTGGCCCGTCGCGCGCTTGCTCAGCTCGCGGCTCAGCTTGATGCGCTGCGCCTCGCCCCCGGATAGGGTCGTGGCAGGCTGTCCGAGACGAATGTACCCTAGGCCGACGGCGCGCAGCGTCCGCAGCCTGCGCACGATGCGCTGTTGGGCAGCAAAGAGGTCCGACGCCTCGTTCACCGTCAGGTCGAGCACCTCGGCGATGTTGAGGTCCTTGTAGCGGACCTGAAGCGTCTCGCGGTTGTAGCGCGTGCCGTGACAGACGTCGCAGGGCACATAGATGTCTGGCAGGAACTGCATCTCGATCCGGATCTGGCCTTGGCCCTGGCAAGCTTCGCAGCGCCCGCCTTTGACGTTGAAGGAAAAGCGCCCGGCGGCATAACCGCGCACCCGCGCCTCGGGAAGCTTGGCAAAGAGCTCTCGTACAGGGCCAAAGAGCTGCGTGTACGTCGCGGGGTTGGAGCGCGGCGTACGGCCGATCGGGCTCTGGTCGATGTTGATCACCTTGTCGATCGCCTCAGCGCCCTCGATGGCATCGTGCTCGCCAGGGCGGTCCCTGGCGCGGTTGATGATCTGTGCCAAGCGCTTGTACAGCACCTCGATCAGCAGGGTGCTCTTGCCCGACCCCGATACGCCGGTGATGCAGACCAGCTTGCCGAGAGGGATGCGGACGTCGATCCCTTTCAGGTTGTTCTCCCGCGCGCCGCGGATCACGATCTCCTGCCCATTGCCAGGCCTGCGCTTCTTCGGCGTCGGGATCTGCTTCCGCCCGGAGAGGTAGGCGCCTGTGATCGAGGTGGGGTGCTGCATGACCTCCTCAGGCGTGCCCATCGCGACGACCTCCCCGCCGTGCTCGCCTGCGCCGGGTCCTAGGTCGATGATCCAGTCGGCGGCGCGCATAGTGGCTTCGTCGTGCTCGACGACGAGGAGCGTGTTGCCGAGGTCGCGCATCTCGAGCAGCGTGCGGATCAGGCGTGCGTTGTCGCGCATGTGCAGGCCGATCGACGGCTCGTCGAGGACATAGAGCACGCCCATGAGCCGCGAACCGATCTGTGTCGCCAAGCGGATCCGCTGTGCTTCTCCTCCTGCTAGCGTCGTGGCTTCGCGGTTCAGGGTCAGGTAATCCAGCCCTACGTTGACCAGGAAGGCTAGCCGCTCGCGGATCTCCTTCAGAATACGGTCGCCAATCAGACACTCGCGATCGGTTAGTGCGCGCACCTCATCCGGATAGCGCGGACCGCCATTCCGCGCGTCGGGCCAACGATCCAGGTCACCGGTCAGGCTCTGGACCCAGGCGAGGAGGTCGGTGACAGGCATGGCTGCGACCTGATCGATGCCCATCCCGGCGATCGTGATCGCCCTGCTCTCCTCTTTCAGGCGCCGACCATGGCAGACCGGGCAAGGTCGGGTGCTCATGTATTCCCGGATCCGTGCGCGCTGGCTGTCGGACGTCGTCTCGCGGTACCGGCGCTGCAGATTGGGAACAATGCCCTCATAGGTGGTGACGTGTTGGCGGGTTTGTCCCTTGAACGACCGGTACTGGACCATCAGGGGCCGGTCGTCTCCTCCGTAAAGCAGCAGCTCCACTTTGTCCGGCGGGAGATCGCGAACCGGCGCGCGCCACGGGATGTCCCATACCTGAGCCACGGTGCGCAGCAGGCGCGAGTAGTAGCCATCGTCATCGCCGCTGGACTTCCAGGGACGGATCGCGCCCTCGGCGAGCGAGAGGTCGCGGTTGGGGATGACCAGCTCGGGATCGATCTCGAGCGTGCTGCCCAAGCCCTGACACTCGGGGCATGCGCCGTGGGGCGAGTTGAAGGAGAAGGTGCGGGGCTCGATCTCGGGGAACGAGATCCCGCAGTGCGCACACGCGAGGTGCTCGGAAAAGAGAATGTCGCGCGCAGGTTCTGTGGTGACGTCGTGGACGATCATGAATCCATCGCCCAGCGAGAGCGCTGTCTCGACAGAGTCGGTGACGCGCGTGTACTGCTCTTCTCGCTCGACCGCCGACTCGAAGGCGCGCAAGACGAGACGGTCCACTACCGCCGCGATATCGTGCGCCTTGTAGCGGTCTAGCTCTATCTCTTCGTCCAGGTCTCGGATCTGCCCATCGACGCGCGCACGGACAAAGCCGGCGCGGCGGATCTCTTCAAAGACGGGCTGGTGGTGCCCCTTACGCGCCTTGACCAGGGGCGCCAGGATCTGGATGCGGCTGCCCTCGGGCATACCCATGACCGCCTCGACGATCTGCTGCGCGCTCTGCTGCTCGATCGGGCGCCCGCATTGCGGGCAGTGCGGGCGCCCGATGCGCGCGTAGAGGAGACGCAGGTAGTCAAAGATCTCGGTCACGGTACCCACAGTGGAGCGAGGGTTGTGGCTCATGCCACGCTGGTCGATCGAGATAGCCGGGCTGAGGCCTTCGATCTGGTCGACGTCTGGCTTTTGCATCTGGCCCAGGAACTGGCGTGCATAGGCAGACAGCGACTCGACGTAGCGCCGCTGTCCCTCGGCGTAGATCGTGTCGAAAGCCAGGCTCGACTTGCCCGATCCAGACAGACCAGTGATGACCACCAGCTTGTCCCGCGGGATCTCTACCGTGATGTTCTTGAGGTTGTGCTCACGTGCGCCGCGCACGATGAGCTTTTCCTGTGGCATCTGCTCCCTCACTCACTCGAACCGCCATGCTAGCACATTCGCGATTGCGGGTCAAACTCCAGCTGCCCGCTTTCACACTCTCCGCTCTCCTATGAACCACAGGACGCCGCATGCCCACGGGACGTGGTGCGGTAAGGAGGGGATGCCTGGTGCTGGCGACGGCAGGTCAGGGCGCGGTCGTTTGGTGGGGGGAGTCCCTTGCGACCAGCGGCAGGAAGGCGCGGTACGGGTGGACGCGCGTGCGCGCCTCGAGATACCAGCGTTCGCCGTACTGGTCGCTGATCCGAACGTCATGCGTCAGCCAATAGCCGCTCTCTCGATTCAGGAGCGCAGCGTAGCTCAGGGTGAGTTGCTCTCCGGCGGGAACGACGCCCGTCCACGACACGGTCTCGGTCGTTACGGTGCCGGCGCCAACTCCCTCGCTCTCCAGGGTCCCGGTGAACACAGCTTGGTCGGGAAGGGTGGCGTGGATCGAGGCCTGTGCCGAAGCCAGGCCCGTATTGTGGAGGGTGAGGTGGTACGCCACGGTGCTCTGGGGTCCTGCTTGCGATGGCGCTGACAGCAGCCCAGTCGACAGATCGGGTGCGTCAACGCGCAGCACGTAGGGCAGATCCCACTCGAGGCTGTGCTCGGCGTAGCCGATGCGGGCAGGCAGCAGCAACTCGGCGCCTGCTGGCAGCCCCTCGACTACGTGGACGGCGAAGGTCAGCGCATGTGTCTCCCCAGGCGCCAGAGAACCGGTCCACTCGACTGCACGCGTCGCGGGATCGTAGGTCGCGCCACCCGTCTGTGAACCGGCGCTCCAGGTCAGCTCTGGCGGCAGCGTCGTCGTAAAGCGCACTGCGGTCAGGTCCTGCCACCCGTCGTTGTGGAGCCGGCAGGTCATCTCGACCTCGCTGCCGCCGGTCACGATACGCGCATCCCCGCTCCAGGTGGACGCACCTAGCCAGCTCAGCCAGCCCAGCGTGTGCGCCATCACCTCGCGTGCGTCAGCCGGCGACAGCGTCTCGAACGGGAAGGCTGCGAACGCCGTGCGCCAGCCGTCTCCTGCGTGCGTCGCTGCTGCCGTGCGCTCGTGCTGTCCGCGCAGCGCGACGCGTGCCCCCGGAACCAGACGTAGGCCATCGCTCCAATTCGTGTAGGTATAGGTGAGTGCGTAGGGCCCGATGCCCCATCCAATTGGGTGGAGCGGCTCGCCAACGACCTGCTCTGTCCCCAGGTCTTCGAGATGATCGGCAACGCCCAGATAGTGGGTAGCCAGAGTAGCGTCCTGCCGGTAGTAGAGATAGTCTTGAGAGGAGAGGAACAAGCGTCCGCCACCGTCGAGGTATCCGACTAGGCGCTCCTCCTCTGCCTCGCCCAGCGGGGCATACCAGTCGTACGCTGTGTACCACACGACGATCGGATACATCGCTAGCGTGTTGGTGGCAGGGATGGCGAGGGGCCAGGTGCCCTTGACGCGCCAGTAGTCGTACGGTACGCCGGCGCCGGCGATCGCGGCCCTGTACTGCGCGCTCATGTCGTAGAACCGAGCGCCATCGACGAGAAGCACCGGTGCGGGCGTCTTGGAGACAACCTCGGCGGTCGCGTGCACGCTTGGCGACAGGGTAGACGTGACGGTGAGCACAGCAGTGTCGCGTTCGTCCCAGGCAGTCTGCTCCGGCAGATGCACGACGATGGGCAGTGTGACCGATTGGCAGGCGCCCAGAGACACGGACGGAGGCGCCTCCAGGGCAGTGGGCCACGCGCCACCGAAGAGGTCGATCTGGTAAGTGTCGGTCGTGACCTCGCCCATGTTGCGCAGCCGGAGTGTGTGTGTGACCCAGCCACCGGGCGGCGCGATGAGCGGCATGCCGCCGATCTTGAGCTCGATGCCTACTGGGTCCGGCGGTGCGGAGAGCCACGCGATGCTCTGCTCGAGGACCTCCCGGCGACGCGTGGGATCGTTGATCGCCTCGAGACCATAGCCCAAGGCCAACGCGCGGTAGGGTAGACAGGGCCCGGCGGCAAGTGCCCCTGAGCCACCACCTTCATATCGCCAGGCACTCATCGCCTGATCCGAGACAGCGGGCGCGATCACGTCGGGCGCATACTGGTTGTCCGCGCCGCCCGGACCCGCGATCTGGATGGTCTCGTCCGCGAAGAGTGGGCGCTCGCCGTGCAGCGTGCGGCTCGGCCCATTATCTGCCACAAAGTCGACTTTCAAATAGTCCCACATGTATGTCGCGGAGAACAGACCGTTGCCGCCTCCATCCCAGAAGGCGATGTCTTGACCGCTCAGCAGAAGGCCCCCGCCGCTGGACAGGAAGGTCGTGATCGCATGGGCGGCGCCGATGTAGCCTGGTGCGTCTTGCGGCGCACTCCAGATCACCACGTCATAGGGCGAGAGCATCTCGGCAGTCGGCACATCCGTCGGCGGCACGTCGACATTGGCGATGATGTGCTCGTCCCAGAGATAGTGTGCGTCGGAAAGGGCGTTGCGGTAGTAGCTGAGCTGGCTGTCGTTGTACCAGGCGCCACTGTCGACGAGGAGCAGCGTGGGTGCGGGCTCCAGCGCGACTGTGCGTGTGACTGTGGTCCCGGCGACGACAAGAACTTGGCTGGTCGCGAAGCGGTGCCCGAGCGCATCAAAGCGGACCGTGTGTGTGCCCGACGGCAAATCGAGTGCGAACGCTCCGCTACTGGGGTCCGACGATGCTGATGCTCCCGTTCCGGGAACGTAGACACGCGCTTCGAGCGGGTCACCGCTGTCGCGATCGTGCACTGAGCCTACCACCTGGCCTGTCGGCTGCGCGTCCAGCCTGACGTTGAGCGTGGTCGTCACGCCGAGGGCGATCTCGATCGCGTAGGCCATCTGTGGGTAGTATCCAAACGCCGAGACGGTCAGGTCATAGCTCCCGGTAGCCAGCGCGATCGCGTACTGGCCTTGCTCGTCTGTCACGGTTCGCGCCGGCTTCTCGCCACCATGGGGCAAGGCGTCGATCTGGGCACCCGCGATGCCCGCCCCGGACTGCGCGTCGTTGACCCGTCCAGTGAGACGCCCGAAATGCCCCGCCAGTACGACGGCGGCGTAGGCGTCGACCAGGCCCCACCCAAAGTCGTTGCTCGGCACCCCTTCCCCGAGGGAGCGCGCTGTTTGGCCAAGGACTTCCTCGACCTCGTTAACAGTCAGCGCCGGGTTCGCCTGGCGGATCAGGGCGATGAGTCCCGATACGTGCGGCGCTGCCATGGACGTGCCGGTCTTGTCGCCCAGTCCGCCGCCCGGGAGCGCCGACCGAACGTCCACGCCGGGCGCGGACACTTCGGGCTTGATCTCATCCCACGGAGATGGACCGCGGCTGGAGAAGCGCGCGATGCGGTCCTCCCGGTCTGTCGCGCCGACAGCCAGTGACTCAGGATAGCTTGCCGGAGAGCCGATGGTCTCGCTCCCAGGGCCATAGTTGCCGGCGGAAAAGACCGGCACGATGCCTGCCGCACGCACCGCCTGCACGTCTGCGCGAAAGCGGTCGTTCGACCCAATGGGATTGCCCCACGAGCTGTTGACCACGTCTGGGGCGCGCGCGGGGTCGCCGCCCGGCGCGAGGACCCACTCGTAGCTCGCATGGATCCAGCTGTCGTACGTCTGTCCCTGGTTGGTGAACACCTTGGCTGCGATCCACTGTGCGCCCGGGGCAACGCCGATGCCGTACTCGCCGACCATCGTGCCTGTCGTGTGTGTGCCGTGCCCGTGTCCGTCGCCGGGATACGCATATGCCTCGTTCGTCGCGCAGAACCAGTTGCCCTCGTGCTCAGCAAGAGGCTTGCCCGTGTAGCCCCGGTAGCGCGTGCGCAGGTAGGGGTGTTCCCAGTCTACGCCAGTGTCGAGGCTGGCGACGACTGCTCCTTCCCCTCGTATGCCGAGCACGTCCCAGACACGGTCTGCCTGGATGCGGGCGATGTTCCACGCCGTCGCATCCGCAGACTGCTCGACCTGCGTCGTGCTGGCGGATCCAGGGCTTTCGTCCTGCAGCGTGCGCACGTGGTCCTCCAAGACGACGGATACGTCCGGGTGCGCCGCGAGCGCTCGGAGCACGTCTGCGCCGCCTTCCACCGCGACGGCGTTCACGATCCACAGCGGACGATACGCCTGTACCTGCCCGCGCAGCTGCGCCTGCTGCAGTAGCGCACGCACAGAGCCCTGGGACCCCTCGGCGAGTGCCTGAAGGTGCGATACGACTGCAGCAGCCCGCTCTTGGCGCTCTGCGCTGTCGAGGGTCACGTCCTGCACGTTGGGTTGGGCGCGCAACATAGCGATGGCGCGCAGGGGTTGGGCGGCTCCATCTCCAGCAAGGAGCTTCTTGAGGAGCGACGGCTCAAGCTTGTGTCGCACGTGTTCGAGAGCGGGGGGCGCCGCGAGGAGGGCGGCGACATCGGTCCAGGTGGCGGACGGTGCTACCGCGTGCGGTGCGCCTGCATTGCTGACAAGGCGGAGCGAGGCGTCTTGGGCAGGCGCCGGGAGTGGGAACAACACGCACACGAGAAGTAGATAGACGAGCGGCTTGGCTTTCATCCACCTGCCTTCGGCTCGTAGCACGGCGCAGCGCGCATCCGGCGGTGGGCTACGGCCGATACGCGCATTATAACAGACTTGCAGCCGCGTGGCAACTGCACCGGGGCGGGTGCGGCGTTGATCGGTGCGCGCGAGGCGGGCATCGTGCTTGTGGCGGTCGACGCGCCACTTGAGCTAGGCGGGCGCGGCTAGGTAGGGCTGCCTGGGGAGGGCAGGATCTCGATCTGCGGTCCAACCTGCTCGCCGACGCCCGCTGTGTGCTTCCAGTCACCGGCGATGCGCCGAAAGGTGACCGTGCTGTCCTGAGACGCGAAGGGGTGTAGGGCGACGGGTCCCTCCGCGGCGGCGACGGTTACACGGGCGACGTCGTCCGAGATCGCCACTTGGAGGACTCGCGGCGGGGAGGGGTCAGCATCCACGCGCTGGGCAAGCTCGAAACGGCGCTCCTGTTCCGCCCTCCAACCAGGCGTGGTGTCGTCCTGCAGAAGGAGAAAGGTCGCCCGGCGCCCTGCGCGGACCGCTTCGTGCTCGATCTCGAGCAGGGTGCGAAAGTAAGCCTGGGGGTCTCTGCTCGAAGAGAGCCCGAGCCACTCCACCAGCAGCAGGTTCGTGCCGCGGACGTGCTCTAGTGAGCGCAAGATGGCGGGAAGCGCATCCTCGCCGTGCGTCGCCAGCAGGCGTGCCAGCATGGGGGCATGGTCTTGCACAGGACGCTCGAGGGCGCTGCGCCAAGCTGCATACTCGTCCACGAGCGCCGTCTCGAGCGCGCCCAGCTCGCGCCCCAGCACCGCCCGCACGTGTGTTCCCGCCACTGCGCTCACTAGCGCGTGCTGTAGCTGGGGCAAGTACGCCTCACGCCAGTTCCCATCCACCGGGATCCCGGATAGCCAGGGGCTGAGAAACGTGAATCGATCCTCGCCGCTCTCGAGCACGCTGTCCGTGCGCGGGTCGACGGCAAAGTCGACCTCGATCGGCGCCTCCATGGGGCAGCTCAGGTTCACACACACGTCTTGGAGCGCGGAGCCGAGCGAGGATACGACCGCATCGAGGTGGGGATCGTCGCGGCGCCGGAAGCGAAAGAGGGCCAGATCGCCATACTGCACCTCTACGAACCCGCCCCAGAAAGAAGGGTCAGGCGCAGTGTGCACCCATCCGGCTGCCGTCTGGCGGTAGAATCGCGCCCGCCGCACCGGCGGGTCATCCTCCACTACCTCGACCCAGGCAAGCGACCCGCGCAACTCGATCTCTGCGATGGTCGCCGGCAGTACCGGGCGGCAGTCGCCGCCACCTGACAGCGCGAGCGGCGGGCTGTCCAGCCCGCTGTCACAGAGCGGGTCGACTCGCCTCGCTTGCAGCTCTAGCCAACCTTCAGCGTCCGGGTCCTGCTGCTCTAGAAAGAGCGTCTGGTCGCCGCGGGCGTAGGCCCGCGCCTCCAGGTCGATGACGCTCTGAATCTCAAAGACGATGCGTTCTTCGGCTGCCCGGTAGCGCTCCCGGAGGAACAGCAAAGCTCCCGTCAAGAGGCCGGTCAACGCCACGGCTATCAGGAGCCAGGTCCACTTGGGAACGCGCAAGCCACGTTGCTTGGCAGTCCGCACCAGTGTCTCCGTGTCGTCTCCGTCGCCACCCACTTGCCAATCGAATTCTACTCTCACGCTTCGGTCCTGTATCCACCGGCCCTCTAGTCACCGAACACCTGGCTGGTATGCAGCCACTCTGCCCTACGCCGCACAAAGTACACGTGCGAGGGAAGGTGTCGCTCGGACACCGATCCGGCTTCCAGGAGGACGCGCGCACGACCATCGTATAGAGAAACCGATCTGACCTGTACGGGTGGCAGACCGGGCGCGCTATCCGGCGCCTGGAGTCGCTCAAAGCGCACCAGCTGCTGCTCCACCCACCAGGGCTGCCGGTCGTCCTGTAAAAGCAGGTAGGTCTCGAGCCTGCCAGCGAGCAGCGCATCACGCTCGATGCCAAGCAGGGCCTCAAAGTATCGTTCTGGTTGGCTATCAGACGAGACATCCAGCCAGAACCTTACAACGTGGTCGAGGCTGTCCTGCTCACGGATGTCGCGGAAAAGCGCGGGGAGCGTATCTTTGCCCCGCGCCGATAGGGCGTGGGAGAGCAGCGGCGCTTCCTTGTCGTCGCCGCTGGCGCGCCAGTGTGCGTACTCGATGACTGCCGCGCTCTGCAAGGGAGAGAGCGCCCGCCCGTTCACCGCCCGGATGGCGCGCGATGCTAGGGCATAGGTCACCCAGTAGATGGTCTCCTCGCGGTCGATGGCGCCATCGACCGGGATCCCGGCAAGCCAGGGGGAGGAGATCGTGAGCGTATCACTCCCATAGTGGACCGCATCGGACTCGAGGTACGGCTGCAGGAGCCGCGGCGTGTCTGGCGAGTACCTCACGCTGAGCCTACTCACGATCGGGCAATAGACCGCTGCGCAGACGTCGGTGGACGCATCGGCGATGGCGACGAGCACAGGACGGAGGTGAGGCAGGTCGCGCCGGTTGTAGAACACCGTGGTCGTGCCAAAGGTCACTTGCTCGTTGTCATCCCAGAACGCAGAGGGGGGAGCGGTATGCTTCCATCCCGCCTCGGTGCGTCGGTAGAAGCGGGCGCGGCGCAAGGGCGGGCTGCCTTCGATCACCTCGAGCCAGGCCAAGTCGCGGCGCAGATCGATGGCGGCGATCTCGGCGGGCAGGACGGGCGCGCAGAAGGCTCGGAGCGCCTCGAGCGCGTCCAGGCGCTCGAGGCAGTCGGGTTGTGCGCGCAGCACCTGCTGCCTGTACCACTCCGCCGCAGACCGATCCTGTTGTTCCAGGAACAGGCTTGGATCGCCGCGCGCCATGGCGCGCGCCTCCAAGTCGATCACAGCCTGGATCTGGAACTCGGCTGTCTGGACAGCGGTCTCGTAGCGCGCCCTGAGCCAGAGATACGCACCCACGCTCGCCGATCCAACCACGAGGGCGAGGATCAGCCACGCCCACCAAGGGCACCGGGGTCTGCGCCTGCGCCGGTTCTCGGCAAGGACCTCCCACTGCCCATCCTGGCTGCTGACTCGCCACTCGAACTCCACGCCCATCGCGCGTCCTGACCTAGCTCTGGAAGGCCTTCTTCCACTCTGGGAGATCCTGCGCGTCCTGAAGCTGACGCCTGAGCTCATAGATCTGATCGCGGATGAGCGCGGCTCGCTCGAACTCGAGCGCTACCGCAGCCTTGTGCATCTGCTCTTCCATCTCGGCGATCATGCGGGTCAGCTCCTCCGGCGGTATGGTCCCCTCGACCTGGTATGCGACCCCGCGCTCGGCGACCGCCCTCTGCTGTTCTGCCCGGTGCGTCTCGCGCAGGTCATCTGTCAGGTCGCGAACTGCCTTGACAATGCTTGCAGGGACGATGCCGTGCTCCTCATTGTACGCCGTCTGCTTGGCGCGCCGGCGGTTCGTCTCATCGATGGCGGCAGCCATCGCCGCGCTGTGTGTATCGGCATAGAGCAGCGCCAGGCCATTGATGTGCCGCGCGGCACGCCCGATGTTCTGGATCAGGGCGGACTCGCTGCGCAGGAACCCTTGCTTGTCCGCGTCGAGGATCGCCACCAAGCTGACCTCAGGCAGGTCGAGCCCCTCGCGGAGCAGGTTGACGCCGACGACCACATCGTACACCCCAAGCCGCAGGTCGCGCAGGATCTCGACGCGCTCGATGGTATCGATCTCGGAATGCAA
>JAFGIE010000218.1 GCA_016929775.1 Anaerolineae bacterium
GGGGTCCGTGCGCCGGGCGTCCCCACGCAGCGGCTGAAGCCACTACTACGAACGGGGAGTGGTGCCGGGCGTCCCCCCGCTGGAGCGAAGGGACGAGGAATGAGTCGGCCCGCCCGCATGGGACGCGCAGGCGCTGATCGGCGGGGCGTGGGCGCGATCGAGGACTCGACATAAGTGACCTTAAAAACCGAACCGTTATGTCAATTTCTATTGACAAGAATGCCGGGATCGGGTATACTATAGTCGTCAAGTCCCGAGAGATCGAACGGTGATCTCGAAAAAGTTCGTAGAAACTCCTGAAGAATCTAGGCGCCAAAGAAGTCCTGAACTGTAAAGAACGGGGCAGAGGCAAGTAGAGGAACCAGAAGTGGAGAACAGCTTCGAGAAAGCTAACTAAGTCACTTGGGGCTTGACATTTTATTGTGGGGTCGCGTCCTCGTACGTGTGCGGGCAAGGTTGAGGGCGCGGCCCCTTTTTTGTTTCACCCTGTGGCGGGCAGCCGGCGTTGGGTGATCGCCTCTTCTTTGAGGACGCCGACGAAGGGCAGGTTGCGGTAGCGCTCGTCATAGTCGAGGCCATACCCGACCACAAACCGGTCGGGGAGCATAAAGCCGACATAGTCGACCTCGAGCTCAAAGAGGCGCTTGCGCGGCTTGCTGAACAGGGCGCAGACCTTGAGGCTCGCCGGCTGCCGGGTGCGCAGGGTGCGCAGGATGTAGCGCAGCGAGAGCCCGGTGTCGATGATGTCCTCGACAAACAGGACGTGGCGGTCCTGGATAAAGATGTCGAGGTCCTTGGTCAGGCGGACGACGCCCTGGGTCTGCGCGCTCGGCCCGTAGCGGGTGATGCCGATAAAGTCGACGTCGATCGGGATCGTGATCGCGCGCACGAGGTCGGCCATAAAGATGAACACGCCGCGCAGCACGCCCACCAGCAGGGGATCCTTGCCGGCATAGTCGGCTGAGATCTGGGCGCCGAGCGCCGCGATCCGCTCCTGGATCTGCGCCTCGCCGATCAGCACCTCGGCGATGTCGTCGGTCAATAGCGTGGCGCGCGCTGCTGCGATCGGTGCACCCGTGCGCTCGTCCATCCTGCCCGTATCCTCGTCCACCCTTCCGCCTCCCCCCGCGCTACAGCGCGTCTTCCTCTTCTTCGTCATAGTCGTCCGGTATGGGCTCCTCAAAGAGGCCATACTTGACGCCCAGGCTTTCGATGTCCTTGCGGTACATGAGCTTGCAGCGGACGTCGGGGTAGAGCTCGTGGAGCCGGCGCAGCTTGCGGTTCTTGCTGGTGACCAGGCGCTGCTTCATGGTCGTCAGCTCGACATACAGGTCTTCGTCGATCAGGTAAAAGTCGGGGGAGAAGGCCGAGGTGATGGTCCCTTCGCTGTCCCAGGCCAAGGGAAAGGTCATGGGCTCGTACTCCCACGCGATCTGGTAAAAGTCGAGCAGACGTGCGAACGCTTCTTCGGCGGGGTGGGAGAAGGGGTTTCCGTTGCCCCCCTCTTGCTTGGGGTTGGGGATGGGCCGGGGGACAGGTGGGCTGTTCTCACCGTCGGACATGGGCTGTGTCTCCTCCTTCTGGAGATATGATACCATGGCTGGGCGCGAATGACAAAGGGCAATGGCAGGGGGCAGCCTTTGACGCATGTCGACCTGTATGTTATCATATCCCCAGCATGCCTGCGAGGAGGTGTGATGTCGAGCGAGGGAGCGGGAACAGGACGGCAGCCCAATTCGGCGGGGTGTTTCGTGTGCGGCTTGCAGAACCCGGTCGGCCTCAAGATCGCGTTCGAGGAGGACCGTGCGCAGGGCCAAGTGCGCGCCGAGGTCACGGTGCCCGAGGCGTATCGCAGCTACCCGGGTGTGGTGCACGGCGGGATCGTGGCGACGATCCTGGACGAGACGTCGGGGCGGGCGCTGATCGTGCACACCGGGGACCAGGACATGTTCTTTGCCACAGCCAAGTTGGAGGTGCGCTACCGACATCCCGTGCCGACAGAGACGCCGCTCGTGGCGGTGGGATGGGTGGTGCGCGCCACCGAGAACCGGGCCAAGGTCCAGGGGGAGCTGCGCCTGCGCGACGGGACGGTGCTGGCGACGTGTGACTCGTTGATCGTGCGCCCACACACCGCGTTCCTGGCGGGATGGGACCAGGAGGCGCCCTATTGGCGTGTGTACAGCGATCAAGAACTGGCGGCTGCGCGGGGGACGTAGGGGGTGGGCGGTTGGGGGGGCGGTTCACGAACCGCCCGTACGGGTGCGGTTGGCGGGGTGGTTCACGAACCGCCCGTACGGGTGCGGTTGGCGGCAAGGGAGCAGGGGGCACACAGTATGGTCGATATCCTGGTCGTGGATGACGATCGCGACGTCGCACAGAGCATCGAGCTCGCCCTGCGGCGCCGTGACTTTCGGGTCAAGCTTGCGCACAGCGGGGTCGAGGCGCTCAAGACGCTGCGCCGCTACCGCCCCGACCTGGTGATCCTCGACGTGTTGATGCCGGGCATGAGCGGGTTCGACGTCTGCCGCCGCCTGCGCGCCGACCCGAATACGGCGCAGTTGCCGGTCGTGTTCCTGACGGCGCGCGGGCAGGAGCAGGACCGGATCGAGGGTCTGCGCGTCGGCGCGGACGACTATGTGGGCAAACCCTTCAACCTCGAGGAGCTGATCCTGCGCGTGCGGGCGGTCCTGCGGCGCGTCGGTCAGGCCCCGCGTGAGGCGCCCCGCGCAGAGTTGGTGGTGGGCGATCTGCGCCTCGACTGCCGGACCTTTCAGGTGACGACGGCAGAGGCGGACGGGATCTTGTTGACGCCAACCGAGTTCGACCTGCTCTATCACCTGATGTCGGGCGCAGGACAGGTGTTCTCGAGCGAGCGCCTGCTGCAGGAGGTGTGGGACTTTCCGTACGACACGGGGAGCACGGACCTGGTCCGCGCGCACATCAAGAACCTGCGCGACAAGATCGAACCGGATCCGAGCGCACCCAGGTACCTGCGCACCGTGCCACGGCACGGGTATACGATCGTAGAGTGAACCGGGGACGCGAGCATGGCAGACGGACGGGCGCGCACAGAGGGGACATCGCAGGGCAGGATCCTGGTCATCGACGACGAGCCAGAGATCCTGATGCTGGTCAGCCGGCTGCTGCGGCGCGTGGGCTACCAAGTCGAGACCGCCGAGAGCGGGGATGTGGCGCTCGAGCGCCTGCGAGCGGGGCCCTTTTCGCTCGTCCTCTCGGATCTCAAGATGCCCCACGTCGATGGCATGCAGGTCTTTGAGGCGGTCCGCACGCACTACCCGGACACGGAATTCATCCTCATGACCGCCTTTGGCACGATCGACTCGGCGGTATCCGTGCTCCGTCGCGGGGCGTACGACTACCTGACCAAGCCGCTGGAGCTGGACGACCTGATCTCGACGGTGGAACGCGCGCTGGAACACCGCAAGATCGTGATGCAGAACAAGCGGCTGATGGAGTTCCTGCAGGAAAAGAACGTGATCCTCGAGCACCTGCACCAACAGGAGCGGCTGCGCGCGGAACAGCTGAACCAGGTGAACGCCATCGCGCGGCAGATCACGCCGATCCTGGACACGCGCACGCTGATCGACACCGTGGTACGGTTGGTGGGGCCCGCGTTTGGCTTTGCGTCCTTTGACTTTGGGACGGTGACGGGCCAGTTGCTGCGCTTCCACGGAGCTTGGCTGGCGCCAGAGCAAGGTCCGGTCGAGGAGAGCGATTTCTGGCTGCTCACGGGGGGTGGGCGGACGCGGTACGTGCAGTGGGAGTCGGAGCAGGAGGTGGGGTACGATCTGGTCTATCCGCTGCGCGCCGGGGAACGCGTGATCGGGTTCTGGGTGGCGGATTGGGGCCCGGGGGTCGCGCAGCGCGAGCAGAGCCTGCCCTACCTGGATGCCCTGGCAGCGCAGACGGTGACGGCGCTCGAGAACGCGCGCCTGTATGCCCTGGCGCGGCGCGCGGACGAGCTGGCTTTTCTGAACGAGGTCGGGCGGGCGGCGAACCAGAGCCTCGATCTGGAGCAGACGATCCAGAGCGTGCTTGCCAGCGTGCGCACGACCTTTGACGCCTCGCTGGTCGAGATCTGCCTGTGGGGTGAGGATGGGGCGATCGAGCACGCGTACAGCCTGGTCGAAGGCGCGTACAGCCAGGACCTCGGTTCGCTGCTCGGCGCGGCGTTCTGCCAGCGCGTGGGCCGGGAGGCGACCCTGATCTGCCCCCCTGTGGAGGCGGCGCGCATCCCCGGCGCGGCGATGGTCGGGGTGCGCTCGCTGCTGGGCGTGCTCTTGCGCTTTGGCGACCGGCCGATCGGGTGCATGGGCGTGGGCAGCAGCGCTGCCAGCGCGTATGATCCGGAGGATGTGCGCCTGCTGGAAGTGGTGGGCGCGCAGGTCGCGACGGCGATCCAGAACGCACGCTTCTTTGCCGAGGTCGAGTCGGGCCGACAGACGATCCTCGAGAGCCGGAACACGCTGTTGGCGCTCTTTGACGGGATCCTGGACGGGATCTATATCGTCGATCGCGAGAACAAGGTGCTGGCGGTCAACCGCACACAGGCGGCACGGGCCGGAAACGACTTCCGGACGCTGGTAGGTGCGGCGGCGGAACAGGCCTTTCCCGGCGGGGCGCGCGCCTTGGCGCTGATCGCCGAGACCTTTCGCACCGGCGCGCCAGGGGAGGGCGCGGAGCGCCAGGAGAGCCAAGGGAGGCGGACCGAGTGGGAGATCCGCACCTACCCGGTGTGGGGTGCGCAGGCGGGAGCGGGCGCAAGGGCGACGGGCCAAGTCGATCGCGTCGTCGTGGTGGTGCGCGATGTGACGGCGCAGCGCATGATGGAAGCCGCGCTGGCGCGCTCGGACAAGTTGGCTTCGGTAGGGCGCCTGGCGGCAGGGCTGGCGCACGAGATCAACAACCCCATGACGGTGATCTCGACCAACGCGCAGATCCTGAGCGAGGAGGTCCCGGCGACGCATCCCCACTTTGGGTCGGTCAGGCTGATCGACCGCGCGGCGCAGCGTGCGTCGCGGATCGTGCGCAATCTGCTCGACTTTTCGCGCGCCGAGCAGTTCGAGTTCGTCGAGATGGACCTGAACCGGTCGCTGGAGGACGCGGCGGCGCTGGTCGCGGCAGAGATGCGCCGCGCCAACACCATCATAGCCCTGGACCTGGCGCCCGATCTGCCCGCGATCTGGGCCAGTCCCGATCACCTGCAGGTGGTGTGGCTCAACATGCTGCTCAACGCGCGCGATGCGATCGAGCAGGCGGGGCGCGAGGGGTTGGTGCGGATCGCGTCCGCGCTGGACGGCGAGCGGGTCGTGGTCCACATCTCGGACAACGGGGTTGGCATCCCGTCCCAGGAGGTCAACCGGATCTATGACCCGTTCTTCACGACCAAGCCGCCCGGCAAGGGGACGGGGCTGGGGCTCTTTACGTGTTACCAGACGATCCACCGGCACGCGGGCGAGATCCGGGTGCAGAGCAAGGTGGGGAGCGGCACGACCTTTGAGGTCAGCCTGCCGCTGCTGCGCGACGGCGAGGAGGCGCGCTAGCGGCGGGCGCCGGGCGAACGGGCGAGGGAGGCAGGGGTGGCAAAGAAGGGACGACAGCTGCGCACGAACGCCATGCGGCTGCTCGAAGCGCACGGCGTCCCGTACGACGTGATCGCGTTCTCGTCCGAGATCCATTCGGCCGACGGCGTGGCGAACGCGCTGGGCCTCGATCCGGCAGAGGTGTACAAGACGCTGGTCGTGCAGCGCGCGCGGGGCAAGCCGTTGCTGGTCATGATCGTCGGCGACCGGGAGATCGATCTAAAGGCGCTCGCCGCTTCGGTGGGCGAGCGCAAGCTGTCCATGGCGACGCACCGCGATGCAGAAGCGCTGACCGGGCTGCAGGTGGGTGGGATATCGGCGCTGGCGTTGCTCAACCGCGGGTTCGAGGTGTGCATCGACCAGGCGGCGCGGGAGCGGACAGCGGTGGTGGTGAGCGCAGGACAGCGCGGCGTAGACGTGCGCCTGCGCGTGGACGACCTGGTGCGCGTGACGGCGGCACGCTGGGTGGATGCGACGGGTCAGGAGGCCTGATCCTCTCGCTCCTCGATCTCGCGCTCCAGCTCGGGCCAGTCGGGCAGGTCGCGCACGCTCTGCAGGCCGAACTGTTGCAGGAACTCAAAGGTCGTGCCGTACAGGATCGGGCGCCCTACGGTGTCGGCGCGCTCGATGCCTTCGATCAAGCCACGGCGGGTGAGCGAGCGCAGGATGCCGTCGGATTGGACGCCGCGCACGGCTTCGATCTGGGCGCGGGTGACCGGCTGCCGGTAGGCGATGATGCTCAGGGTCTCGAGGGCGGCGTTCGACAGCCTGCCCGAGATCTCGAGGCCCAAGAAGCGCTCGATGGCGGGGCCTGCTTCGGGGGCGGAGACGAGCTGCAGCCGCTCCCCCTTGCGCTGGATGCGCAGCCCCCGCTCCACGTACTCGGCGTCGAGGGTCGCGAGCGCCGCGGCGATCTCTTCGGGCGAGACTTCGAGCGCCGCAGATAGGTCCTCGACCGTGACCGGGCGATCGGCGACAAGGAGCAGGCTCTCGAGCAGCGCTTTCAGTTCCAAAGTTCTCTCCACCGGTCTCAGTTCCCCCGCACATGGGTGGGATGGGCCTAGCGCGGACCGCGCCGCGCAGGATCGTAGCGGAGGCAGGGATTTGTCAAGGACGTTGTCCCGTTCGTTGGTCGTGGGCCTGCTGGCTGCCGTCGTGTTGTGGCAGGCCTCTTCGTGCTGCTGCTGCCTGGGCGGCGCAGTGTCGCCTCCGGTGACGCCGATCGCGCCCTCGCAGGAGCAGGCGCATGCGCTGCGCGATCGGGTGGCATCTGCAGCGGCGCGGCGGGGCGCCTTCTCGCTCACGATCACCGACCAGGAGCTGACCTCGTACGTGATCGGTCTGCTGCAGTCGGGCCAAGGCGAATTCCCGGCGCGCGATATGCAGATCTTGTTCCGTGAGGGCTATGTCGAGATCTGGGCGACCTTTATCGAGATCGCGCCGACGGATGTCCCCGCTTACGTGCGCGCCACGGTGCAGGCGCGCGATGGGCAGCTCGACCTGGCGATCCACGAGGCCAACGGCGGGCCCTTCCCCGTTCCAGGTGCGATGCGCGAACTGCTCTCGCGCATCCTGAGCGAGTCGCTGGCAGAGCTCGGGTTGGCGCTCTCGATCGACGAAGTGGTGGTCTCGCCAGGCGAGATGACGATCCGGGGCGAGGTGACGGGCGCCCTGCCCGCCCTGCCCTGACGCGCCCTGCTTACCAGCTCTCTTCTCTGCGTTCGTCCGCGTCCGCGCCTTCCTCCCCGCTCGCCTGTACGTCCTCCGCCGCCTGCTCTACCTCGGGCAGGTCGACATAGGCGCCCGCTTCCGTCCCTTCCAGCGACCAGTCCATGGACGGTGCGGCGGCAACGGCGGGCGCTGCGGGCGCCTCTGCGGCGGGCTTTTCGCCGATCGCTTCGGCGATCACGGGCGGCATCTGCGCGCCGGCGGCGAGCTTGGGGAAGGAGGATGGCTTGAGCACGACCCGGATCTCTTCGCGGACTGGGAGCCCCAGCTGATCCTCCAGCACGCGCCGTGCGGTCTGCCGGATCTGGTTGCTCTTTTGCAGGGCGTCGATGCCGGGCGCGATCTCGACGTTGAGCGTGACTTGGACGCCCTTGCTGCTGGTCTGCACCACCGGCTTGACCTGCGCGACGTCGGGGAGCATGTCGATGTAGTAGGCGAGGTGCTCGGAGATGCCGGACGTGGTCACCTCGCCGCTCCCGTCCTTGAGCTTGACCGTGCCGCGCTGCCGAAAGCGGACGAACTCAAAGATCAGGAGCACGAGTCCGCCCAGGAAGACCAAGAGCCCGACGGCGATGAGCAGCAACCGCATGCCGATCTGGGGGCCCGTGTCCAGCCCGTGCAGCCAGTCGACGTTGGCGCCGATGATGTCGGCGGCGGCGCGGAGGACGACCTCGGCTTGTTCGGGAAAGATCAGCGCGAGCGGGATCAGGACCATGATCGCCAGGATCAGCAGGATGACGACGATCTTGTTGAACAGGTTCATTTTCTCACCTCCCTGAGCATGCTGTGGCCATATTATACATCAGCTGTGTGGGGGCGCCTAATGAAGGTGGCGAGGAGGACGAGGAGGGCGGCGCCGCTGATCGCCGCGCCCGCATAGACGCTGCGCGGACGGTAGCGGATCTGAACGGTGTGTGTCCCCGCGGGGAGGGGGACGGCGCGGAAGAGGAGGTTCGCGCGCTCGATCGGCGCAGGGGCGCCGTCGACGGTGGCGCGCCATCCCGGGTACCAGGCGTCGCCGAGGACGAGATAGCCGGGCGCGTCGAGCGAGACCTCGACCACCACGCGTTCTGGCGCGTACGCCGTCACCTCGACCTGCGGCGGGCGGTCGAGCGCCTCTCCGCCGGCAAGCGCTTCCCCGCCGGCAAGCGCTTCCCCGCTTGCCAGGATCGCCCCCTGCGCGGGGTCGAAGCCCGGGTCCGCCAGGGCGGCGAGCGCAGCCTCGTCGTCGGGGAGGACGGTCGTGCGGTGGACGACGTAGGCGCGCGGCAGCGCGTACACGAGTTCATAGATCTTGACGTCGCCCGAGTGGACGAGGCGGTAGTCGCCGGCGGTCGAGAGGAGGACGGGGACGTTGCTCCCGTCGCGCTCGTCGATCAGCGTGCAGCCGCGGACGTGGAGCCGCACGCCCGCGCCGGCGTCGAGCGCAGTCACGCGCACGCGCACGACGGGCAGCGGGTCCTGCCAGCGGAGCCGCGTCACATAGTGGCTGCCCTCTGGGCGGTCGCGCCAGGCCTGACCGACCTGGGCCTGCGCGTGCCGCACGCCGGTGACGTACAGGCCCTCGGCAGTGTCCTGCCCGGCGCGGAGCACGAACGAGCGCACGCGCCCATCGGTGGCGAGGAGGTCGACCTGCCCGACCGGCGTCCGATCGGGGAGCGCGCTGGCGCCTTCGAGGTGGGTGATCAGGCCCACGCCCGTAGCCTGGAAGGGGGGACGCTCGAGAGAGGTGATGGCGTCCGCGCTGGGGACAGCGTCCGCGCTGAGCAGCGCCTCGAAGGACAGGTCGTAAAAGACGTCGTCGATCCACACGTCGTGCACCTTGTCGGTGATCGCATACTGCGCGCCGAGCAGGGAGAGGAGCCGCGCACCGGGCACCGCTTCGAGTCCCTCGCGCAGCCGCCCGTCGTCGAGGATCTCGTCCTCGGCGAGGAACAGCCGCTGCAGTTGGACGTAGCGCGCGAGGGGGAGCAGTCCCCCGTCGTACCCGTCGACGGCATAGATCTGCCACAGGAGGGGTAGGTTGGGGGCGAGGATCTCTTGGCGCTTGACGGCGACGACATAGTCATAGATCTCGCCTTCAGTCAGCTGTTCCTCCCAGATCGCCCGTATCTCGGCGAGGTCGCCCGGATCGAAGAGGATGTCGGACATGCTCAGGAAGCGTCCCGGCGCGAGTGCGCCCTGCTGCGCCGCGAGGATGTGGGCGGGTGCCGTGCGCAGCGACGAGAGCGCCTCGGGGGCGGTGGGATGGCTGAGCGGCAGGGCTTCGGCGGCGCAGACGAGCTCGGCATAGGTGGCGGCGACCAGGACCCAACCCGCTGCGGGCAACCAGCGGCGCGCGCCCTCCCCACGCCCGGACGGGGGGCGGAGGTGGGCGCTCAGCCACGCGCCGATCTGGCCCGCGCCCAGGGCGGCGAGCATGGCGGCGGCAAAGGCGTACAGGAACAGCCAGCGCGCCGGGACGCGAAAGAGGCCGAACCCGGGCAGGACCTTGTACAGGACCAGGTAGGCTGGGTTGTAGAGGCCAAGGGCGAGCAGGACGCCGCTCCCTGCCAGTACGAGCAGCTGTGCGCCGTGTGTCGCCTCGCCCGTGGATGCGCCGCGGCGGCGCGCCCACGCCCAAAGGAGCGCGCCCGCGCCTGCCAGCAGGAGCGGCGTGATGCCGAGGTACGCCAGGAACTCGGTGTAGAAGGCGCCGCCATACGCGTCGACCAGGTTGCCGCCCCACGGAGGGAGGAAGGTGTAGCGCAGCAGGCGGGGCAGGGGGCGCAGCGAAAAGGACACAGCCTGCCGGTAGGACAGCCCGCCGCTGCGGATCGAGTAGCGGGCGAGTTCGAGGGTCGGCACGAGCTGCGCGGCGGCGAGCGCAGCGCCGATCCCGGTCGCGATCGCGAGGTCGCGCAGTGCGGTGCACGCGCGGCGCAGGAGGGCGCGGGCGGCGCCGCGAGAGCGTCCTTGCGGGCGCAGGGCGCTGGCTGCGTCGCGCGCGACGGGCAGCAGGGCATACAGGCCCAGGCCCAAGAGGCTGATGTAGGTCGTCTGTGCGTGCCCTGCCAGGAGGCCCAGGCCTACCACGGCGCCGATCCCCAGAACAGGGGGCGTCAAGAGGTTCCGTGCAGCGGCGGCGCCGATCCCCAGAACAGGGGGCGTCAA
>JAFGIE010000022.1 GCA_016929775.1 Anaerolineae bacterium
GCCTCCCTACTTACTCTAGAGCAAATCGCCGTCATTTTGGGCGAAACTTAGGTAGTAGCGGATTGATCCGCTGTCCGCTTCCAAACCTTGACACAGCCCTCTGACGCATGTACAATGACCCCTCACGCGCAGGCTCCCCGAGCCTTCGCGTCGTCCGGACCGGCGGATGTCCCGACCGGCCCTATCCTGACACACGCGCAAAAGGAGCGTACCGATGGCCTTCACCCTAGAGCTAGGCGCCGAGGCGCCCGATTTCGAGCTGCCCGCCACGGATGGCAAGACCTATTCCCTGGCTGACTGGGACGACGCCGAGACCCTCGTCGTCTTTTTCACCTGCAACCACTGCCCCTACGTACTCGGCTCGGACGAGGTCACGCGGCAGACCGCAGAAAAGTTCGCGCCCCACGGCGTGCGCTTTGTGGCGATCAACTCGAACAGCAAGCACACCTACCCCGAAGACGACTTTGACCACATGGTCGCCCGCATGGCCAAGTATGGCTTCCCGTGGATCTACCTGCACGACGCGTCCCAGGACGTCGCGCGGGCCTACGGCGCGCTGCGCACGCCCCACTTTTACGTCTTTGACGCAGACCGCACGCTCGTCTACACCGGTCGCGGCGTCGACAGCCCGCGCGACACCTCGCGCATGACCGTCAACGACCTCGAGAACGCGCTGAGCGAGCACGTCGCCGGCAAGCCCGTGACCACGCCGCTCACCAACCCGATCGGCTGCAACGTCAAGTGGGAGGGCATGGACGCCCACTGGATGCCGCCCGAGGCCTGCGACCTCGTTTAGGGGCTGCGGGCGGTTCGCGAACCGCCCCTACGTTCCGTCCCGCGAACCGCCCGTACGTTTCGTCTTGCGAACCGCCCGTACGTTTCGTCTCGCGAACCGCCCGCTCCCACCGTGGCATTGCTTTGTGCGGGCGGTTCGCGAACCGCTCCTACGTTTTGTCCTGCGAACTGCCCCTTACTCGATTCCCTCCAGCACGCGGCGCAGCAGCGCCTGCTCGCGCGGGTCCAGGCAGTCGAGCGCTGCCTGATCCCCAGCCAGCAGCGCCTGCCCGATCCCCGAGTCGCGGAATGCCTTTAGATCCTCCTCGTACGGGCTCCCCACCAAGTGCTCGCGCGCGATCACGCCATCCCGCATCACCAGCACGCGGGTTGTCTGCCGCGCGATCGCCAGGTCGTGGGTCACGATCACAAAGGTCGTGCCCAGCTCGGCGTTCAGCTCGTGCATCAGGCCGATGATCTCGGCCCCGCTCTGCGAGTCTAGGTTCCCCGTCGGTTCGTCCGCCAGCACCACCGAGGGCCGATTCGCCAGCGATCGCGCGATCGCCACCCGCTGCCGCTGCCCGCCGGACAGCTGGTTCGGCAGGTGGCTGATCCGATCCGCCAGGCCAACCAGTTCGAGCAGCTCCTTGCTGCGCTTGCGCCGCGCCGTGCGCCCGCCAGGTTGCCCCATCATCGGCACCTCGACGTTCTCGCGCGCGTTCAGGGTCGGGATCAGGTTGTGCAGCTGGAACACAAACCCCACCGTGCGCGCGCGAAAGGTGTCCAGGTCGCGTACCTGCGCCAAGTCCTGCCCGTTGACCAGCACCTGCCCCTCGGTGGGCCGGTCGAGAGCGCCGATCATGTTCAGCAGCGTCGACTTGCCCGAGCCGGAGGGGCCCATCACCGCCACGAACTCGCCGCGCCACACCTGCAGATCCACGCCGTCGAGCGCCCGCACCTGCGCCCCGTCGCCGTAGACCTTGACCAGGTTCCGGGTCTCGATCATGTACTCGCCCATCTCTACTGTGCCTCGATGTCGACGAACGCCGTCATGCCCCAGCACAGCCCCGGATCGACCTCCGCCAGCGCGATCCAGGTCGTATAGTGCACGCCGCCGCCCCCCGACGCGGACACCGGCGCGATGCGCGTCACCTCGCCCGCAAAGACCCGGTCCGGCATGGCGTCAAAGGTCACGTCGACCCGCTGCCCGGCGGCGACGCGCACCACGTCGATCTCGTCCAGGTCCGTCGTCTCGACGCGCAGCGAGTCCAGGTTCCCGAGCGTCAGGATCGCCTGTCCCGGCGCCAGGTACGCGCCGGCGCGCACGTGCACCTCGCCCACCGTGCCCGCAAAGGGCGCGCGGACCGTCGCCGCGCGCAGCTGCTGGGCAAGGTGCGCCGCCTGCGCTTCGGCCTGCGCCAAGCGCGCCTCGACCTGGGCGATCTCTTCCGCCCTCGCCTCGTCGCGGTAGGGGTTCTCCCACGCGCGCAGGTAGCGCAGCTGCGCCGTCGCCGCCGCCACCTCCCCGCGGAGCAGGTCCAACGTCGCGGCATGCGACGCCGCTGCCTCCTCGGCTTTGTCCAGCATGGCCTGCGCCTCTACGAGCTGGGCCTGCAGCACGCCGGTCCCGAGCGCGTGCGCGCGCTGGGCGTCGCGTGCGCTGTCGAGCCGGGCCTGTGCGGCGCGGTAGGCGAGCTGCGCCTGCTCCAGCTGCTTTGCCCACCCATCGCGGATCGACTGGTCCTCCCACGGGCGGTCGAGCGCCTTGGTGTACTCGTCCTGGGTATCGTCGAGCGCGATCTTGGCCCGTTCGACCTCGACCTCAGCCAGGGCCACCTCCGGTGCTAGGTCCTGTGCGCGCTGCTGTGCGATCAGGGCCTCGACCTGCGCCACCCGAGCTCGCGCTGCGGCGACGTCGATCTGGGGGTCCGTGCCCTCGGCTTGGGCCAACTGCGCCTCCGCCATGCGGAGCGCGATCGCGGCTTGCGCCACCTGGTGCGCGTTGTCGCGGTCGGCGCGCGCGATCACGGCGCCCGGCGATCCCGCCTGCACCTGGGCGAGCAGCGCCCGCTGCGCCGCCGCCTCGTGCTGCGCTTGCTCCAGCGCAGCCTCGAGATCGGCTGCGCCCAGCACGACCAGCGCCGCATCTGCCGCGACGCGATCGCCGGGCTGGACCAGCACCTCCAGCACCTCGCCCCCCCGCGCGTGGCTGAGCGCGGCCCACTGGGCGGGCACCAACACGCCCGTTGCCGAGACCACGGGCACGTACTGGTCCACGTCACTTGGGGTCGGCGTCGGCTGGTCGGCTGACTGGCATCCCGAGACGGTCAGTGCCACGGCGAGCAATACCATCGCGATCGCCCTGTTCATGTGGCCCTCCTTGCGTATCCACCGTCTGGCCCGCAGTGTGGTGTGGTTGGGCTCTTGCTGGATTGTGGGTGTGTTGATTGTGCCAAACTCGCTACACGAAACGAGTGAGCATCCCTCTTGCCGACACGTGCGCTGCGCCCATGCCGCCAGGCGCGGAGCTCATCGACCAGCGTGCTCTGCCTGCGCCAGGCGCGCCCTCAGTCGTAGGCGATCCCCTCGCTCTTGCCAAAGTGGAGCGTATAATTCCAAAAGTTCCCGTAGAACCGCTCGCGCGTAAAGCCCACGCCCTCCACCAACTGGACCACCTCGAACGGGAAAGCATAGTCGGGATCGGTGAACTCTTCGGTGATCGAGAGCAGCCCCCCTGGCTTGAGCACCCGGCGCAGCTCGTCGAGCGCGCCATGCTGGTAGGGGATCTCGGGCAGGACCGCGACCAAGAAGGCCCGGTCCACGCTCTCATCCTGCACGGGCAGCTGGTACGCGCTGGCGACGTGGGTCTCGACGTTGGTCAGCCCCTCCTCGTGCAGCCGTTGCTCCAGGCGCGCGACCATCTCGGTCCGTTCTTCGACCACGATCAGCTTGCCCCCGGGCCCGACGCGCCGCGCCGCCTCGACGGTAAAGATCCCGGGTCCGGGCCCGATCTCGAGCACCGTTTCGCCGGGGTGGATGCCGACGCGATCGAGGACCGGTCGCGCGTACCACCGGCGGATCGGGTTGTCGACCAGGCACGGCACCATCGCCGGGAAAGGCAGGCGGATGCCGCCGCGTGCAAAGAGCCGGTAGATCAACTTGAGCAGGACCAGCCAGAACAACAGCAGCCCGCTGATGCTGATCAGCACGATCTGGAGCGCGTACAGTACGGGGTGTTCTCTCTTCATGCCGCATCCTTTCTATGCCCTCTCGATACACCATCCAGCCAGGCACCGATACCGCCGGACCCCTCCCCCAGCCCCTCCGCAGCGTGGAGAGGGAAGGCAGCACACGCTCGTCCCTCCGCTCCAGCGGGGGGACGCCGACGCACGGACCCCTCCCCCGGCCCCTCCCCAGCGTGGAGAGGGGAGGCAGCGCCCACATCGCGTCGACGGCGTCCCGACGGAGGACCGTCGGGACGAGCCTCCCTCCGCGCGCCGACTCCTACTCCCCCTTCCAGTTGGGAGGGGGCTGGGGGGTGGGTCCGCCTCCTACCACACCCCCGGCACCAACCGCCACCGCACCCGCGCGGCGTACGCCGCATAGCCCGCCAGCTCGTGGCGCAACGTCCGATCTTCCAGCGCCGTGCGCACGACGATCGCGATCGTGCCCAGCCCGACCGGGATCAGCGCCCACAACGAGCCCAGTCCCAGCGCAGTGCCCCACTCTGCCACCACATAGCCCACGTACCCCGGATGCCGCACGTAGCGATAGGGCCCTGCCGTTGCCACCGTGTGCCCGCGCTCATCCTGGATGCGGACCATCGTGGAGAAGAACCGGTTGGCAGCCATCGACCAGCTGAACAGCCCCTGCCCCAGCACGATCGCCGCCATGCCGCCGACGTGCAGGGCCACGGGCAGCGACGCCGACCAGTCAAAGCGTTCGTCGAGCCCCGCCACGATCGGGATCGCGAGCCCAGCCGCCGAACCAACGACCGACAACACGCGGTCCCACCCCTTCACGTTCCGCTTGCGCAGCGTCCCCCGTTCCGCCGCGACTTCAGGGGAAACGACGAACGCGTTCAGCGCCAGGACCGCGGCGCCGACGCCGACGTACACCCACCCCCACACCCAGTCCGGGTCGCCCGCCGCGACAAAGAGCGCGATCACGAGCAGCATGAACTGGAACAGGACCTGCAGCCAGCGGCGGACCACCGCACGCTGCAGCGCCTCCGTGGCACGCTCATCCTCCATCCACCACCTCCTCAACGCCCGCCCTGGCAACAGCCCACTCGTCCTTCCGCGTGCCGACTCATCCCTCGTCCCTCCGCTCCAGCGGGGGGACGTCCCCGCCCACCGCCGGGCGCGTCAAGCCGCGCCCCTACGGATCGATCGCCGGGGCCAGCCTCCGTTCGTAGTACCCAAGTTTCGCCCGAAATAGGGGCACTATGCCCCGGATACAGATTTGACA
>JAFGIE010000219.1 GCA_016929775.1 Anaerolineae bacterium
CCCGGCTCGACGCGCACGCTCTTGCCCGGCGCGCCGGGGCCAAGCGCCTTTGCCATCATCTCGGGCGGCGCCTGGCGCCCCTGGCTGCTCACCTGGCGCATGACGCCACGCCGCGGCATGGTGAGGTGCATCAGACCGTTGTATGCCGACATGGAATGCCTCCTTCCTTGCAGGACAGACGCTCGATTATCTCGCACGATCGGGAATCCGGATCCGAGAGCCCGACTCGCCCGCTCCCGACCCCATCGGGGCCTTGTCGAGATAGAGAGCATTATACCCCCACCTGGCGGGCAAAGGAAAGAGGCCACGTTGCCAGTCCACGCCGGACGTGGTACAATGGTCATGGATGCACGCTTCCCCCTCCGCGTCCACACCATACGGTGGCATCCAGGCAGCCGCGCGCGCAACCGGTTGGCACAGGGTGTCACGCAGCACGTGCGCGCCAGATCAACCAGGAATCGCCCTCAACGACCTGCACGTCATCGGTGACGCGCACGAGCGAAAGGAGGAACCAATGGGCTGGCTGGACCGGACGCTGCACAAACTCAAGTTGATCACCGTTCCCCCGACTGACGACGCGGTCACGGTGGTCTGGGATTTCGTCAAAGATGAGGACGTGATCATGCCCGCGAGGTGCAGCGGTGACCCGGCGCACGGAACGGGGACCACGCAGCGCAAGATCCCGGGCAAGCGCTCCAAGTCGGGTGAGAGCAAGGTCAGCGGCAAAGGCTGTCTCTTCGGCGCCCTGGCGAACCTGATCCTCCTCCCCCTCGGCTTTTTCTGGATCCCCGGGATCTGGTCGCGCGAGACGCTCAAGCTCACCTTCAACCGCACCGCTCCCTACTGTGATGCCTGCTACCGTGGCGCACGGCGCACCAGCACCGCCACCGTACTCCTCGTCGTGGTCCTGCTGCTGGGCTCCTGCACTGCCTGCGGCGCCTTCTCGTTCATCACCGAAGAAGAGACCGCCACAGTGGGCCTTGCCGTGCTCCTCCCCTCCAGCCTACTCGCCCTTGCCTCCCTGATCGCGATCTTTGCCCTCGGCAAGGCGCGCAAGCAGGCGCACACCATCCGCATCGTCGACTTTGACCCGGTCACAGGGGGGACCAAGGTCACGCTGCAGTTCCGCAGCCGTACGTACGCGGACCTGTTCCTCCTCGACAACAGCGTCGCAGCACTGCACGATCCGCGCGCCGCCGTGCGGGAGCGCGCCGCGAGCGAGCTAGGGCGGCTGCGCAACCCCATGACGATCGAAAACCTTGTTGGCGCACTTGGCGACAAGGAGCGCTCAGTGCGCAAAGCCGCGGCGGACGCGCTCGTGCGCTGGCGCGATCCGGCGGCGGTCGAGCCGCTTGTCCGCAGCCTGGGCGAAGGGGATGAGACGACGCGTCTCGCCGTGGTCGATGTCCTCGGCGAGATGGGCGGCGAGCAAGCCATCGAGGCGCTGATCGGCGCTATGACAAGGGACACGTCGCCGCAGGTGCGCCTCGCCGCGGCGCAGGCCCTGGCAGCGGCGTGCCACACATCGGCAGGGCCGACTGGCACGCGCGCACAGGCGTGGGTTGGGAGCCAGCGGATGACCGAAGCCCTGGCTGATGCGCTGGCACAGGGCGAGCCCGCGCGCGTCCGCTTTGTCTGCGCTGAGGCGTTAGCCCTGGCGGGCGAAGTGGCGGTTCCCCCGCTGATCGCCGCCCTCCAGGACCCTGACCCGTCCGTTCGCGCGCGCGCCGCCCAGTCGCTGGGCCAACTCCGCGACCAGCGAGCCACCCCCGCCCTCATCGCAAGCCTAGCGGACACCAGCGAGGGCGTGCGCCAGGCTGCGGCGGGCGCCCTGGGCCAACTGGGCGACGCCCTGGCATTCGATCCGCTGGTGCTGGTCCTGCAGGACCCATCGCCCCAGGTACGGCAGAGAGCAGGCGAGGCCCTGCTTGCCCTGGCCCCCACGGAGCCGCTGGCCCAACAGCTGCACAGCCTGATCCACAGCGGCGCAGAAGGGCGCGCACAGGCAGCGACGGCGCTCGGCGAGCTACAAGACCCGCGCGCCATCCCTGCTTTGGGCCGCGCCCTGTACGACTTTGTCGAGGTGCGACAGCGCGCCACGCAGGCACTGGTCGGCTTTGGACCGGCGCTGGCGTTGGCTACGCTGCGCACCGCTTTGATCGCCGAGGATGCGAACGTGCGCGCCGCAGCCGCAGAGGCCATGGGCATACTAGGCGACAGCGCCGTGCAAGAAGCGCTCCTCGCCGCTCTCCAGGATCCATCGGTCGCCGTACGCCAGAACGCAGCTTCCGCCCTGACAACAGCGTGCGACCCCAGCTTCGCGCCGAGGGCGCAGATGATCCGCTCCCTCGTCACGGGAGAGGCCACAGAGAGAGAACGCGCAGCGGCGCAACTGGGGGAGATCAGAGAGCGCCGGGCGGAGCCCCCCCTAACGTGGGCGCTGACGTACGACCCGGAGGCCACCGTGCGCCTCGCCGCGGCGCACGCCCTGGAAAGGCTGGGCGCCGCTCCCGCGGAGCTGCTGGCCCAAGCGCTGGGCACGGGAGATGACGCACTGGCGGTCGCCGTCCTGGTTGAGCTGGGCGCGGACGCCGTCCCCCCACTGATCGCCGTCGTCGAGACCGACGACGGAGCGGCGCAGCGCGCCGCGATCAGCGCGCTGGGCCAGATCGGCGATCCGCGCGCTATCCCGGCGCTGATCGCGGCGACCGAGAGCGTCAAAGGGCGCATGCGCGAGTTAGCTACGCGCGCCCTAGGATCGATGGTCGGCGATCCACGCGTCGTCCCCCACCTGATCAGCCTGCTCCAGGACAGCAACCCCGACGTGCAGGGAGCCGCGGTCGTGGTCCTCGGGCAGTCGGGCGACCCGCGTGCGGCAGCACCGCTCGTCCAGGTGCTGGACAAGCCGCTGCTCCGAGAACCAGTAGGGCAAGCCCTCACCGCGCTCGGCGATCTGGCGACCGAGGCGCTGCTCGCACGCCTAGAGGGAGAACGAGATCGCCACATGCGGCGCACGATCAACCAGTTGCTGGGCGATAGAAAGCCCCCCTCATTGCGGGACCGGCTCTTCGGACGGTGAGCGCCCGGGCAGAGTGACCTGTCGCTCGGTAGGGCGTGCATCACGGTGTGCGGCGTCGCCGCGCACCGTGATCTGTCTCTCTCCCCCCTTCTACCCGCCCCCCAAATTGCGCCGCAATCTGGATTGCGCTATACTCCCCGCAACTGGACCCGCAGCAGACCCCTCGGAGGTTGAGATGGCGAGATTCCTGGCGCTGGACCTGGGCGCGGAGAGCGGACGCGCCGTCGTCGGGCACCTGGCGGACGGCGTGCTCCGCCTGGAAGAGATCCACCGCTTCCCCAATGGTCCCGTCCTGGCGAACGGGCATCTCTACTGGGACGCGCTGCGCCTGCTGAGCGAGGTCAAGACCGGGATCCAGCTCGCCGTGCAGCGCTATGGCGCCGAGATCGCCAGCCTTGGCCTTGACACCTGGGGGGTCGATTTCGGCCTGCTCGACGCGCAGGACAACCTGATCGGCAATCCCTATCACTACCGCGACAGCCGCACCGAGGGCATGCTCGACGCCGTGTTTGCGCGCGTCCCGCGCGAGGAGGTGTTCGCCCACACCGGCATCCAGTTCATGCAGCTCAACACGCTCTAC
Source organism: Anaerolineae bacterium (assembly GCA_016929775.1). The sequence goes on from JAFGIE010000219.1 coordinate 3,660, forward strand.
CAGCTCTACGCCATGCGCGCCGGCGGCTCGCCCCAGCTCGACCTCGCCCGCACCCTGCTGACCATGCCCGACCTGTTCAACTTTTGGCTCACCGGGCGCAAGGTGGTCGAGTTCTCGATCGCCACCACGACCCAGTTCTACGACCCGCGCCGCCGCGCCTGGGCAACCGACCTGCTGGCGGCGCTCGACCTGCCCACCTCGATCCTGGGCCCGGTCGTCCCCCCCGGCACCGTGATCGGCGACCTCTTGCCCGCCGTCGCCGACGAACTGGCGATCCAGGCGATCCCGGTCATCGCCCCCGCCTGCCACGACACCGGTTCGGCGGTCGCCGCGGTGCCCGCGACGGGGCGCGACCACGCCTACATCAGCTCGGGCACCTGGTCGCTCATGGGGGTCGAGGTCGACGAGCCGGTGATCACGCCGCAGAGCTTGGCCTACAATTTCACCAACGAGGGGGGCGTGTGCGGCACCTTCCGCCTGCTCAAGAACATCATGGGCCTGTGGCTGGTCCAGGAATGCCGCCGCGAGTGGGCGCGCGAGGGGCAGTCGTACGACTATGCCGCCCTGACCCAGATGGCGGCGGCAGCCCCAGCCTTTGGCCCGATCGTCGACGTCGACGCGCACCCCTTCCTCGCCCCCGGGGACATGCCGGGCAAGATCCAGCGCTACTGCGCCGGTACGGGCCAACAGCCGCCCCAGACGCGGGGCGCGATCGTGCGCTGCGCGCTGGAGAGCCTCGCCCTCCGCTACCGCTGGGTGTTGGGCAAGCTGGAGGAGATGATGGGACGCACGATCGCGGCGGTCCACATCATCGGCGGCGGCATGCAGAACGAGCTGCTCTGCCAGTTTGCCGCCGACGCCATGCAGCGCCCCGTGATCGCGGGCCCGATCGAGGCGACGGCGATGGGCAATATCCTCATGCAGGCCTTGGCCCTGGGGCAGATCGCCTCGCTGCAAGAGGGACGCGCGATCGTGCGCCGCTCCTTTGACGTGCGCGAGTACGCGCCGGGCGATCGCGCGCCGTGGGATGCGGCGTACGCCCGCTACCTGCGCCTGCTCGGCGAGGCGTAGGCAGGTGGGGCACGGGACGACAGCGCCGCTGCGCGTCGACTGCCACGTCCACACCGCCGCCTTTTCGGGCGATGCCTCGGCGACCCTCGCCGGCTACCTCGCGCGCGGGCGTGCGCTGGGCCTGTCGTGGATCACGACCGCCGAGCACGTCGATTTCGACCCGCGCGACGCATGCTACGGGCACTATGACGCGGGCGGACACCGGACGCAGTACGAACGACTGCGGACGCAGTACGAACGACTGCGGACGCAGGGGAATGCGCAGCAGGCGGCAGGGGACGCAGGGCTGCGCACGGCGCCTTGCGAGGAACCGGGGGTCCTGATCGGGGTCGAGGTCGACTATCAGCCGCGCTACGCCGACGACGTGCGCCGCTTCATGGAGCAGGCAGCGTGCGACTTGGCGATCGGCAGCGTGCACTATGTGCGGGGCGAATTCGTCTTTGGTCCGGAGTTCTTGGCCCGTCCCGAGCGCGAGGCGGTCACGGCGTATTTCGAGGAAGCGCTGCACGCCGTGCGCAGTGGTCTGTTTGACGTCCTGGGGCACCTCGACATCTTCAAGCGCTACGGGGTGCAGCGCTATGGCCCGTTCCAACCGGACCGTTACCGCGACGCGATCGAGGCCCTGCTCTGCGCCTGCGTCGAGACAGGAACGGGGCTCGAGATCAACACCTCGGGCTACCGGGGCCCGCCCGGCGAGCCCTTTCCGACGCTGCCCGTGCTGCGCCGCTACCGCGAGCTGGGGGGCGAGGTGCTGACGATCGGATCAGACGCGCACCACGTCGAGGACCTGGGTCGTGACATCGACCGGGGCCTCGACGTGGCGCGCGCCGCGGGGTTCGAGGCGATCACGCTGTTCATCGACCGGCAGCCACACCGGCTCCCGCTCACGTGACCGTCTGGGCTGCTAGCTTCTGCGCCGCGAGCGGCTCCCGCTGAGCAGGAACACGAAATAGAGCACCTGCCCCAGGGCCTGTGCCAGCGCGGCGACGTAGGTCAGCGCGGCGGCAGAGAGCACGCGCCGGGCATAGACCATGTTCCCCTCTGCTACCAGGCCCGAGTTCGCCAGCAGGGCCAAGCCGCGTCGGCTGGCGTTGAACTCGACCGGCAGCGTCACCAGCGCAAAGAGCACGGCGAGGCAAAAGCCCAAGATCCCGACCCACGAAACCAGCCGCCCGATCGACGACAGGCTCGCCAGCGAGCTGAGGAAAAAGCCGATAAAGAACAGCACGATCCCCAGCTGGCTGCCGATGTTGACCGGCGCGACCAGGGCGCTGCGGATCTGCATGGGCGCGTACTGCTCGTCGTCCTGCATGGCATGCCCCAACTCGTGGGCCACGATCGCCAGCGCCCCGACCGACGGGCTCTGGGCGACGCCCTGCGAGAGGTGCAGCGTATCGTTGCGCGGGTCATAGCTATCGCTCAGCTCGCCGGCGACCACGTCCAGACGCAGTCCGAGCCCGGCGGCGCGCATCAGCCGCTCCGCGCCCTCTCGCCCTGTGACCCGCCCCACGCTCGGGACCTGCAGCCCCTTGCGATAGGCCGCACGCACCCAAGCCTGCGCGATCAGCGCCAGCAGCATGGGCGGGCCTGCAAACAACAAATACCTCGGATCCCACCACAGCATATCGCTACTCCTTGTTCGAACGCACTACCTTACGGGCCCACAGCACCGCACCGGCGACGCCGGTCAGCCCGGCGAGGCCAAGCGCGGCAGGACCCACTGATCTCCCTACGCTATACGCACTAGACGACGTTGGGGTCGCAGATCGCACGCCCGTCTGCGCCGCCGTCAGGGTGGGCACAGGCGTGGCAGTGCGGGTCGCCGTGGGCGCACGGGTCGGCGCCGGCGTCGCGGTGGGCGTCGGCGTCGGCCTCTCGGTCGGCGTGGCGGTTGCCGTCGGCGTCGCAGTCCGCGTGGCGGTTGCCGTCGGCGTCGCGGTCGGCGTTGGCGTCGCGGTCGGCGTCGCGGTCGGCGTCGGCGTCGCGGTCGGCGCTGGCGCCCCGCTGAGCGCACTCCCCGAGCGGTAGACCGCCGCCCACTCGCGCGTCAGGTCGAGGTAGGTCGTGCCATAGCTGACGCTGGGCTCGATCATGGTCCCCTCGCGCCACTCGTTATAGCTGGTCACGACCACCATCTCGGGCGCGCTGGCGATCGCCGCCTCCCACGTGCTCCGGTAGTAGTCCGGGCTGCGCGGGTAGCGGTACGGGTGGGCGCGCCCGGCGACCCGGGTGTCGTCATAGCCGGGCATGACAGTCGCCACCCACAGGCGCTGCACGCCGTGCGCCGCCTCGTAGGCGTCGACCCGCCCGCGCATCTTGGTCGCCGTGTACATGGGGTTGGTGTTGACCGACCAGGTGATGTTGTACATGTGCAGCCCGTCAAACACCGCGAGCCAAGCGGGATCGTCGCCGTCGGCGAGCCAGATCATGCGCCGCTCTGGGTCGATCTGGGCGCGGATCGAGGCCCAGGTCTCGATCGACAGGCGGCTTTGCTGCCAGAAAAAGGCGACGGGGCGACCGGCGTAGGTCAAGAAAGCGGGATGGCGTGCGTGGACCTGCGCCAGGTGGCGCAAGCCGTCGACCAGCGCCTCGAGAGAGGGCATATAGGGCGAGCCGACCTCGACGTCCACGCTCGCGCGCAAGCCGCCCGCCAACGCCGCGTCGAGGAGCGTCTGAAAGTTGCGCTCGGTGGGGTTCCCGCCTGGCCCATACCACGACTGCACGAGGGCGTCGATCCCGGCGTCGCGCGCCTCGCGCACGTGCCTGTCGATCGTCGCCCGGTCGGCGGAGAGATAGGGCGCCAGCGGCATGTCGGACACCTTGTCCGGGCCCCACGTATCCGCATCGTACCAGGCATAGTAAAACGCCAGCACGAGGCGCTCCCCCTGGGCATGCGCGCGCGGGGGAGCGAGCGCGGCGAGCCAGGCGAGCGCAGCGACGCACGCGATTTGGTTCCAGCGTTGGCCCAAGTCGGCGAGATCCCCTAGCCGGGCTGCTGCGCCGGATGCCGGTCGTCCGCGCAGTGGAACCAGCAGTTGACCATCGGGTGTTCGGGATCCCCGATCAGGTGGTGGTCCTCTCCCGGCTCGATCACCAGGACCTCTCCGGCGTGGACCGGCTCGACGCGCCCATCGATCTCGATCACGCCTTGGCCCTGCATGATGCAGAACACCTCGCGATCCTCGTGGACGTGCACGCCCTCGGAGTGGGTGCGGAAGCCGCTGGCGTGAAAGCTCAGCCCACCCCTGGCGATGTATGCGCCCGGGACCAGCTTGGCTGCGACGTGCATGGGGCCTTCAGACCCCAGATCGGCAAACGTATAGCGCTTCAATGCTTACTCCTTGATGTAGACATGGTCGTGAGCACTCATCCCTCGTCCCTACGCTCCAGCACCCATCTCTCGTCCCTACGCTCCAGCGTGGCGACGTCCTCCGCCTCCTCCCCAGCCCGCGGCTGATCCCGAAGCGGGATCTGGAACCCAAACGTACTGCCCACCCCCGGGTCGCTCCGGGCATAGACCTGCCCCCCGTGGACGCGCACGATGCGGTGCGTGAGGGGCAGGCCCAGGCCCAGCCCGCCCGCATCTGCGTGCGCCGGCGCAAAGTCGGTCCACAGGGCATCCAAGTCGGCCCTGCGCGTGCCGGCGCCGTTGTCGGTGACCTCGAGGTGCAACGCGCGCGCATCCGCCCAGCAGCGCACGCGCACCGCTCCCCCGGGGCGGGCGAACGAGATCGCGTTGTGGACCAGCTGGTACAGGGCATCCACGAGTCGGTCCTGATCGCCCAGGACGGGCGGCAGTTCAGTGGGCGCCTGGACTTCCAGCCGGAGGGCGCGCTGATCGGCCTGTGCGCGCAGGGGACGGAGCGCAGCCTCGATCAGCGCCGCGATGTCGAGCTCGGCGACCTCGATCCCACTGTCTTCCCCGAGCAGCGCGGCAAAGGCGACGACATTGTCCGCCATCTGCTTGGCCTTGCCCACCTCCTGCTTGAGCTGGACGAGCTGGTCACGCTGGTCGACCGTCCAGCCATCGAGCCCATAGCGCTCCATGAGCTGCAGCGCAAAGTCGAGATTGGCAAACGGCATCCGCAGGCGCTCGGCGATCGCGGCGAGAAAGCCGTCCTGGATCCTGCCCTCGTCCTCCAGCGCGTCGCGCTCTTGGCGCAGCGCCGCCATCGTGCGCAGGAGCTCCTCGCGGCGCTGCTCCTCTTCCAGGCAGGTACGCCTCAGCTCTGTGTTCAGCCGCTGCAGCTCGCGTGCGGCACGCGCGTTGCGCAGCGGGAGCGCCGTGCGCTCGCCAAGCCGCGCCAGCAAGTCCAGGTCCTCCGTGCGGTACGCGTCCTCTGCCCGCTTTTCGCCCGCCGCCAGCAAGCCGATCCACTCACCCCGCGCCCGGATCGAGACATACACACAACCAATGTCCACCAGCCAAGCGCGCTCCTCGGCGGCGAGGTCGCCCAACAGCGGAGGCGCGTCCAGCTCTTCCCGCGTCAGCGGGCGCAGGTCTACCTGCAGGTAGCGCGCGAGGGGGCTCTCTCCACGCAGTACGCCGTGGATCAGATCCGCCGGCACGGCAGCGCCCACTGCCTCCAGGCGGTAGCCGCCGCCCGCTCCCTCTTCGGGGGGATGGACGACAAACAACACGCTTCGCTCCACGTCCAGGTTCTCTGCGACGACGTCGATCAGCGCCTCAGAGAGCGCACCCAGGTCGAGCGTTCCGTCGATCCGTGCGCCGTAAGCGCGGACGACACGCGCAGGATCGTAGCGGATGCCGGCGATCCGTCGCAACAGCCGTTCGAGCATGCGCCGGATCGGCTGGAAGGCAAGCGCCAGGCAGAGCGCCGCCGCCGTGCCCCCAACCCAAATCAGGCGACCCACGGCTGCGCCCGCGGCGCGCGCGAGGGCAAAGACCATGCCCACGTATGCACCCCCGGAGAGGGCGACCGCCAGCACGTAGCTGAGCATGGCGCGTGCCTGTGCGCGCCTTCTGCCGGGTGCGCGCGCCCCCAGGGCGCAGGCAGTGATCCACAACGCGGCGGCATGGACGCCTATCCCGCCTCCGTTGTAGCCCACCAGCACCAATCCCGCCCCGGCGGCGACCAGCAGTGCGGCAAGCGCCCAGTAGAGGGCACGCGGGCGATCTGCCGTCCCCGCGTCGCGGAGGGCGAGGAGCGAGAGCAGCGCCGCGATCGCAGTCGGGACCAGGGCCCCGGCGATCAGCAGCCCCGAGGCCACGTACGCCAGCTGCCAGGCGTTGGCCCCAGGCGCGCGCCAGGCGGCGGCGTCGACGGCGACCGTGCCGGCAATCCACGCGCCCCCTGCCGCCCACGCGACCCACGCCCGTGGGGCGCGTCGTACGGCAACGAGAACGAGGTACAGGAAAGCCAGCGCGAGCGTGCAGGCGCCGTAGAGGAGCAGGCGCCGCGTGACCGGTGCAGGAGCGCGCCAAGCCGGGACCCAACCGCGATCCACGATCAGGCCACTCGCCATCCAGACAAGGGAGAGGAGGACAAAAAGGGCAATCGGCAGCGCAGTCCGTGGGAAAAAGGCCCGTCTCCTCAGCGACAGGCCAAGGGTCACGAGCGCGAGCGCGCTCAACAGGATGGCGGCGACAGTCGCCGGGTCGGTCATGGGTCCGCTCCTTCGCTGCGCTCGATTGTATCACAGATAAACGCGCCGGGCAAAGCCCACCCAAGCCCGAATTGCCAGATTCCGCGCGATCGGGTATAATGCCTAGTAACTCAGCCGCGTACTATGGACACGTACGCGCGCCAGCGGGGCATCCTCTTCGACATGCACCCCAGAGAAATGGAGACTCGTGAGTAGAGTCCTGCTTTGCCAGACGCCAAACACCCAGCTTCCCGAGCTCGGACCAGCGTTGGTCAAGAGCGATCACCAGCTTGCCGCCCTGATCGATCTGTCGGACCTGTCCAACCTGGAGCAGGTCGCGGATCTGGGGCCAGTCGACCTGTGTATTCTCGACGCCTCGTGCTCGATCGACGGGAGCACGTGCTGCTATGCATTCAGCGAGGCATACCCCGAGATCCCGTCGATCCTGCTGATCGCCAAAGACGAGCACGTCGATCGAGAGTGCCGCAAGCTGACGGGGAGCAACGTCCTGCGCATGCCGTTCACCCCGCGCAAGGTGACCAACCGGATCGCGAAACTCGCCAACTGCCGGTTGGGCAACATCCTGACCGCGGGCGAGATCTCGCTCAACCTGGACAAGCGCTGTGTCTACCGGGGCGATGCGGTGCACCGGCTGACTCCCCGGCAGGCCAAGCTGCTGGAAGTGTTCATAAGCAATGCGGGGCGGACGCTGACCCGCAAGTACCTGATGAAGAACGTCTGGGACACCGACTATGTGGGGGACACGCGCACGCTCGACGTGCACGTGCGATGGCTGCGAGAGCGCATCGAAGAGCGTCCCAGCTCCCCCCTTTACCTGCGCACGGTACGCGGTGTGGGCTACCGCTTTGGCGTGCCAGGCGAGGACGACTAGGGCAGCCTACCCCCCAGGGGCACATGCGTGCGAGCGCCCAGGCCAAGATGGTCTCTTGGCCTGGGCGCTCGCATTGTCCCCTGCGCCGAGGTGCGCGCAGGAACGTCGCTGCGACGTTACGCCTGGGTTGCTTGGCTTAGCTGCTTCATCAGCCGCGACTTGCGGCGCGCGGCGTTGTTCTGGTGGATCACGCCCTTCTGCGCAGCCCGGTCCAGGGCGCGAATCGCCTGCTGTGTCACTTTCCGGGCCTCTTCCAGTTCGCCCGCCTCGATCAGCTGGCGCGCGCGCTTGACATAGGTGCGCGCGGTAGACCGCGTGATCTGATTATATGCCGCTTTCCGTCGCGAGCTGCGGATCCTCTTGATCGACGACTTGAGATTGGCCAAAGTGTTCCTCCTGTCGAACTCGGCTGGCCCTGCACGCTGGCAAGGCAGATCCCCAAACGCGACCACGCGGTGGGGCAGTTTGTCTGCTGGTCCGCCGCACCCGCGGCGGAGCGGCGATGCGCACACCTCTCGCGCCGCGCATCTGCGCGGCGCGCAAGCGAAAGGTGATTATAGCAGAGCTCTCGCCAAAAGTCAAAAACCGGCTACACGCTCACTCATCGCCGGATGGTGCACCGTAGGGCGGGCGGCGGTCCGGCGCATCCGCATCCCCTGCGGGGGGCTGGTCGTCCACGATCGGCCAGTCGTCGAGATCGACCGATGGGGGCGGACCGACGTCTTCCTCTACGCGCCAGCCCTCCGCCGGCAGGAGCTCAGAGGTGCCCAAGATGGTGTCCGCAGTCTCGATCGGCGCACGCTCGTCGCGCTCGCGGATCCGCGGTAGGACGACCGACAGGATCAGGACGCTGACGGAAAAGAGGACCAGGATCCCGAGCGGGCAAAGGTACATGCGCAGTGAGCCGAGCCCGGTCGCGCCCGCCGCAGAGGGCACGGCAGTCGACGTAGCGGCAACCACGGGCGCCGCCGGTTCAGGCGTCGGCGTTGGCGTCGCCTGCTGCACCACGCGCTGCGCCGTCGGCGTTGCCGTCGCCATGGACAGCTGTCGCGTCGGCTCCACGGTCGCCGTCGGGGACGGTGCCTGCGTGGGCGTGTCCTCCGGGGTCGGCGGGACCAGGGTCGCTGTGACGGTAGGCGTGCCCAGCGGGCTCTCAAACATCGACACGCCAGGCGTGATCGTCGGCGTCTGCGGGCCCAGGGTCGGCGTCGACAGCACGCGCCGCGTCGGCGTCGAGGTCGGGCGCGGCGTCGAGGTCGGGCGCGGCGTCGAGGTCGGATAGGGCGTACGCGTGGGCGTACGCGTCGCGGTCGGCGTGGCAAAGCGCACCGTGATCTTGAGCGTCCGTGTCGTATCCCCGCACGCGTTGTGCGCGAGGAGTGTAAAGACCGTCGTCTGTTCCAGCGCAACCGTCTTTTGGCCCACCCCCACGACGCCAGCGCCATTCAAATAGGCCTCGGTAGCACCCTCGAGATCCCAGTACAGCGTCGTCTCTTCCCCCCTCAAGATCGTCGTCCGCGTCGCGTTGAACTGGTGGATCACGGCAAGCGGGCACTCGGTCGGCGTGGGGCTGGGCGTCGCGGTCGGTTCTACCACCCGCACACGGCTGGTCTTGATCACCACCCCGCCTGGGTTCTCGGCGCGCAGCGTGTATATGCGTTCCCCCAATGAGGGTACGATCAGCCGCGTGTCCTCCAGCGGGACCGGGACGCCGTCGAGCGTGACGCTCACCGCGTTCCCATAGACCTGCCATTTCAGGGTCACCGACTGCCCGACGACGATGGTCGTATCCTCTGGCTCGAAGAAGTAGATGATCGGCGGGGGAAAGGGCGTCGGCGTCGGCGGAACCGGGGTCGCAGTCGGCGTTCCCTCGATCAACAGCCCGGACAGGGTGTAGGTGTTGTTGTTCTCGCCGTCGCAGCTGCCGCCCGACGACTCGTCGACGCTGTTCAGCCCGTCGATCCGGACCGAGATCGCGTGATAGCCAGCGGTAGCCAAGGAACCCGGGATCGTGAGGTAGGTGGTGATCACCTCCCCAGGCGCCAGGTTTGCCGTCGCTGACGGGGCCTGCACGTCCGGCGTGGTCCCCTCTTGCGGGGGACGGTCAACGTACACGTAGGACCATGTGTCTACGGCGCTCGTCTGCCCACCGCCATTGCGGATCCCGACGATGACATTGAACGGCAGACCGGTCACAGGCACAGCCGGATCGACCTCGACCGCGTTGATCTGGAGATCCGGGCTGTCGGGACACGCCGGCTGGAACAAGGCGTGCCCAACCGGCGCCGGCAGGGGCGGTTGCGCCGGACGTGCGTCGACCGGCGCCTGCGCTGTCCACGCGATCAACAGCCAGGCGCCCAGCACGGCGCCGAGTGCGATCTGAAAGGGTGTTCGTTTCATCGTCATCCCCACAACCATCTAGGATCTGTGCACCCATTATACCACAGATCGCCGCCAACAACGAACCGACCCCTGGTCCCCTATCCCCTTGTCCCCAGCGTGATACGGTCGCGCGATCGCCCAGCCTGTGGAGCTGACCCGACGCAGCCCCAGCGCCGCCTAGGGCGTATCACCCGCGCGCAGCGGCACGCTAGCCAGCCCGAGGCGCGCGATCCGCTCGTCGAGCGGCGCCAACGCGCGACCCGTGAACGCGTCATAGACGCTGAGCAGGACCTGCACCTCCCCGGTCTCGCCGCCCGTAACCGGGAAGAGATGCACGTCGGAGATGCGCGATCCGCGAACCCACTTGTAGGTCGGGATGGCGCCCAGGGCAGGCACGCTGTCCGACTGGGCGCCGCCAGCGATCCGGACCGAGACCACATAGTCGCTCACGATCGGGCGCAGGCCCACGAAACGCAGCGCAACCCGCACCTCGCCACCCTCTGTCCCGCCGCTGCCATAGTCCAGACCGCTCAGCGCCAGCTTCCCGCCGAAAGAGAGATGGTGCTCCCGCGCGCCGGCGCGTGGGAGGGCGATCGACGCACGCAGGGGAAGCCCCCACGGGCCGATCCAGCGCAGAGGAGCCTGCCCCTCTGCGCCATACAGCGAGAGGCGCAGATCCCGCATCTCCGGGGGGCCATCGAGCGCCGTGGTGAGGTAGCCGCCTCGCGCACTCGCCGGCACCACGCCCTGCGCGATCAGACGCTCTCCCGCGTAGAGCCGGGCAACTGCAGGCTGCGCGCTCCCCTCCCAGTGCAGGTAGACGCGGCGCTGACCGGGCACGCTGTCGTCATAGTCGACGCCGACCAGCACGGGCCCTCCGCGCACCCCTTGGCGCTGTGCGTGTGCGCTGACCGGCGGGAGGGCGGCGGCGTGCACCTCGATCGCGGCAAGGGGGACCACATCGCCCCCGTCCGGAAGCGTCATCCGCTGCCACGCGCCATCGTCTCGCGTATAGTACACGCTGGCACGCAGCGCGTACGGGCCAGGCGCCGCGGTGGGAAAGACGCTGATCCGATACCGATCGACGCGCACCTCGCCGGGCGTGTAACTGGGCGCCGCATCGTGGCGCAGGTCGTGCTGCCCCTGCGGCGCGCCGTCGGCGCCCACGAGCTGGACCGTAAAGGCATACCCCCGCGCCAGGGGGACGGTGGGCTGCCAGGCCAAGTCCACGGCGATCTCGTCCCCTGGTCGCACCTGCGCCGGGCTGCGCAGCCGGAAACCGAGCAGGCGCACACGATCGGCTTGCGCGGTGAGGCGCGCTTCTACGGGCGTCAGCTCAGCCGGCACGCTGCCGGACGGACCGGCGCGGACCAGGTAGGCCTCGCCCAGCGGTTCGAAGCGGTAGGGCAGGTCGAGATAGGTCGGGTAATAGTTGGTCACGATCAGGGGACGATCGGCAGACGCGAGCTCGCGCTCGATCCGTGCAGGCCAAGCCTGCGGCATCTCGGTCGCCCCCTGCGGGTAGACGTACGATACCAGGATGTCGCGCCGTTCGCCCTCCACGAGCTGCAGATAGCGCAGCGGCGTATACCAATGCCAACTGGCGAGGATGTGCGCCCCGGGCGGCGCATCGCGCAGCACCGCCGCGGCGTACGTGCGCGCCGAGCGATCGTGGTGCAGGAGGGCATAGCTGGGCAGGTGCTCCAGGCCAAGCGCAAGCGCCGGCAGCAGGGCCCACGCCGCCAGCAGGGCCCGGACCGTGCGCGGCGCCCGCAGCCGGTCGATCGGGACCAGCGCGCACCCAGCACAGATCGCGACCGGCACGTAGGCGGGCATGAGGTACTCGACCGACTGCGGAGCGCGGTAGGTGGCGACGACAAAGGCCATGATCGCCGCGATCCCCCCCAGCAGGACCGCCTGCTTATGCCGCGCCCAGGCCATCCAGCCCAGGCCAAGCGCGGCAAGCCCGAGCAGCAGGGCACCAAACTGGAAGGAAAAGATGTTGCCCACGACCAGGAACCGCTCCCACAGCGTGCGGTCCAGGCGCAGATAGGCAAACATGTCGCCGCTAAAGCCGCGCCCCAAGAGATGGTCGATCACGCGTCCGGCGCTGACCAACTCGTCCGTCCCGAACGGGGCCCCGCTAATGGCGCGGGCGACGATGTACAGGTTGGCGAGAAAGGGAAGCGCAAACGCGATCCCATAGCGCAGCCAACGCGCGGGACGCCCAACCCAGCTGCGATCGTGCCACAGCACGACTGCGGCATACAGCGGGGCAAAGAACGCGGCAGAGGCGTGGTGCGATATCGCCAACCCATACGCCGCCGCCAGGCCCGTCAGGGCACGCACGCGCGCCGGTCCCTGGGGGGCGGAGAGGTAGCGGATGGCAAAGGCACAGCACGCCGCCGTCAGGAGCACGGTCAGCCCACGGATGTTCGCCGTCGTGCTCTGCGCCCAAAAGGTCGTCGAAAGGCCCAGCGCGCTGGCAGCGGCGATCCCGGGCCACGCCGCGCCCGTCAGTCGGCGCGTAGCCTGGTGGACGACGAGCAGGGTCAGCGCCCCGATGACGGCGCCCATCAGGTTGATCCGCATCGCGGGATCGCCGATCGGGAGCAGCGCGAAAGCGCGAGCCAGCATCGTGTAGAGGGCATAGCCGGGCGGGTGCGCCACGCCCAGCACCGCGCCGACGATCTGGAACTCGCCGCTGTCGGCAGGGAGGACGGTGGGAGCCAACGTCGCGACATAGAGCGCCAGGGCAGCGGCAAAGACGGCGCCGTCCACGAGGGCCGACCGGCGGCTATCTCGTGGCGTGTTCGCGATCAGCGTGCCGAAGACGGCGACGACGGCGATCGCAAGAGCCAATGCAGGCGACGCGGCAGGCCACAGCACATACGCCCACGCCAAGCCCAACGGCGCCAGCGCGATCGACCGCCGCCGCACGAGGGCGATCGCGAGCAGCGAGAGCGAGGCGCCAACGCTGCCCCACAGCGGGCGTGCCGGCGCAGATTCCAGGCTCACGCGCAGGCAGAAAAGCGCCACTCCAGAAGCAGGGAGAAGCCAACCCCACGCTGCCCGCCACGCCCGCCTCCGCACGCCAGCCCCGTCCACGACCGCCACGCCTCCGCGTCTGCAACACGCCCGGGCCGAGCGCACGCTTGCTCGGCGCCCGCATTCCTCCCCCGGAGCGATTGTACCCGATTCTCAGCCTAGAGGCAAGGTCGTGGAGCAGGCGCCGCGGTCCTCCCCGGGGCAAGGAGAGAGGGTCCCGGCACTTCACTGCCGGGACCCTCCCCGTTCTCCCTTCCGCACATCTGCCAGAAGGGACAGCGCGCTATCAGAGGAGCTTAGCTGCGGACGAGCTGTCTGCGCAGGAAGAACCCGCCGACGATCAGCAGCGCACCAAGGGCCACGGCGATCGGCGCCACGAGGGTCGCCAGATTGGCGCCGCCCGTCTGAGGCAGCATCGCGCCGTGCATCGCATCCGCGCTGGGGACCGCCATCAACGCAGGCTGACCCCCTGCAAGGCCCATCGCGAACACGGTGTAGACCGTGCCATCCGCCAAGGCGAGACCAGGTACTGCAAGGGCGACGGTGTCGGTGCCGGCGAGGCGCACTTCGAGATCGTACGTGCCAGCGTCAACGGGCAAATACTCGCCAACTTCCTTGAAGGCGACGTTACTGAACAGAACGGGACCACCCTTGACCGCGATGTCGACCGCTGGCGCATCGGGCGAAGCGTGTACGAAGCGCACGTGGGCTTTGCCGGCTGCGGGCGCAGCGTTGTTGTCTACCAGAACGAGCGGCTCAATGTTGGCGAGGAGGCCAACGGCGACGACCGTATAGTCCTTCGCCTCGAGGGCCAGGTCCGCCTCGATGACGACGGGCTCTGTCGCGCCGGTGGGAACGACCTTGATGTTGTACGTGCCGGTGTCGAGCGCGGCATAGTCGGTGATGCCCTTGAATGGCGCGTTGGCGAACGCCACGCCATCGTTGACCAGGACGTCGACGGCTGGGGCATCTGGCGATGCGTGGACAACGCGAACGCGCGCTTGGCCTGTCTGTGCAAATGCGGTCGTGACCAGTCCCAGAGCCAATACCAAAGTTACAACCGTACCGAGAAGCTTTTTCATCGTGTACCCTTTCCTTTCTTGCTGATGTGTGTAAAGGCGATTCTTGATTCGCACGCTTGCATATAGGATATCACAAAGGGGGTGCGTTCGGATCAGGCCTTGATCTAGTCCGTCCACCAAACGATCGTCTAGTCTTGCACTGCGACACTTGGCTAGAGCAAACCGTCGTGCCGGCGCGAGAACGGCAACCGGCAACGACCATCTTTGACACGCCCATGCTTTGGTGTTATACTCCCCACCCTGAACGTGTACAGGGAGGCAGACCCGTGAGCCGTGTCATCGCAACCGACAGTGTAGGAAAGAGAAGGAACCAGCTGCGCCGGACGATCGCCGAGGCGCTGCGCCGATTGGCGACCAAGTCGACGTTTGACGCCGAGAGCCAGGACCTCGCCGCGCTGATCGTCTTTTCGCTGCGCCGGCTTGAGGAAGGGGTCGACCAGACTGCGAGCGCTTGGGAAAAGCGCGACTACTATCTCAAGGCCGATCGCTTCCGGCTCGAGTGGGAGTGGATCGAAGAGACGACGTATGCGCTCGAGTCCGCGCTGCTGCTCGGGCAGTGGGACAAGGTGCCCCAGATGCTGGCAGCGCTGTTCCCCCGCTTTGCCGACATCACCATCTCGCGGTACACGCGCTCCTCCGAGCTGTGGGATGGCGCGTACCAGCGGCTGGTCGGCGGCAAGTAGCGCGCACACAGAGAGGGGAAGCGATGGAACCGCACGAACGCCCGATCGAGGCCCAGATCGAGGACCTGCAGCAGCGCCTCCAAGACGCGCGCGACCGGATCCCCAAGCACACCCCGCCCCCAGCGTTGATGGCCCAGATCGACGAACTGGAAGTGGAACTGGCGTGCCTACAGGCCCAACGCGAAGCGGCGGCGCGCGCGTCGCGCATTGCAGAGCTAGAGGCGCGCCTCCAAGACGCGCGCGACCGGATCCCCAAGCACTCCACGTCCCCCGCACTGATCGCCCAGATCGACGAGCTGGAGGAAGAACTGGCGCGCCTGCGCGGGGACTAGGCACAGCAGCGCAGCCCGACCCCCTTTACGTCTGGTCGGCGCCAGTCCGCCCAGTGCCGGTCCCGGGCGCCACGATCGCCTGGTGTGGACAGTGCGGGAAGCACTCCCCGCACCCCCCGCACAGGCTGACGTCGACGTAGGGTGGCTCCTCCCGGTCGATGCGCACCAAGGCCCGGAAGCGGCAGTGCTGCGCCGCCACGCACTTGGGACAAGTGTGGCAGCGGTCATAGTCGATGCGGGGAACGAGCGTCGTGCGGAACGGCGTCATGGAGCCGGCTCTTCGAGGATGTTGACCCGGACAGGCGCCCCGTCGCCGCTCACACGGAGCGTCACGATCTCGTGTGGGCGCCAGGCTACCGTCCAACGAGGTCCATCTGCGCCAATCCGGACCTGCGCCATCGTCTCACGCCCCGCCGTCTCGTAGCCGCGCACGATCAGGTCGTCGCCCTCTTCTGCGACCTTGAGCGCGGTCAGGACGATATTGGGCGCTTCACACGAGGCGAGCGAAGCGGCAGGGGCCCACGCGCCAGGATGGGCCTCGACCTCGGCAACTACCGGGGGTGCGTTCAGCGATGCCGCGCAGCGCACGACGTCGCCCTCGACGTACGACCCGGCGTGCGGCAGGAGCGCCATGTGGATCGCCTGCTCTCCCTGGTCGACATACTCGTAGGTCACGCCCCGCTCGATCTGGCGCGGGGTGTGAAAGGCATACACGGGACTGCGCACCAGGCTCATCCGCAGCTCTCCGTCCGCGCAGTCATAGCCGTACTTGCTGTCGTTGAGCAGCGCGACGCCGTAGCGCTCGCCGCCGATGCCGCCGCTGAGGTCAACCCACTCCTGGCAGGGTTCCTCGCCCCCGTCGTCGACGCGCTGGATGCGCCCGTACGGGATCGCAGCTGTACTGTGCGGATCGGCGATGCCGAACGGGAACGCCAGCTTGAGCATCTTGAGCTGCTCCCGCCAGTCCACGCTCACCGTCACGCGGACCTGGCGCTCGCCGGCATAGAGGCTGTACTCGAGCACCACGCGCGAATCGCCCCACGTACAGTCTGCGCGCACCGTCTGGCGCACCGGGCCTCGCTCGACCACGACCACTCGCCCCGCCGCTTCGAAGGCCCCGATCACGTCGTCAAAGCGCTCCACGTCGTGACTCCACGTGTCGCTCGGATCGTCGATCACGCGCGGCACGCCGCCCGGACCGCCCATCAGCTCCAAGCCGCGCTCCAGGTCGTAGAGGCTGGTCACCCACCCCGTATCGGGATCGAGGGTCAACCTCAAGTAGGCGTTCTCGATCGCCGCTCCCTGCGCGGGCGGGGACGGATCCCACACGGGCGCATCGTCGGGGATGGTGAGCGCATAGCAGCGGTACCCCAGGGCGGGCAGGTCGGCGAGAAAGCAGAACCGGATCAGGTACTGCCCGCCGCTGTGCTCGAGTGCGGTCACCTGGCAGGGCACGGCTTGGCCCCGATCGTCGAGCAGCTCGATCGCACCAGGGCGGAACGTCCCGCGCCAATCGTCGTGCCAGCTCGCGGTGACCGGCACTGCTGTCTCGACGGGCACCCGCTGAGCCCACGGCAACGGGTTGAAGACCAGCAGCGGGCGGCTCCCCGGCGCGCCCCGTGTGTCGATCTGGGCAGCCATGGCGCTCAGCGCCGTCTCGAGCGCCAGGTCTGCGATCCCGAGGCTCTCTTTGTAGCTCTCATAGGCATCCTCGTAGGCTTCGTGGAGGCTGGTCCCGGCGAGGATGTCGTGAAACTGGTTAAAGAGGACGTTCTCCCACGCATGGGTAAGCGACGCGTGCGGGTATGCGACACCCAGGAAGCGGTGCGCCAGCGCGGCAAACTTTTCTGCGGTCAGCAGCGCCGTCTCGCACTTGCGGTTGTACCACTTGCAGCGCGAGACCGCAGTGTAACAGCCGCGCGCGTGGTGCTGGAGCTCGTCGTGCAGCACCGGCAGGGCTGCCCCGCTGGCGCGCACAGCTTCGAAGAAGCGGTCGGGGCTGCCAAAGCGCACCTCAGGGCCCTCGACCCGCTCCATGG
Source organism: Anaerolineae bacterium (assembly GCA_016929775.1). The sequence goes on from JAFGIE010000219.1 coordinate 20,796, forward strand.
CGCCCAGGATCGAGGCGATGTTGGCGCGCGTCGGGCCTCCGCCGTGGTTGCCCACGCCATAGAAGCACATCACGTGCCCGACCGCAGGCGGCGCCTGTGCGGCAGCGAGGTCGATGCGCTCGACCAGCGCGCCCGGTTCGCTGGGATAGTGGAGCGGGGGGCGGCTCGCGAGCACCCGGGTGCCATCGTCGCTCTCCCACCAGAACAGGGTCCCGGGGAGGTCCTTCTCGATCCCGGGCGCCGGGCGAAAGAAGACATAGTTGCACAGCCCGCTCTCGAACAGGATCTGGGGCAGGCTGCCAGTGTGACCGAACGAGTCGACGTTATAGCCGGTCACCGCACGCCGCCCGAACAGCGCCTCCAGCGCACGCTGACCGTACAACCCGTGCCGGGCAAAGGACTCGCCGCAAGGGATGTTGCAGTCGGGCTGGACCCACCAGCCGTTGACCAGCGACCACCTTCCCTCCGCGACACGCTGCCGGATGGCGGCAAGCAGGTCGGGATCGTCTTCCGCCACCCATCGATAGGTCGCCGCGCCCCCGCTGGTGAAGACAAAGGATGCCGTCTCGCGCATGCGGTCGATGGCAGAACGGTAGGTGGACAGGACCTCCTCGCGTCCCTCGTCCACGCACCACAGCCACACCGGGTCGATGTGCGCGTTGCCGATCATGTGCACGATGGGTCTTGGCATGCGTTCCCTTCTCTCCTAGCGCAGGGATCTAGACGGGCTCCCACCCCCACTGCAGCTCGGTCTCACCGACATAGACCGTATCGCCCATGGCAACGCCTGCCTCACGCAGCGCCATGGTGATCCCCATCGCCTGTAGAATCCGCTGGAAGCGCGCCAGGCTCTCTTCCTGGTCCCAGTTGGTCATTTTGGCCGCGCGCTCGATCGCCACGCCGCGCACGTGCCAGCCCAGCGGGCTGGTGGCGATCGTGAAGGCGTGCTCGTCTACCTCGGGCACGATGTCGACCTCCTCGCGCGGCAGCTCCTCCGGAAGCTCGGCAAGCCGGCTCGCGATCGCGCCGAGCAGCTCCCGCACGCCCTCGCCGGTCACCGCCGAGATCACGTACGGGTCGATGCCCCGCGCGGCAAGCGCCTCCTCGATCACGGGCCACAGCTCGCGCACCTCCGGCAGGTCCAGCTTGGTCACTGCGACGATCTGGGGCTTTGCCGCGAGCGCCGCGCTAAAGGCTTCCAGCTCGCGATTGATCGCGTCGAAATTGCCCAGCGGATCCATCGACGCACCGTCGATCAGGTGCACCAGCAGCCGCGTCCGCTCGACGTGACGCAGGAACGTATACCCCAGGCCCACCCCGCGACTGGCGCCCTCGATCAGACCGGGCAGGTCTGCCAGGACAAAGGACGTCGCATAGCCCAGAGTCACCACCCCCAGGTTGGGCTGGATCGTGGTGAATGGATAGCCGGCGATCTTGGGATTCGCGGCGCTGACTGCGGCGAGCAGGGTCGACTTGCCCGCATTCGGCATCCCGACCAGGCCAACGTCGGCGATCAGCTTGAGCTCGAGCGCCAGCCAACGTTCTTCTCCCGGTTCGCCCCGTTCCGAGAGGCGTGGCGCCTGGTTGGTCGACGTGGCAAAAGCTGCGTTGCCGCGCCCGGCCCGCCCACCGCGCGCCACACACACCCGCTGGTCCACCTCGACCAGATCCGCCAACACATGGCCCGTATCTGCGTCGCGCACGACCGTGCCCTGGGGGACGTCGACCACGACATCCTGTCCCCGGCGCCCCACCTGGTCCTTGCCCCGACCGTTCTGTCCGTCCTCGGCGGCAAAGTGCGACTGCTTCTGGAACGCGACCAGCGTGTTCATGTGCCCAGAGGCGCGCACGTACACGTCGCCGCCCTTGCCGCCGTTGCCCCCTGCTGGGCCCCCGAACGGCACGCCCTTCTCGCGGCGGAAGGCCACGCAGCCATTGCCGCCCCGTCCGGCTCGTACATAGATCTTGGCTTCGTCAAAAAACAACCTACACCTCCAATGCCGCGGGCAGAGCGTCGGGCAGATCACGACCCGCACCCTTTGCGCCGCGGCAGGCATGAGCATACAGGCAAACCAGTCGCTTGTCAAGGGGGTGCGCTTGGGATTGGGTCGTACACCGTGCCATTGCGACGTGATCAGTCCGCTTTCGCTTCCTCCGACGCCAGCTGGGCGATGTACTGATCGATCGCCGCGCGCAGGGCCTTCCAGTCGGCAGGCTTGAGATTGAACTTGGCCTGCTGCGTGATCGGGAGCTCGCCCGAGGCGGCGACCTTGACCTTGCCCTTTGCCACGCGCACGCGCCGCCGCCCGCTTTGCTCGATAATGCCGACCGCAAAGGCCCACCCCGCACCGGCGGGGATCACCGTCCACGTCTCCCACTTGGCTGCGTAACGATCGGATTCTTCGCCCATCTCGTCCCTCCATCTGGTTCCAGGATCGGTCTCAACAGCCCGATTATACCACGTCGGGTTGATTCGCACACATCGACCGTGGTATAATCGGAGCATCGGTTATCAAACTAGAGGTGATACACATGCGACGATCAATCCGCCCGCTCGTGGGTGCACGCTGGATGGCGACCCTCCTGTGCCTGGCATTGGCCATGGGCCTGCCCGTGCGCGCGCAGGAGGCGATCGAGATATTGAGCAACGAGCACGAGCACGTCTTTCGCGAATCGCTGACCTTCCGCCTCCACGCCAGGGCCACGTCCAAGATCACGTCCGTCAAGCTCTTCTACCGCTTCACTGGGCAGCGATCGAGCAACACCGCTGAACCCGCCTTCGCGCCCGGAACCGAGGTCCAGGTCGAGCAGGTCGAGGACATGGCTTCCGCAGGCAAGTACAAGCCGCCCATGATCGGCGTCCAGTACTGGTGGGTGATCGAGACTGAAGCGGGCGACAGGGCCAAGACCGAGGTCACCAGCTGGGTCTACGAGGACACGCGCTTCTCCTGGCAGGTCCTGGGAGACGACCGGCTGCGCCTCTACTGGCACGACCAGGACCAAGCCTTCGGCAGGCGCTACTATGACATCGCGCTCGCCGCAATGGAGAGGCTGAGCGACGAGTTCGGGGTCAGGCCCAAGGACACGATCGCGATCGTGGTCTATAACTCGCACGAGGAGTTCCTCTCGGCGCTCGAAGAGGCGACCTCCGAGTGGACGGGGGCAGTGAGTTTTGGGGATACGGGCTGCATCGCGATCGGCCTGGGGAGCCGCTCCTGGATGGAGCGCGTGATCCCGCACGAGCTGACGCACGCCACGCTGTACGCAGTGACCAAACCGCCCTTTGGCGACATCCCCCGCTGGCTGCACGAGGGATTGGCAATGCGCAGCGAGGGAGGCGCGACCGATCGAGAGCTCGCCGCACTGGCAGACGCGATCCGGACTGACACGCTGATCTCGCTGCGCGCCCTGAACAGCGGCTTTCCCGACGACCCAGAGCGCGTCGATCTGGCCTATGCCGAGAGCTACAGCCTGATCGCGTACATCATCGAGGCCCACGGGACCGAAAAGCTGGGCGAGCTGATCGCCGTCTTTGCCGAGGGCGCGCACTATGACGACGCCTTGGCACAGGTCTTTGGCGTCGACATGGATGGCATGGAAGACCTGTGGCGCGCGCACATCGGCGCGCCGCCGCGCTCGGGAGAGACGCGTGTCCTGCCTTCCCCCTCGCCGACGGCTGCAGAGGAACCCGCGCCAACTGCGACATCTGCGCCGGTCGCCACGCCACCGACGATCGTGGGCGCCCCGACCGCGACCGCGCCGCTCCCGACCCGCACTCCCGATCTGGGCGCGGCGATCGAAGCCACGCCAACGCCGGCATCGCGCTCTGGCGCACCCCCCTGTCTCGGCGCGGCGCCGTTCGTGTCCGTCGTCGCGCTCCTGTACCTGCTCGTGTCGCGCGCGCGGCGCTAGACGGCAATTGGACTTGACAACTTGTTCCAGCTGTAGTAAGCTAGAGGCGGAGTGCCTCATGTTATGTCGTGTTGAGGCCTGCCACGGCGGCGAACCAAACTGACCCCGACGGGAGCAGAAGGAGCGTAGGCAATGACGAGATCGCGGACGGAGCGCATGGTAGACGAACTCCGCAACCTGCAATACAACAGCTCGGACATCGAGGCTTCCGCTGTGGTCAGCGTCGACGGTCTGATCATGGCCTCTGCGCTGCCATCTGGGATCGAGGAGGATCGCGTCTCCGCCATGTCAGCTGCCATGCAAAGCCTGGGCGATCGCATCGCAGGTGAGCTCGGGCGCGGCACAGTAGAGCAGGTGTTCATCAAGGGAGAGAACGGCTTTGTGATCCTCATGGCGATCGGCGAGGACGCAGTCCTGACCGTATTGGCGCGCATCCAGGCCAAGCTCGGGCTGATCTTTCTCGACATGCGCAGGGCCGTACAGGCGCTCGAGCAGATCGTGTGATCTGCGCGGGCGCGGGCTGAAAGAGACACAAGTCCGGTGTGCGGCGTGCGTGCTCCCACATCCGGGAGGGGTTGTTCGTGGTCATCGAACCGAGTGGGTTGTACTATCCGAACAAGATCGTGCGCATCTACCTCGAAGTGCTCGAGGACATCATGGGCAGGAACGGGCTGAACGCGGTCCTCAACAGGGCTGGGTTGACCCAGTTGATCGGCAACTACCCACCCAACAACCTCGATCGCGCCTTCGACTTTGCCCAGTTTTCGGGGCTGAACCAAGCGCTGGACGACACCTACGGCCCGCGCGGGGGGCGGGTCTTTGCACTGCGCGGTGGCAGGGCCTCGGTCCGCGCTGGACTGGAGGCCTTTGGGGCCACAGTGGGCATCGCCAACCTCGCGATGAAAGTCCTGCCCCTCCAGGCCAAGGTCCGGATCGGCCTGACCGGTATGGCCAAGATCTTTACGACATTCAGCGATCAGTACAGCACGGTGGGGGACCACGGCGATCGGTTCATCTATGTCATCCACCGCTGCCCGGTGTGCTGGGGACGGAAGGCAGATCGCCCGATCTGCCACGGCGCTGTGGGACTGCTACAGGGGGGCCTGAACTGGGTCAGCGGGGGCAAGGACTTTAAGGTCGTCCAGACACACTGCCACGCGATGGGGCATCAGGACTGCAGATTCGAGATCTACAAAGAACCCCTGAACTAGCGCATCGAGGGGCGCCCAGCCAGGCGCGCGGCAGGCAGAGCACGACGTGAGGGGGGAAAGCACCATGGCTGGTCCGAACAAGATCCTGATCGTCGAAGACGACGCCAACACCGCCGAAATGCTCAGCACCTACTTTGCGGCGCAGGGCTATGCCGTGCGCACCACCTCCTGGGGACTGGACGCGCTGCGCCTCTGCCGCGAGTCGACGCCCGATCTGGTCATTCAGGACATCCACCTGCCGGACATTGACGGCTACCAAGTGGTCCGCACGCTGCGCGCCAGCACGCGCACCAGCCGGATCCCGATCATCTTTCTCACGCAGCGCAGCGCGCGCGATCAGCGCATCGCCGGGCTCTCGTTGGGCGCCGTAGACTATGTCAGCAAGCCGTGTGACCTGTACGAACTGCGCCTCCGGGTGCAGAACGCCTTGCAGCGCGCCCGGTTCACGAGCCTCGTGAACCCGGTCACGGGGCTGTCGGGGCGCGAGGTGATCGAGGCCCACCTGCGCGAGCGCTTGGACGTGGCGGACCTGGCGATCGTCCTCGTCTCAGTCGGCGGCAGCGAGGCATTCGGGGAGACCTATGGCTTTGTCAGCAGCGACGACGCGCTGCGGGCGGTGGCTACCATCCTGGACCATGTCACAGAGCAAGTGGGGAGCGACGATGACGTGGTCGGGCACGTCGACCGGCCCGACTTTGTGGTCGTGACCCGCGCCGAGGCAGCGTCGCGCATCCGTGCGGAGGCAACGCGGCGTCTGTCCCGCGCGCTCTCGCTCTTTTACCCGGCGCGCGACCTGGCGTCGGAAACCGCACTGCCCGAGATGCACATTCGCATCGGCGTGGCTACTGCGGCGGGGAGAGGCTTTAGCTCCCCGGCAGCGGCGCTTGCCTCAGCAGCTGAAGCGCAGCAGGTCCTGGTGCTGCCGCAGCGGGTGCGCGTCGTGGCCTAGCCTGCCCTCTCGGCAGCGCTCACTCGCGCGTCAGCGGCACAAAGCGCACGCCACCCAAGCTCTGGCTCTTGACCTCGCCGTCTGCCTTGGTGATCAGGAACAGGCTCTGGTAGCCGCCGGGCGGTCCAACCGGCACCACCATGCGCCCCCCTTCGGCAAGCTGCTGGGTGAGCGGCGGCGGGACGTGATCGGGCGCACAGGTGACAATGATCGCGTCAAACGGCGCCTTCTCCTCCCACCCATAGTAGCCATCCCCCTGCCGGACCGTCACGCCATCGTAGCCCATCTCGGCGAGCCGGCGCGTAGCCTGTTCCGCCAAGGGAGCGACGATCTCGATCGTGTAGACGGTCAGGCCCAGTTCGCCCAGGATGGCAGCCTGGTACCCCGACCCGGTCCCCACCTCGAGGACGACATCCCCGGGATCGACGCTCAGCAGCTCCGTCATCCAAGCCACAACGTACGGCTGCGAGATCGTCTGCGCATAGCCGATCGGCAGCGGGTGATCGTCGTAGGCCTGATCGAGCCACTCCTCCGGCACGAAGAGGTGGCGCGGCACGGCGCGCATCGCGGCGAGCACATCCGGGTCCGAGACGCCTCGCCCCTCGATCTGCGTGCGCACCATCTCCAGTCGTTGATCGAGGTAGACGTCGTGCTCGACGTGCGTGACGGTGGGCAGCGGGCGCAGGGATGGGGTCGCGGTGGGGCGTGCGGCGGGCGTGGGCTGCGGCGGCGCGGTCGGCGTGGGGGCGGACGTACAGTGTGCCATGCACAGCGCCCAGAGCGCGAGCAGCGCTTGGCAGGCGAGGGCCATGCGACGGACGAACGGGCGTCGGAGCATGTCCTCCTCCCTCCTTGCCTCATTGGGCACGATAGGACAACGATCCACCCCGATTATAGCACATTCCCCGCGCACCGGTCCAACCTAGCCAGGGCACACCTGCGCTTTGGGGCATTGCTCAGAAGCCGATCTCCGCCGATCGAGCTGGTCAGCACCTTGCACGTTGCGCAAGTGTGCCTCGGTTCCGGGGACTGCATTCGTGTCGGCAGCCCCGTCGCCCCGAACAACGAGTGCACCGACCAAGCCATGCTACATTGACAGGAGCGCCCTTTTCGGATAGGATACGCGCAGATCTTCCTGACGCTCGGGAGGCCCGGTTCCGCGCTCGCACGCGCAAAGGAGAGTCCCCGTGGACCTGCAGACCATGATCGACCAGATCCGTGACGCGCTCGAACTGCGCAACGCGGCACGTGACCAGGCCATTCGTCGCTCGCGAATGCTGATCCGCCACTGCGCGAACAGCATCCGCGCCATGCACCGAGGCGAGTACGCACAGGCGCACGATCTGCTGCAGACGGCAAAAGCCGCTGCACAAGAGATGGTCGCCGACGTGAGCGGCTATGCGGACGTGTACTATGCGGGGTACACGCAAGACGCCCTCAAAGAGTACGTCGAGGCGTGCGCCGTCTATGCCCTGCTGCGCCGCGAGCCGATCCCGTCTCTGGCAGATCTGGGCGTAGAGGTCGACTATCCGGCTTACCTGGGTGGGCTCGCCGAAGCGGCGAGTGAGCTGCGCCGGGCGATCCTCGACACCATCCGGCGCGGCAACCTCGACCGGGGGGAGACGCTGATCGAGGACATGGAGGACGTGTACGTCGCCATGACGACGATCGACTTTCCGGACGCCGTCACGGGCGGGCTGCGGCGCAAGACCGACGCGCTGCGCGCGGTGTTGGAGCGCACCCGGGGCGACCTGACGGTGACGGTGCAGCAGGAGCGGCTGCGCCAAGCGCTGCGCGACTTTGAGGCGAGGGTGGGACGTGGCGCCGAGGGGTAAGCGCGTCTCCGCCAGCGAGGTCGGGCAGTACGCCTACTGTGCGCGGGCGTGGTGGCTCGGCACGGTGGAGGGGATCACGCCGGTCGACCCATACCTCCTGACGCAGGGCGCACGCCAGCACGAACGACACGGCTGGCGCGTCGCGCTGGCGCGCGTCGTGCGCCGCCTCGCGCTCGGGCTGTTGGCTGCCGCCGCGCTCGGGCTGCTCGGCTGGGGCATCCACGCCCTGTCCGAGCGCTGAGGGGATGGGGATGGACCGGCTGCCGGTCGTCGCGCTCGCCGTCGCCGTCGCAGCGCTCGCGCTGCTGTGGGCGTCTTTGCGTCTTCGCCAGCGCGCCGGCATGCCGCCGGGAAGGGTGGTGTACAGCGACACGGGAAGCTGGCGCGCGTGCGTCGACCCGCTCTATGCGCCCTCGGTCAACCTCAGCGGCAAGCCGGACTATCTCGTGCAGCGCTGGAACCACGTGATCCCGGTGGAGGTGAAATCGGGAGACGCCCCTGCAGAGCCCTATCGCAGCCACGTGATGCAGCTCGCCGCCTACTGCCTGCTGGTCGAGGCAGCGTACGGGCGCCGTCCTCCCTATGGCCTGATCCACTATGACGGCGAGCATCCGGCGTCGACGCGGACCTTTGCCGTGCGCTACACGCGCGAGCTGGAGGACGCGCTGCTGGACACGATCGAGTGGATGCGGCAGGACCTGCGCGAGGGGCACGCCGACCGCAGCCACGACGACCCGGCGCGCTGCCGCGCCTGCGGCTATGCGGACCACTGCGACCAGCGGTTAGGATAGGGCGTTCCGGTCAGGCGCCAACCGCATCCCGCAGGCGCGCGGCGACGGCGTCGATGAACGCCTCCGTGTGCGCCACCTCGACCGGCGCAGGATCGGCGATGCGCGCCAGGTCGCCCGTCATCGTCCCCCCTTCGATCGTCTCGATCACGGCGCCTTCGAGGGCGCGCGCAAACGCCACGACATCGGGGGTGCCGTCCAGCTCGCCCCGCCTGCCCAACGCCCCGCTCCAAGCAAAGATGGTCGCCGTCGAGTTGGTCGAGGTCTGCTCTCCCTTGAGATAGCGGTAGTAGTGCCGCTGCACCGTGCCGTGCGCTGCCTCGTACTCGTACGCGCCGCTCGGAGAGACCAGCACCGAGGTCATCAACCCCAGGCTGCCAAAGCCGGCGGCGAGCATGTCGGACATGACGTCGCCGTCATAGTTGGTGCACGCCCACAGGATCCCGCCCTCGTGTCGCATGATCCGGGCAGCGACGTCGTCGATCAGGGTGTAGAAATAGCCAACCCCCGCTGCGTCGAGCGCGTCCTGGTGCGCCGCCACCTCCTCGTGGAACAGATCGCGAAAGCGCGCGTGGTAGGTCTGCGAGATCGTGTCCTTGGCGGCAAACCAGAGGTCGACCCGCCGATCGATGGCATACGCGATGCACGCCTGGGCAAAGCTACGGATCGACCGGTCGAGGTTGTGCATCGCCATCAACACGCCGGGCCCGTCAAAGTCGTGCACGCGGTGGGTCACCGGCGCGCCTCCGCCCGCAGGCGTGTACACCAGCTCAGCCTTCCCCGGGCCCGGCACCTGGATCTCGACGCTCTTGTAGATGTCGCCATAGGCATGGCGCGCGATCGCGATCGGCTTGGTCCAGGAGCGGACCATAGGGCGCACGTTGGCGACCATGATGGGCGTGCGGAACACCGTGCCATCGAGGATCGCCCGGATCGTGGCATTGGGACTCCGCCACTGCTTCTTGAGCCCGTACTCCTCTACGCGCGCCGCGTTGGGCGTGATCGTCGCGCACTTGACGCCCACGCCGTGGCGGGCGATCGCGCGCGCCGCGTCGACGGTGACCTGGTCCTCCGTGTCATCGCGGACCATGACGTGCAGGTCGTACGCGAGCAGGTCCACGTCGAGGAAGGGCAAGATCAACTTGCGCTTGACCATGTCCCAGATAACGCGGGTCATCTCGTCGCCGTTCATCTCGACGATCGGGTTCTTGACGGTGATCATGTGCGCTCCTCTGTAGGTCGAGATCGGATCAGACGCCGGATCAGGCGCCGAGCAGGCCCCCCGCGAGCAAGATCACGCGCTCTCGCGCCGAGAGCGCACACACCAGCGGGATCTCGATCGCGCGCGTGCGGTCCACGAGCACGAGCCCTTCCCCCGCTGCGATCGCGGCGCGCAAGCCCCGGATCTCGATCGCATCTCCCTGCGCGATCCGAGCATAGTCCGCGGGGTCGGCAAAGGTCAGGGGCGCGATCCCCAAGTTGACTAGGTTGGCGATGTGGATCCGTTCATAGCTCACTGCGACCACCGCGACGACCCCCAGGTAACGGGGACAGATCGCGGCGTGCTCGCGGCTCGAGCCCTGCCCGTAGCTTTCGCCGGCGACGATCACGTTGTGCACGCCCGCATCCCGGTTCGCGGCAGCGCGCTGGGCGAAGGTCGGGTCCACGCGCACAAAGGTCGCCTCGGCATAGCGGGGGATGTTGGACCGATACTTGAGATAGGGTCCGGCGGGCGAGATGTGATCGGTCGTGACCTTGTCGCCGACGACGAGCGCCACCTCGCCCGCGACGTGCTCGACCAGCGGCAGAGTGCGCGGCGGCGCGCCGATGTTCGGCCCACGCGCGATCTCGACCGCTGGGTCGGGGTCGCCTCGGAGGAACATAGAGTCGTCGATCAGGAACGCATCGGGCATCGCGACCGCCGGGGGATCGGCGCCCAACGTGCGCGGATCGGTCAGCTCGCCCGCCAGCGCCGCGACAGCGGCGACCATGGGGCTGACCAGGTAGACGCACGCGCTGGGCGTGCCGCTGCGCCCCTCAAAGTTGCGGTTGTTGGTACGCAGCGAGACGGCGTCCGTGCCGGGGCTCTGGCAGTTGCCGATGCAAAAGCCGCACGCCGGCTCGAGCAGGCGCGCGCCCGCACCGACGATGTCGAGCAGGGCGCCGTCGCGCGCGATCATCTGCAGCACCTGGCGCGACCCCGGGGTCACGGCGAGGGAGACGTCGGGATGCACGATCCGCCCGCGGAGGATGTGGGCGACGGTCACCAGGTCGACGTAGGAAGAGTTGGTGCACGAGCCGATCTCGACCTGGTCAACCTTGAGCCCGGCGAGTTCGCGCACCGGGCGCACGTTGCCCGGCGAGTGCGGCGTGGCACACAGCGGCTCGATCGCGCCTAGGTCGATCTCGACCGTGCGATCGTACGCCGCATCTCGATCGGCGTAGAGCGGCGTCCAGTCTGCCTCGCGCCCCTGCGCCCGCAGAAAGCGCCGCGTCTCCTCGTCGGACGGAAAGAGCGAGGTCGTGACCCCCATCTCCGCGCCCATGTTGGCGATCGTGGCGCGCTCGGGGACAGTCAGCGTCGCCACACCCGGTCCCCCGTACTCGAGGATCAGCCCCACGTTGCCCTTGGTCCCGAGGCGCGCCAGCATCTCGAGCACGACGTCCTTGGCGGACACCCACGGCTGCAGCCGTCCGGTGAGCTCGACGCGCACGACGCGCGGACAGGGGATGTAGAACGGGCGCCCCCCCATCGCCGCTGCCACGTCGATCCCGCCACAGCCGATCGCGATCATGCCGATTCCGCCGCCCGTGGGCGTGTGGCTGTCGGCGCCGAGCAGGGTCTTCCCAGGTTGGCCCAGGCGCTCGAGGTGCACCTGGTGGCAGATCCCGTTCCCGGCGCGCGAGAACACGATCCCATACCGCGCCGCGACGGTCTGCAGGTAGCGATGGTCGTCCGCGTTTTCATAGCCAACCTGGATCGTGTTGTGGTCGACATAGCTGACCGAGAGCTCGGTCTGGATCGCGTCGATGCCCATCGCCTCGAGCTCGAGGTAGGTCATCGTCCCCGTTGCGTCCTGCGTCAGGGTCTGGTCGATCCGGATCCCGATCTCGCCGCCCGGCGCCCACACGCCGTCGACCAAGTGCGCCTCGATAATCTGCTGTGTCAGGCTCTTGCCCATGCACCCCTCCGATGGAAACGCGCCCCCGCATAGACAGGTACCTATGCGAGGGCGCGGATGCGAACGATCGATGTCGCTGCCGCCTGGACGTTGCCCCAGCGCGATGCGATTGCCGGTCAGGATGGCGGGCATTATAGTACAGGCAACGTGTCGTGTCAATCGTGCGACAATTGACCTACTCGCCCTTCCGTGCTATGATCGGGTGCCAAGACCGTATTGCCCGTCGCCGTCCTCCCATACGCGCATCCACAGGAGCGTTCGAGATGAAATCCAGGCTCACCTTGCTCACCCTTCTGGGAATGACGTTGGCGATCGGGATGGCGTGGGGCGTCTCCGCCTGGACACCGATCGATGTCGAGCTGGACCCGCTGGTGCGCATGCCGGGCACACAGCCCGGTCAGGTTACCTTGGAAGGGCCGGACCGCTGCCTGAACTGCCATGCCGGCTATGACCCCGCAGTAGAGCCGGGCACCAACTGGAAGGGCTCGATGATGGCCCAGGCATCGCGCGACTTTGTGTTCTGGGCCTGCATGACCGTCGCCGGGCAGGACTCGATCTGGGCGGTCGGCACGCCCAACGCCGTGGACATCTGCGAGCGCTGCCACTTCCCACAGGGTTGGCTGGAGGGACGCTCGGATCCACCCAATGCCTCTGCTATGTCCGGTTCCGACTTTGACGGGGTACACTGCGACTTTTGCCACGCACTGTACGACCCCTTTTTCCAGACCACGTATGACGGGACGCGCGAGGGCAGCGATTGGCTGACCTACTGGGACGAGACCAACGCCAGCGATACCCCCTCTCAGCCTGCTGCGGATCAGACCTACCTGGCGGACGCAGCGCTGGCGCAGGGCATCGCGCGCTTTGACGGCACGTCGTTCTACAGCGGCAACCTGCCGCCAGCAGGCTATACCGAGAATGGCGCCGGGCAGTACTATGTGAGCGGAGCGGGGCAAAAGCGCGCCTCCTTTGCCGACGCCGCCGCCCGCCACCAGATGCTGTACAGCCGTTACCACAAGAGCAAGTACTTTTGCTCCACTTGCCACGACGTATCCAACCCGGTCCTCGCCAACCTCGGCGCCGACCCAGCCTCGCCCCTGCCCACCGAGCAGAACTCCGCATACGCGTATGTGCACGTCGAGCGCACCTTCTCCGAGTTCATGCTCTCGGCATATGGGCAGCAGGGAGGTGCAGCCACCACGCCCGGATTCCAGGCGCAGGGCGCACCCGATATCACCCACGCCGCATCCTGCCAGGACTGTCACATGCGGGACGTGGTCGGCGCCGGGGCAGACAAGAACGGCGTCCCGATCCGGCCCGATGGAAGCGCAGAACACCCCAATTCGGGCCAACCGCTGCACGACATGACGGGGGGCAACGCGTGGGTCTCTTTTGTGCTGGCGAGCGCCGTGCCAGGATCGCCAAACTATGACGCGAACAACGACGCCCTGCTCAACCAGGGCGCAAGCGTGCTGACCCTGGATCTGAACCAGGGACTGGGCATCGACCCGGCGGCGCTCCTGGCGGGAGTGGACCGGGCAAAGGAGCAGTTGATCCTCGCCGCCTCGATCACCGACCTGAGCTACGATCCCGGGTCGGGAGCGCTCTCGTTCCGCGTCCAGAACAACACCGGGCACAAGCTGATCTCGGGCTTTCCCGAGGGACGACGCATGTTCCTCAACGTGCGCGCCTATGCCGGGGAGCAGCTTGTCTACGAGATCAACCCCTACGACGAGGCGGTCGGCACGCTGAGAGGACTGCCGGCAGCATACTCGCCCAACAGCCCAGCGCTGGGCCCCAACGAGACGCACTTGGACGCGTTGGTGTACGAAATGCACCCCTCCAGCGCGCTGACGGGCGAGGACGAGACCCTTCACTTTGCGCTGGCGACGGGACGGTACAAGGACAACCGCATCCCACCGGTGGGCTTTGACATCGCCGCAGCGCCAACGCGGCTGTCCGAGCCGGTGTGGCACGGCGATTCGGCTCCCGACTACTATAGCGCCGCCGAGTACGCCGGCGGCTATGACGCGGTATCGCTGACGATCCCGGTCGCGGCAGACAGCGTGCAGGTCAACCTCTACTACCAGACCACGAGCCGCGAGTACATCGAGTTTCTGCGCGACGAGATCAACGGGACAGGGACGACGCTGCCGGGCACGGGCGCGGGCGGCGACCCCGCGTATCTGATCCAGAGCGACCCCTTCTTTGCGCAGCTCAAGGCGTGGGGCGACACGATCTGGCAGCTGTGGACGCACAACATGGACGTCGACGGTGCGCGCCCCTTCCTCATGGCACAGGCCTCCACCTCAATCGTAGGACCCGGCGTTCCTACGCTGCTCAGCCCGGCGGACGGGACGAGCACCAACGACACCACGCCGACCCTGACCTGGGCGCCTGTCGCCGGCGCCGCCGGCTACCGCCTCGACTGGGACGGCGCGATCGCGGACCTCGGGCCCGTCACCAGCTACACGACCAGCGCACTCGCCGAAGGGACCTAC